>JBDSHG010000205.1:0-7001 GCA_039918615.1 Gemmatimonadaceae bacterium | reverse complement strand
GCATCTCTCGCGAGTGATCGCTTCGGGAACGCTGCTCCTCACGCTCGTCGTCGCGCCGCCCGTTCGGTCGCAGCAGAAGCTGCCCGCCGACACGGTCGTCATGCGCAAACGCACGACCTACGAGGATCTGCAGATGTTCTCGCAGGTGCTCAACCAGATCCGCGTGAATCATCCCGATTCCGTCGACAGCCACGAGCTTCTCATGGCGGCCATCGAAGGGATGGTGCACGCCGCGGATCCGCACTCGTTCGTCATTCCCGCGGTGCGCCTCTCGCCCGGGCGCGAGCAGGCGCTGAAGGACGGAAAGCTCTTTCCCATCCCCGTCGAATTTGAGTATCACGGCGGCTCGCCAGTGGTGTCGGCCATCGCGCCGGGTACGGCTGCGGCGCACCAGGACATTCTTCCGGGCGATGAGCTCATCGCGATCGACGGTAAACCCGTCACGGCACAGAGCGCTGTGGAACTCGGAGTAATCCTCTCCGGTGACAAGGGATCGACCACGATACTCTCCTTCGAGCGCCTGCGCGCCGACGGGACGCTCGCGAAGCTCGATCGCAGCGTGGAGCGCGAAAAGATCGGCGAGGTGACGGCGGTACCGGCGGTGTTCATGCTCGATCCCGCCGCCGGAACGGGCTACGTGCGCATCACGAGCTTCATGAACGAAAAGGTCGCCGATGACCTGCACGATGCCCTCGGCAAGCTCGAAGGAAAGGGAATGAAGCGCCTCATCATCGATCTTCGCGACAACGGCGGCGGCAGCGTAGCGGAGGCCGCACACGTCGCGGGCGAGTTCCTGCCGAAGGGGACCATTGTGTACACGTCGGAGGGGCGAAAGGCGGCCGATACCGACACGGGGCGTGTGTCGCGCTCCTTCTGGAGGAGCGAGCGGCATTATCCGATCATCCTGCTCGTGAACTCGGGAACCGCGAGCGCGTCGGAGCTCGTCGCCGGCGCGCTGCAGGATCACGATCGCGCCCTCATCGTGGGGCATACGACGTTCGGGAAATCGCTGCTGATGCGGGGCTTCCCAATGGCCGATGGCTCAATGATCGAGCTCGTCGTGGGGCACGTGCGCACGCCATGCGGGCGCATCATCCAGCGCCAGTACCACGGCGTGTCAATGCGTGACTACTATCGCCTCGCGGGCGCCGATCGCGATACGGCGAGCCGTCCGTCGTGCAAGACGGATGGCGGACGCACCGTGTACGGCGGCGGCGGCATCTATCCCGACATGCGGCTCCCCGACGCGCCGGCCGCACCCTCGTGGCTCGCTCGCGCGGCGGAGGATGACCTGATCCTCAAGTGGACAGGTGCGTGGGTGACGGCAAACGCGGCATCGCTCATGTCGCTCGACGCACTCGCCGCAAGTCCGGCGCTTCCCGCCGCGGCGATAGCCGACTTCCGCGCCTACGCGCTCAAGGACCGCATTACGATCGACGGCGACAGCGCGAGCGCCGCACTGCTGCAGCGCGTGCTCGTGCGCGCGGTCGCGGCGTCGAGGTTCGGTGACGAGGGCTACTACCGCATCTCCGCGGTCACGAGTCCGGAAGTCGCAGCGGCGAGTGGCGCGTTCGCCAAAGCACAATCGATACTCGCCACTCGCTGAGACTGATTAGCTGATGTGCACCTGCTGGATCATCCCGTGCGTGAAGTGCGGCTTGCCGTCCTTCGCATCCGGGAGAAAGCAGATCAACGCGTAATCTCCGGGAGTGAAATCGGCGGTGATGTAGGCCGTGCTTCCTTTGTGCATGGCAGGAACCCCACCGATTGGCTCGCCCGGCAGTGGGCCGACGGGCTTTTCGACCCACAGTGGAACGTCAGCGGCCTTCTTGCCCGGCGCCAGACGAACCAGCTGCAGCTCGTGCGATTGCGAGCCGTTGCTCTCGATGCGAATAGTGTGTTTTCCCGACGTGATGGGCTTCGACAGCGTGAAGGTGTAGTCGCTGAGCGTCAGGTCGACGTCCGACGCCGGCGCGGCAGCGTCGGCATCGGTGCTCGCCGTGACGGTGAGTGGGCGCACCATTCCTTTGGCGAAGTGCGGCATGCCGTCAGCTGACGGAATGAAACAGATCAGCGCGTAGTTGCCCGGCTCCAGCTTCTCTGTCGTCGATGCCATCCCACCGCCAGGGTGCGGCGCGTTCACCCCTCCGTAGTCGACCCACCACGCCGGCGGTGGCGCCTGCGTCTTCAGCGCCTGCGCGACATCCGCCATCGTCTTGCCGTCGTTCAGCTTCACGAAGGCGACGTGGTGGAGCTCAGAGCCATTGTCGACGAGATGAATCGTCATCATTCCCGACGGCACCGCATCGGGCGCGTCGAACTTATAATCGGCTGCGACGATCGTCATCTGATGCGCGACGGGCGCGGCGACCGGCTTTGCGGTGGAGTCGGACGCGGCGACAGTCCCGGACGTATCCTTGGTCGCGCACGCCGCGAGCAGGGCGACGAGCGGCAGCAGTGACCGCGAATCGAACAACGACATACGACACCTCGCTAATGGGGTGGCGCTAATCTGGTGCGCGATCGTCCGCACGTCCAGCGCGCCATCGCGTGTACGTTCCCAGCACCCGAAGCGACTCGGTCGCCTCGCGCAGCTGCACGATCGCCGTATCGAGCGCGGGGTCGCCAGCCGGATGATCGAGCTCGAGGAAGAATCGGTAGTGCCACGGCTCCTCCGCCGGCCGCGATTCGAGCTTGCTCATGTTGATCCGGTTGCGCGCGAGCGGCTCGAGCACGCGGAGCAGCGCGCCCGGCACGTTCGGCGTCGTGATCAGCAGCGCGGTCCGCGCCAGCGCGTCGTGCCCGAGTGGAGGGGAGTCGCGTGCGATCATGAGGAAGCGCGTCTGATTGTCGGAGCGGTTCTCGATGTCCGCCGCGAGAATCTCGAGATCGTAGCGCGCGGCCGCGTGCCGCCCCGCGATCGCCGCCGCGTGCACGTCGCCCCGCGCCGCGACGTCGCGCGCTGCGCCCGCAGTGTCGTACGCCGCGCGCGCCACGATCGAGGGGTGCGCGCGCAGCCAGCGCGTACACTGCGCGAGCGCCACCGGATGGCTCTCTACCATGGTGAGCGCACCCAGACGTGCGCCGTGAGGCGCCATCACGCAGTGGTGGATCTCCACCACCGTCTCGGCGACCACCTGCAGCGACCCGCACGTCTGCAGCGCGTCGTAGCTTCCAACCACCGACCCCGCGAGCGTGTTCTCGATCGGCAGCATCCCCGCATCGACGTCGCCGTTCTCCACCGCCTGCGCGACGTCGATGAACTCCCTGCACGGCACCACCTCGGCGTGCGCATCGATGTTGCGGATCGCCTCCTCGCTGAAGGCGCCGAGCTCTCCCTGGAAGGCGATGCGTGCGGTGCGCGTCACGCGGGGCCGTGCGACGGCGCGTGCATCGTGCGCCCCGCGGCGTCCGCGAATGGCGCGATACGCGTCATCACGTCGACGAAGGAGGCAAAGTCGAGCGACTGATCGCCATCCGAACGCGCATCTTCGGGGTGTGGATGCACTTCGATTATAAGCCCGTCCGCGCCGGCTGCGATCGCAGCGAAGGCGAGCGGCGCGACGAGCGCCGCGCGACCGCCCGCGTGGCTCGGGTCGACGATCACCGGCAGATGCGTCTCCTCCTTCAGCACCGGAATCGCGGCGACGTCGAGCGTGTTGCGCGTCGCCGTCTCGAAGGTGCGGATGCCGCGCTCGCACAGCACCACGTCCTGATTCCCGCTCGCCATCACGTACTCCGCCGCCATCAACAGCTCCCTGATGGTCGCCGAGAGCCCGCGCTTGAGCAGCACCGGCTTCTTCGTTTTCCCGACTTCGGCGAGCAGCGCGAAGTTCTGCATGTTGCGCGCGCCGATCTGCAGCATGTCGGCGTAGCGGCACACCGTGTCGACCTGTCGCGTGTCCATCACCTCGGTGACGATCGGAAGCCCGGTCTCCGCGCGCGTCGCGGCGAGGAGCTCGAGTGCGGCCTCGCCCATCCCCTGAAAGGCGTACGGCGACGTGCGCGGCTTGTACGCGCCGCCACGCAGGAGCGTCGCACCTGCGCCCTTCACAGCGATCGCAGTTTCGAGCAGCATCTCTCCGCCCTCGACGGAGCACGGCCCCGCGATGACCTGGATCGCGCGTCCGCCGAACGCGACGCCCGGCGCAACGCACACGACCGTCGGCTCGTCGGGATGTCCAAACTCCCGCGATGCGAGCTTGTACGGGCGCAAAATCGGCGTCACGCTCTCGACGCCGGCGAGCGCCAGCAGCGGAATCTCGGAAAGCGCAGCGTCGTCGCCGACGCAGCCGATCACGACACGATGCGAGCCGCGCGTGATGTGGGTCTTGAGCCCGAGCGACTCGACACGCTGCCGAATGTTCGCGAGCTCGGGTTCCGATACGTTGGACTTGGTAACGATGATCATCTCGAGGGCCTCGAAAACAAGAAGGCTCCCGGATTTCTCCGGGAGCCGTGGTGACGCACCGCCTAGTCGTTAACGACCGCTGGGCACGAGCTACCGGCTTCCGGGGGGATATCCCCAAAAGCTGGTAAAATATGCGAGGTAGCTCGTGGCGTGCGTGTTCATGCGGGCAGTATGTGATGCACGGACGAATGGCGCAAGAGCACGCCATTCATCCATACGATCACTGCGTTGGCGGAGCGAGGTTCCCGCACGTGATGACCGTGCCCATGTTCGTCGGCGATGCACGAACCTCGAGCGAGTAGCTGCCGCTCGTCGGGAAGGGAACGGAGAGGAGCGCGCCGCCCTGCGCCGTGCCGTCCTTGTCGATCTTGAGATTCGGATACGCAGACAGATCGCCGAGCACCGGATTGTTCGGGTCGCCGCAGAGCCCAATGCGAACCGACCACGGATGCACCCCGCCCGCAGTGGCGTTCGACACGTGGATCACCGCCTTGCTCGATCCCGACGGGTCGCGCGCGACGTAGCCGGTGCCGTGGATCTGCACGGCGCCCGCGAGACCCGACGGCGTCGCCAGCGTCGCGTTCCAGCGCTCACCCACCGGGATGTCGACCGTCTTGATCTCGTTGGCGTTCTTGTGGAACGGATTGCACGCAGCAGCGGTGACAATGGCTGCAACGGCAACCATGGAGAAAACATTGTGACGATGCATTGATGCCTCGGAAGGGAGTGTTGTCGTGATCTTCGTGTAATGCACAACCCGTGCTGCGGGATCACCTATCTGTAAACCATCATCCCGGCACGCCGCTAGCCCGCGATCGCGCCCGGCTCTGCGAGCGACCCGAGTGCAGCTGCGAGCGCGTCCCGGTTGAGCATCCAGTACGATGTTTGCCCTTCCTTTCGCTTCGTCACCAGCCCCGCCTCGACCAGCACACTCGAGTGATGGCAGAGCAGCGCGAGACTGACGCCGACGCTCCCGGCGATCTCGGTCCCCGTGATCTCTTCCGTTTGCGCACGCAAGAGCTCGATGATGCGAACCCGCGTCGGATCTCCGATCGCCTTGAAAACGAGGGCGCGATCCTCGACGGAGGGGGCTGTTTCGGGGTTCAATCGATTGGGCATGGGCGAAAGATCGGGTCCGGACCCGGGATCATCAAGTTGTTGTATAGTTATAAGAATACTTGAGTACCGGTCGAAACACTGTACTTTGTATGTCGCCCTCCCACGCCCGCCCCCGGTGGCACTCGCGCACCGCGCGACGGCGTCGGGCGATCTGGCAACTCATCGGAACCGTCCGGGCACGCCAGGAGCTCGCTCGATGCAGCGCGCGCACGTTCACGGTGGAGGTCGACGCGCTGAATACGCCGACGCCCTGCTGAGCGATCTACCCCTCGATTCACGCCCGCTGCTCCCGCCGTTCCGCGCAGCAAGGCGAGGCTTCCAGCGGGTGGCCGGGGAGTGGGACGCGCCCATTGACCTCCCCTGCACCCGAATCCGTGTCGAACCGCGCCCCTCCATATTTAGTAATTATTCGCTACTAAGAGGAGCTGGTGCGCCTCGCTCGCACACGACGTCGAGGCACGAGCGCCGCATGAAAATCGTCCCATGCAGGACTCGACGGCGAGATGTGGAATCAGCAATTCTCGCGGATTTGTTAGAAATAAATATTTATTTAGTTATAAATATACAAATCATTGTGCGCATTGTGCTTGAGCAATCGCGAGCCCGATTCCTATATCCCCGCCGGAAGGACAGCTGTCGCATTCCGAACGGACGGTATTCGCATCGACAACCGGCCAGCTCGATATCACCGAAGGCAGTCTCCTTCGTTGTGACCGGGACGAGAACAGCGACGCTCCCTGAGGATCACTCGCCGTGTCCAGCGGAGGCACAATGAGGTCGACGATGTACTCGCGTTTCATCAGAGGGATGAGGGTCTGCGCGTTGGGAGTGGGTGCCAGTATGATCGGCGTCACATCCGCGAGCGCGATGGTTGTTCGCGGCAGCGATTCGGCGATGGTCGAACGCGCCACTCCATCGACGAGCCAGGATGTGGCCGACGCGTATCGGGCGTACGTCGCGTCGATCCAGAATGGTGAGCGCGCGGCCACAACGAGCTATGCGACGAAGAAGGTGAAGCTCATTCCGGCGTTCGCGCGCAAGTACGGGCTGCGATGCTCCGCGTGTCACACGGTGTGGCCAGAGCTGAACAGCTTCGGACAGCAGTTCCGGGACAACGGCTACCAGCTGCGAAACGAGAAGGACTCGCCGATGGCGCAGAGCAACGGGTACATCCCGCTCACGATTCGCGTCACCCCGCAGTTCCATGTGGAGCGCGCCACGAAGCAGCTCGTGGACGCCACTCCAGGCGATTCCAAGAGCGGGCAGGTCGAGCGCACCCTGACGTCTCACGGCTTCGATCTCTCCGGCATAGACATCTGGACGGCCGGCACCCTCTGGAAAAACGTCTCCTTCGTCGTGCTCCTTTCGGGCGACAATCTCGGGTCGTTCGGCTTCGAAGCGATGCACGTTCGCTTCGACAACCTGGGAGACAGCCCATGGCTGAATCTCAAGATGGGGAAGTTCGAGCTCG
>JBDSHG010000204.1:0-3928 GCA_039918615.1 Gemmatimonadaceae bacterium | reverse complement strand
TGACCACGTTGTGTCCGCCCGCCGCGGCAATCTCGAGCGCGCGCTTCGCGGTCTCCTGCCCCACGACATCAGCGAAGTCGAGCGCCTCGCGCGCGCACGCCGGCGCGCGAGGCGACGGCTCGGCGCGCGCGAGCGCACCGCGTCGCAGCGCGGCGACGAGATCGCGCAGCGATGCCGGCGCGGCGAGCGGCGTCGCGCCCACGAGCGCCGCCTCGGCCACATTCGCCGGTGGAAGCACGAGCGTACGCGCGGGCGCATCGCCGAGCTGCGCCACCCGACGCGAGACGGGAAGCGCGCCGCGCATCGCGCGCAGCGTGCCGTCGAGCCCGAGCTCGCCAACCGCCACGATGCTCGCGACGGCATCCGCACGGAGCTGCCCGGTGGCGACGAGGATGCCGAGCGCGATCGGGAGGTCGAATGCGGTTCCCTCTTTCCGCCGATCTGCCGGCGCGAGGTTGATCGTGAAGCGCTTCGGCGGCACCACAAACCCCGAGTTCACGAGCGCCGCGCCGACGCGCTCGCGACTCTCCCTCACCGCGCCGGCGGGAAGCCCCACGATGGTCCACTGCGGGAGCCCCTGCGCTGCGTCGACCTCGACGGTTACGTCGTACGCATCGATGCCGAGAACGGCGGCGGAGTGGATGGCGGCGAGCATGGGTTCACGGTGCGAGCGCAGCGTGCTGCGCACACCATCCGCGTCGCGCGTTCGGAACCGACGCTACGCTCGCACCGCTACCCAAAAACTTCTGCTACGGCGCCGTCAGCTCGAATTGCGCAGCCTCGAGAACGACGCCCGGCTCGGGCTGACGATACCTCCCGTGCCCGCCCGCTACTGATACATGATGAACAGCGGCACCGGGTCCATTTCCATCACCTGCGCCGGCGTCAGGATCGGCTTGTCGTTCTTGTAGAACAGCTTGAACCCCGCGAACTGCACCGGACGATCGTGCACGTACGCCTTGTACGATCCGTACTTCAGCCTCGGCGGCCCGAAACCATCCATGTCGATCACGATCTGCACGCGCGGATCGAGCTTGATCTTCTGATGGTTCGACAGCATCGGCGTCGTGAAGCGATGCACGATCAGCATCTTGGGCGGCAGCTGGAGCGAATCCACCAGCGCCGCCAGCACCGTCGACACCGCGTTGACGTCCGCCGCATCGATGCGGCCGATCACTTTCCCGGGAATCTTCTTCGTGCCGATCGAAAATTCGGGATCGAGCCCGAGATGCACGTACGGCTTCGCGAGATATTTCATGAGCGGCACCATCTCCGCCGCCATCGTACTGCGCCCCGTCTGAATGTCGAGGATGACGAGATAGTGGTGCTTCTCCGCCCACCCCATCACGCGAGCGATCAGCGTGTCGGGCATCCGCGCGCGATAGAGTCCGCTCTTCCCAGGCCCCGCCTGCGCCACCGTGGCGATGAGCTCGAGCGCCGGCAGCGCGGGGCGCCCGCTGTCGACCGCCGTATACGCCGCGGCCTGCTTCGCGAGCCGCGCGAGCATCGAGTCGGGGTTGATCTCGCCGAGAATCCCCATGCGCTTCGACATGGGATTGCCGTAGTAGGCCACCACTCGGCACCCAGGGAAGAGCGATCCCGGGAGGCGGCGCGTCGCCGCCGAGTCGGTCTGCAGCGCGATCACCTTCAGCGAATCGGCGTGCACCTTCGCGCGTGCGCGCGCGAGCGAGTCCGCGTGCGCCGCGCGCTGCGACTTTGGCGCGCCCGCAACACTGTCGTTGCTCGCAGCGCGTGCAACGTGCTTCGCATCTGCGCGCATCGTATCCGCGCGCGTCGCCGTCGAGCTGTCCCGAGCGCCACTCGAATCGCGCCACCCGCCAATCAGGTGCGCAGGCTCCGCCCCTGGATGCAGGCTTAGCGACGCCATGTGCATCGAGTCGTCCTTCGCGCGCTTCACACTATCCGCATGCGTCTTCGGCGCCGTCACCACCCGCGCCGCCTTCCGCGGCACCGGCAGCCCGCCCTGCGCGCACACCGCGGGTACACTGAATCCCGTCGAATCCCTCGCCGCTGCGACACGCGATGCCGCCACTCTCTCCGCAACAACCCGAGCCGAGTCAGCCCGCGACGCCCTCGCGTCCCGCGCATCCTGGCACGCCACGATCATCGCGCCGCCCACCACCACCGCGCGCATTCCGAATCTCATCACGCCGCGCCCGGCTCCTCGTCCGCACTCGCGCGCATCGACTCCGGCGCTATTCCCGCAGCCCGCAACCACGCCACGTACGCTCCCGGCGCAATCTCACTCGGCTTGATCTCGCTGCGCCCGCCCCAGAACACGTTCGTATAGCTCACCGGAATCCCCGCCTCGGCGAGATGCGCATCGATCGCCGCCTTGTGCGCGAGCACGAGTTGCTTGTCGGTGCCGTGCGCCACCGCCATGATGTTCACGTTCGCGAACTCGTCTCCACCCTCGCGCCAGTACGCGTGCGTGAGGATGTGATGACGCCCGACTTCCTTCCCCGTCTCGATCTCGCGCCCCTCCGGCACACGCCAGTGGAAGAGCGCGTTGTACCGCGTCACGCGAATACCCTCGGCCCCCGGCTTCACGTGCTCGAGGAACGTCGAGAAGCGCCCGATCACCCCGCGATCGGCCAGCCCGCGCGCCACGTGTAGGAATTCTACATATGACACACCCGCCTCCTCCGCACGCGTGCGCCACGGCATCGCCCCGATCTCTCCGACCTCGAGCTCGCGCTTGAGCGGTTCCAGCACGCGCCACTCGAGTTCCGACAGCTCGACGATGTTCGTGTCCATCACGCGCCCCGGCTCCTCGCTCCGCGAACCCGGCTCCATGCCCTTCCGCCGCACGTGCCCCACGCCGAGCGCGAACAGCCGCTTCGCGGGCATCACACGGAACGCGTCTGCGCCCACGCGCGCCGCGACGAGCGTGCAGTGCTTCGCGCGCGAATATCCCTGCGGCACCTTCAGCGTCGTCCACAGCCGGTAGCTCGAGCCCTGTATCGCGCCGTCCGTCGATCGAATCACCACGTGCCCCGAAAACGGATCGTCTTTCACGAAGTACTCGAACGCCGCATCGAGCTTTTCTTCGGGCACCCGCCACGCGACGAGCGCGCCCGGCGCGAGATTCGTCGCCATCAGCGTCTGCCGCACGCGGCGAATGGTGCCGGCGCTCAGCATCGCGCGGATGCGCGCGTGCACGACCTCCTCGCTCACCCCCGACAGCCGCGCGATCTCGGCGAATGGATCCTCGAGGAACCCCGCGATGCGGTCCTCCGAGATCGCGAGGATGCGCGCGTTAGTCTCATCGCCGATATCGGCGGGAAGGGGCGTTGCGGTCACGGCACCACTCATCGCGAATCACTCATGAAATGGAAGATAACCGGAAAGAGCTACGCGGGCCCCGCGCGCAGGACGATGCGCACCGTCGTTCCTTCCCCCTCCACACTCGCCACCGCGATTTCCCCGCCCCAGCTCTCCACCAGCCGCCGGCTGATCGCGAGCCCCAGGCCACTCCCTCGCGTGCGGGTGGAGAAGTGAGGCTCGAACAGCCGCGCCTGCACGCTCGCCGGAATCCCGCCACCATCGTCGCGCACCGCGATCGCCACTCGCTCCGGACCGCCATCCACCCGCACCTCCACCCACGTGGCGCCCGCGAACCGCGCATTCTCGAGCAGGTTGAGCATCACCTCTCGCAGCTCATCGTCGCGCGCGTACGCCATAACGGCCGACGCGATTCCCGTCGTCCGCCAATCGATGCTCCCCTCGCCGAGCTTCTCCAACTCCACCACGTCGCGCACGATCACGCTTACATCAAGCGGCGCCGCCGTCTGCAGCTCCGACGGTCCCATTCCGTATCGGCTGAATCCGCGCGCGATCTCATCCAGCCTGTCGATCTCCGCGAGGATGCGCTCCGCATTGGTCTCGAGGATCGTGTCGAAGTCCG
>JBDSHG010000203.1:0-6310 GCA_039918615.1 Gemmatimonadaceae bacterium | reverse complement strand
AGATCGGCGACAAGCAGGCGAAGATCGAGACGCTCTATCGCGGTCGCCTCTCGGCGATGCCCGCCAAATACGATCCCCGCGGAAAGTACCTCGTCGTACGCCCCGCACCCCCTGCGGATTCGTCGCGGCGCATCGTCTTCGAGACCGACAGCTCGACCAAAGTCACACGGTATCGCGTGGGGCGCGAGCCCGAGGTCGAATGGGTGGAGGGCTGCGGCTAACCGCCGCGCGGCTTCCAGCGAAAGCGGGGGAGCGACACACGCCCGCCCTCGTCGAACACGATGCCCTCGCGCTCGAGTAGCTGCTGCTGGTGTATCGTGCTCCCTGCTCCCGAGCTTCGCATGCTCACTCTCCCCTGCGCATTGATGATGCGATGCCACGGCACGGTGCTGCTCTTCCCTATCGCGGCCATCGCGTACCCGACCTGGCGCGCATGTCCGGGAAGTCCTGCGAGCTCGGCGATCTGTCCGTACGTCGCCACCCTGCCGCGCGGCACGCGTCGCGCAGCAGTGTAGATTCGCTCGCGCGTGGAATCGGCTTTCGGCGCTTTACGTGTCTTCTTCATTGGATGCTCGTGCTCGCAAAAATGGCGGCGCCTGCGTCGCCGCTCAGTATACGTTCGACGCGCGCGGGCGGGCAGCGCTGCTACTTTCCTGCGTCATCCCACACGGAGTGAACCGCATGCCCATCCAGCGTTTCATGGAGGCGACCGGCCTCGTGCTCGGCGTCGTCGCGCTCGCGCTCATCTTCGCGCCGGAGGTCGTGCTTTCGCGCTTCGCGGCCGAGCCCTTCGGCGCGGCGGCGCTGCTCGCGCAGCTGTACGGCGCGGCGCTCTTCGGCCTTGCGCTCACCGCCTGGTTCGCGCGCACGATGCTCCTTGGCGGGATCTACGGCAAAGCCGTCGTCGCCGGCGGATTCGGACACTCGCTCGTGGGCGTGTTCGCGCTGCTGCACGCCGTGCGCGCGTCGAGCGGCTCCGGATTCCTGTGGGGTGCGTGCGCCCTCTACGCGGCGCTCGCGCTCGGCTTCGGCTACCTGATGTTCGGCCCGGGACCCTCCGCGCCGGCGGATGCCCGCGCGCAGTAGCGGCGGGGCTGTCTCCGTCGAGAATTCCCGGTAGTCTTCGGCAGGACGCCGGCGCCTCTTCGACCCGGCCATCGGCATCGCATTCAGGGAGATGGACATATGGTATCGCGACTCGGGAACCTGCTCGCCGCCGCACTGCTCGCCTCCACAATGGTCGCGCCGCGCGCACTCACCCAATCGAATGCGGCCAGGCCGGCCGGCATCTCGCTGCAGGAGATCGATTTTCGCGACGGACTCACTCCCGGGAAGTGGGCAGCAAACGCGGACGAAATGTCCAAGTGCGCCATCGCCGCTGCCGCGACTGATGCCGCCGATGAGCAGTGGAAGACCGATTCGCTCCAGGGCACGCTGTCGCTGCCGAAGGACTTCCGCGAAGTACCGCTCAGCGGCGACGGCGAGGGCAAGAAGTGGATGGGCGCGGACTCCAGCACCATCGAGCTGCGCGGCACGCACGCGCTCTACCGCGGCAACATGGGGATGGGCGGCATGGACATCGGACGCCCGCTCGGCACCACCACCTGCGCGCTCACGCTCGCGGGACGCCAGGCGCCTTCGCACACGTTGATGCTCACGCGCCCCGCACACGGCGACACGATTTACGTGGACACGCCGAACACGGTCGTCCGCCACGGCGTCGGGTTGCAGTTCATCATTCTCACCAACAACGCGGCGCGAGAGGCGCAGCTGCTCGCTGTCGCGCAGTCGCTGAAGGTATCGGCTGCGAAGACGCCGTAAGGCACGTGCGCACCGAGATCTCGTCGCGCGAAACGCGGCGGTTCCGCTTTGTCGGTCCGACATTCTTCTATTTCGTCTGGATCCTCGGAGTCTTGCAGCTCATGGCTGGTGTGCGCGTGCCCGGCATCCCGCGCACGAACGCGGTGTTGGTCTGGATCCTTGGAGGGATCGTCGGCACAATTTGGATCGGTCGCTCTCCCAAATTGATGCGCATGCATCTGTTGGACGGACATCTCTTCGCCTCCGACTTTCGCCGCGAGATCGAAATCCCCCCCGGCGACATCGCCTCCATCACACAGAACAGCTGGGATCGCGTTCGCCCGATTACGATCCATCTGCGCGCGCCCTCGCCGTTCGGAAGTCGAATCCGCTTCCTGCCTCCCTCGCGAGTCAGCCTTCGCTTCTGGATCGAAGACTCGATCGTCAGCGAGCTTCGCGAATTCGCCCGCACCGGCGTCTTCTCCACCTCGAACAGCTGAGCCGGCGGAGCCCGTCACCTTTCGCTCGCGCATCGCCTATTAGATGCACAAGGAGCCATCCATGATCATACTCCGTCAGCAGCGGAGCTAGCAGACAATGCTACTGGAACGACGCACGGTCTCGCGAAAGACGCCGCTCGACGGCAAGCTCGAAATCTCGGCCGCCACCGCGTCGCGACTCGCGACGCTCGGCACATCATTCCCGCTGCACCTCGATGTAGGCACGGCCCTCGATGACACCGCGCGACTGCACGAGCTGTCGTGCACGTGCACGAAGGCCGCCATCGGCGGGCAGCACACGCATCACTTCGTCGAGAGCGTTGCGCTACGCTCGCTCGAGGAAGGAGCTGAAGTGCGGGTGGAGCTGGACGACGCGCGCCCCGGATCGCTGTCGATCCGGGGCGCGCTCGCGATCAGTTAAACGCTGATGCCTCGTCGCGCGGCGATCGTCTCCACCGCCGCGAACAGCTGCTCGAACGAATCCACAACGAAGAGTATGTCCTGCATCCGGTCGATCTCGTAGTCCTGCGAAATCACCGCGTCGAGGTCGAACGGACGACGGTCGCACTTCGGGCCGAGCGCGTTCGCCGCGTCGCCGTGCGACGAGATCAGTCCGCTTCCGTAGACCTTCACGCGGCCAGCTTCCTTGATCAGCCCAAACTCGACGGTGAACCAGAAGAGGCGCGCCATCTCTGCGGTCTCCTTCTCGCCGGGCGACACAGCGGCCAGCGCACCGAAGTGCTGCAGGAAATCCGCGAAGACCGGATCGGCGTGCAGCGGCACATGGCCGAAGACATCGTGAAAGATGTCCGGCTCCGGGAGGTAGTCGAGCTTGGCGCGCGGACGCACCGTGAGAGTCGTCGGGAAGCGTCGCGCGGCGAGACAGCGGAAGAATACGACCGGCGGCATGAAGCCACCGACGCCCACAGCTGCCCACTTCGTGCGCGCCGCGAGCCGCCGATTCACGTCTGCCAGATCGGGAATGTGATCGGGCTCGAGACCGATCAGCTTCGCGCCGCTCAGGTAGATCGCGCTCCCCGTCTCCTCGAGCGCGCCCATGCGCCGCGAGTAGAGCATGCGCCACGTCTCGTGATCTTCCGCCGTGTAGAGCGAATAATCCTGCGTAAGGAACTCCGGCAGCCCCGTGCCGGGGTCGACTGCCACACCGCCCAGTGCGGTCGAGTGCAAATCATCCACTTGCGCCTCCAGAATGGCCGATTGCGTGCACGTCACGATACCAGAAAGTAGCGTGGGGGCTGCGACTGCGCTTACCGCTCCGCACCACGCATCTCGGGGATGACGAGCTTCCCCGCGCCCGGGCTACTCGCGCGCTCCGCTGGCTTTGTGCAACTTTTCTTGCCGATCGTGCCGTACGATCGCCAGCGCGCGCACGACGCGCACAACCCTGTCGGAGAGGATCGGCCATGGGTGCAACGGGAGCGGCGGTCATACTCATCAAGGAGCGCCACGTCGCCGAGGCGTTCGAGAGCGCAGGGATCACGGCGCCGGAACGTGCGCGCGATCCGGAAGAGATTGGCGTCGGCATGCACGGCCTCGGCTGGCGGAGACTCGTCGACCGGGCCGTCGTCCGCGAAGCGTCGCCGGGCAAGTGGTACATCGACATGCCGAGCTGGCTTGCGCTACGGCGTCAGCGCCGTCGGATGTCGATCATCCTGGTCGTGCTCGTCATCGCTTTTGCCGCCTTCATCATGCTCGGTCAGTCGCATCCCTGAGCGAGCCGCGAGAGATCAGTACGCCATCTCGTAGCCGACTCGCAGCGCCCGCCCCGGCTGCGGGATGAAGTCCTTCACCACCGATAGATTGTCGCGATAGACCTGGTTGAGGACGTTGTCGAGGTGGAGCGAGAGATCGTGTACCACCCCGCCGCTCGCGAATCGGTAGCCCACTCCGAGATTCGTGGTGCCGTACCCCGCAGTCGGCGTGTCGCCGTCGCCGAGGCGGCTCTGCCGCGCGGCCATGCGCTCTTCGACCATCCCCATCCAGCTCCGCTGCTGGTACGTCGCACGCAGCAGCCCGCGCAGCGGCGGGATGAACGGGAGCGGCTGATTTAGCCGAGTGTCGTACGCATTGACGTAATCCGTGCTCGCACGCAGCGCGAGCTCCGGCACCGGCGCGACCGTCACCCCCGCCTCGAAGCCGAACAGCCGCGCGTTCGTCGGCGCGAATTGACGCACGGGAAAATCCTGGATCGTGTCGCCACGAAGGAAGCCGTAGATGTAGCTGTGGATGTAATTCACGAACGGCGACACATCGAACGTCACCTTGTCGTAGCTCCCGCGCAGCGATGCGTCGACGCCGAAGCCGGTCTCCGGGCGCAGCGACGCATCGCCCGCCGAATACGTGCCGCTCGCGGCATCGAGCCCGTTGGCGAAGAGCTCCTGCACCGTCGGCGCGCGAAACGAGCGCGCGACGCTGAGCGACGCGGTGAGATGCGGATCGAACCGCTGCACGGCACCGAGCGAGGCTGTCACTGCGTTCGAGTTGCGCGACTCGTCGAGCGTCTGGAACACCGAGTCCATCGACTGCGCGAAGGGATGCGTCTGGATCTTGTTGTAGTCGAAGCGCAGCCCTGCCTGCACGCGCGTACTGCTGGTCGCGATGAACTCTTCGTAGGCGTACGCCGCAAGCCCGGACGTGAGCGAGTTTGGTCCGAGCGGCTGATCCCCGCTGATGTCGAGATGCTCGAAATTGCTCCACAGCCCGAGCGTGCCGTGCAACCGTCCCCAGGCGCGCTGCTGCAGCTGGACGATGGCGTTGATGGACTTCTTGTCGAAGTGGTTGGCCTGCGGATCCGACACGCCGGACGAATCCTGCGCGGTCGGAAACTCGGACTGGTTGTAGTCGTTGTATGCCGCGGTCACGCGCAGCTGGTCGAAGATGCCCCCGCCGACGGTGAACAGGCTGCGAAGCTCGAGGGTATTGCGCCCCTGCGTGATTCGCGACGTCGTGGGCGGAAAGTCGACGAAATCCGCGTTCGGCGGAGCGCCCGTGATTCCGTAGTTCGTTTCGTAATGCTTTCCGCCGATGCCGATCGTGCCGAACGGTGCCTGATACGTGTAGCCCGCGCCAGCATTCCAGTTGCGGGAGAAGCTCTGCGGCATGCGATCGAGATCGTATACCTTGCCCGTTCGGGGATCGGCGTAGGAGCGATGCGGAATGCGGATGTCGTCACCGTGAACGCCGCCCGCTGACAGCTTGAACGCGTGGTGGTCGTTGCTGAACACGTTGCTGAGATATCCCGCGACCTGGTTGCTCCCGGTATTCCCCTCGCCCGACAGACTTCCCGAGACGCGGCGATCGGAGATGTCCGGAACGATGTCCGTGATTACGTTCACGATCCCGCCAACTGTGCTCGGCCCGTACAAAATCGTCGCCGGCCCACGCACGACATCGATCTGCGAGATCTCCATCGCATCCACCGGCGTCGCATGCGCGGGATCGTACGTGGCGAGATCGCCCATGCGCAGCCCATCCTCGAGCACGAGCACTTCGTTGTCGCCGAGCCCGCGCAGAATCGGACGGCTTGGTGCGGAGCCGAGGCCGCGCACGGAGACGCCGGGAAGATCAGAGATCTTCTCTGCGAAGGTCGTCCCCGGGCTGCCGTGCAGATCGGCGCGCGTCTTCGACGCCGTCGACTGGTACTGCTCGGTGGTCAGCCCGGCGATCGGCGAGGCAGAGACGACGACCTCTTCGAGGCGAACCGCAAATTCGCGGAGGGTCACCGACACGATGCTGGTCTCTCCCGCGACGCGAATCGTATCCGTCGACGACGCGAAGCCGCGTGCCGAGGTGAAGATGCGGTAGGTCCCTCGGGGTACGTCGCCGAACGAGAAGCGGCCGTCAGCGCCCGTGCGCACGCTGCGCTCGAGCTCCAGCAGGCGGACGGACGCGCCGACGACGGCGCCCGCCGGGGCGGTAACCGTTCCGGTGACCGTCTGCGCACGCAGCGCACTGATGGAGAGAAGTGCCGCGAGGATCGCGGAGGAGGC
>JBDSHG010000202.1:0-15939 GCA_039918615.1 Gemmatimonadaceae bacterium | reverse complement strand
CGATTTCCCGGGACGAAATCGTAGTCGGCCCATGCGCCGACACCCGGCGCTCCCCCCGACGCGGAGGGCGAGCTCGTTGGTGCGATCCCCGGGTAGCCGCCCGGCGCGCCGCCAGCGGGAGTGTCGTCGGCCGAGATCGAGGCCGCCTGCGCGACCGCTGCACTGATCGCTGCGGCCGAATCGGCGCTGGAGACGGGCTTCCCGCTCTTGTCCGTGACCTTCACCGGCTCGCCCGCATCGTGCGCCTTCCTGATGCATGCCTTGTCTGTGATGGCGCAGGTGACGGATTTCACCACGGCTTCGATCGCGGCGTCCTCCTTGCGGTCGACCTCCGTGCGCGCGCGATCCTTGATCTTGCCGAGAATGCCCTGCGCCGTCATCGGCGAGGCAACGAACACGAGCGCTCCGAGCGCCACAGAGATCACTAGACGGCAACGCATGTAAAGCTCCACGGGAGGATGCACATATCTGTGTCGAACGACGGGGTGCGGCAAGAGCACCCCTCTATGATGTAAGGCGTCAGCGCACGACGGAAGCGGTCGGGCGGTCGAGAACGACGAGCCCGAGGGGAACGAATCGCCACGCGGTCCACTTGAGTACCGTCCCGCCCGCCTCGCGAACCGCCAGCTGCCCCGAGATCCCGCCATCCAGCGACACCGCTCGACGACAGCCGAGCGCGCCCATCAGCGCGGCCATTTCGGGAACGGTGAGACCAAACGGAATCTTCGCCGCCGCATCGCCGAGCGCATCGAAGCGCGTGACCGCGATGAGCACGCGCCCGTCGCGCAGCTCACCGATCGCGACGCGACTGTCGCGATGCGCGAGGTCGATATTCGGTGAGGGCGAGAGCAGGAGCGCGGGAACATCGCCATCGTCGGCGAGCAGCGTCGGATACGACTGAAAGGCGTTCGCAATGTGTCCACGCGCGCGTGCATGCGCGATGGAGTCAGCCGCCACGAAGCGCACGCCACCGCTCGAGTCGAAGACGACGGCCATCGAGAGCGGACCGGAGCCCGGCGCGGCGAGCTCGCGTCCATGTGCGATCAACCATCCCCACGGCAGCATGCGCCCGAACTGTCCGGCGTTGACGGCGACGAGCGCGCTATCGCCGGCGCTGTCGACGGACCAGTTGGGGGAGAGGTTCGCTCCCTGCGCGAGCTGAAGCGCGAAGCGATGGTGCGCGGTGTCGATGCGCACGACGACGAGCTTCGTGCGCCATCCCTCGCCCGGCGCCGAGAGCTCGGCGTCGCCCCACTCGATGCCGGCGGACGCGGAGCGCCAGCGAATCGCGGATGCGAGTACCGGCTCGGGCGCGGTCCAGCGCATGGTAGCGCGGTCCGCGCGCCACCACTCTCGCCACGCGCCATTCACGCGCACCGCGAGCGTGTCAGGCGCGACGCGCGTGAATGCGGACAGCAGCAGCGCAAGCGAGAGCATGGATGCGGCTCGGGTCTTTCGCACCACTCTCATCCGCGCTTCCTGTGATGCGGTCGCGCGCGAGCTACTGCAGCGACACGCGCTGGCCGGAGCTCTCGAACTCGTCGCCGAGCAGCTTCTGGAGCTCGGTGCGCCGAGCGTCGATGGCCTGGGTCTCGGCGGCAGCGTAGCCAGATGGTTTCCCGCTCGACGGCATCATCACGTACGCGATTACGCGCTCGCGAAGGCGACCGTACTCGAGCGACGAAAAGCCGCCCGCGGCCGCGCCGACCGAATCCTCGTGCGCTTCCTGCGCGCGGATGAGCGTGAAGTCGGCATCGGTGAGCTCCGGACGCTTCAGCGCCCCGCATCGCGTCGAGAGCGCGGCCTTATCGGCCTGAACCTTCGGCATGTTCTTGTAGAACGTGACCAGCGCCTCGCTGTTTCCAGCCTGGACCTTCTTCGCCGCATCTGCCTGCATCTGCTGGAACATGGTGTCGCTCGCGGCGAGATCGTGCGTGCATTTCTTCTTCACGGCGTTGTACTGACTCACGCGCGCGAGCGGCGAATCGGCTGACGACATTCCCTTTGCGCGCTCCGTCTGCTCGGCGTGGATCGCCGTCATGAAGGTGCCGAGGTTCGCGGTGGTGATCGGTGTGGGATGCGCCCACGCGTTCTGGCGCGCCTTGGAGTCCGCCGCCTCGGCGCTGCGCCGCGCCGCCTGCGTATCCGCCGGCGCCTCCGGCTGCGGGAGGGCCTTGCTGACCGCGGTCTGCGCGATCTTCTTCTTGATCAAGCCGCCGAACTGCGCGTGCGATGTCGTGGGAGTCGCGAGCGACGTGAAAGCCGCAAGCGCGATGACGGTGCGATAGGTGATTCGAGCCATCCTGTCCTCTGGTTGAAATGAGTCAGGATAGAAACGCCGGCAGCGTCGAGTTTTTCTCGCGGTTGGGGAAAGTCAGCGGCTGCCGGCGCTCCACCAGTCGACCCAGACGCCGTTGATTCGGACCGAGAGCCGGTCGGCGGAGTGCGCGGCCAACGCCAATGTGGCGGCGAGCAGGACTGCAGCCGCTCGCATTCCAGGTACGCTAGCCACGGGCATCGTTGGCCAGATGGCTAGGTAGAGCGCGCCGTGCGATTTCGTCCACGGGCGATTCTCTTGACACTCCTCCGGGGCGCTCGTAGCGTGAGAAAACCATCACCGCCCCGGCACTTTCGGGGCGCTTTTCATTCATGCGAGGGGACCCATGAAGCTCATTACCTGCGTCATCCGTCCCGAGCGGCTCGCGGCGGTCAAGGAGGCGCTCTTCCGCGCTGGCGTTACGGGGATCACGCTCAGTCGCGTCAGCGGACACGGAGGCGAGCGTGAGATCGTCGAGACCTATCGCGGCTCGTCGGTGGTGCTCGAGTTCCGCGAGAAGGTAAAGGTCGAGATGGCGTGCTCGGAGCCGTACGTCGAGGCGACGATTCGCGCGATCGTCGAGGCAGCGCGCACCGGCGAGGTTGGTGACGGGAAGATCTTCGTGCAACCGCTCGATCGTGTGGTGCGCATCCGCACCGGCGAGACCGACAACGACGCGCTGACGCCGGTCACCGCGAACGAGGTGCAGCGAAAGGCGCAGCAAGCCGATACGGCAGCGGTGGTCGCATGAACGCGAGCACCGTCGTCGAGATTTCTGCGGGTGACACTGCATGGGTGCTGGTCTCCGCCGCGCTCGTGATGCTCATGGTTCCCGGACTTGCCTTCTTCTACGGCGGATTAGTCCGGCGAAAAAGCTCACTCAACACGCTGATGATGAGCATGGCGGCGCTGGGCGTGATCAGCGTGCAGTGGGTCGTGCTCGGCTATTCGCTCGCGTTCTCGCCGGGGTCGAGCCTGATCGGCGGCTTCGCGTGGGCGGGGCTGCGCGTGGTGGGAGCGAGCGCGAATCCGACGTACGCGGCGACGATTCCACATCTCGCGTTCGCGGCGTTTCAGATGATGTTCGCGGCGATCACGATCGCGCTCGTGTCGGGCGCGGTGGTGGAGCGAATGAAGTTCAGCGCGTATGTGCTGTTCGCGGTGCTGTGGAGCACGCTCATCTACGATCCACTCGCGCACTGGGTGTGGGGCGATGGTGGATGGCTGCATACCATGGGTGCGCTCGACTTCGCGGGCGGAACCGTCGTGCACATCAGTGCCGGCATCTCCGCGCTCGTCGCGGCGCTGATGCTCGGCAAGCGGCGCGACTTCGGCCGCGCGCCGCTCGTGCCACACAACGTGCCGTTCACGGTGCTCGGGGCCGGACTGCTCTGGTTCGGCTGGTTCGGCTTCAACGCCGGCTCGGCGCTCGCGGCGAATGGCGTGGCGGCCAACGCGTTCGTGACGACGCACACCGCGGCCGCTGCGGCGCTCACGATGTGGATGGTGCTCGATCTGCTGCGCAACCGACATTGCACCGCCGTCGGCGCCGCGACCGGCGCGGTGGTCGGGCTCGTAGCGATCACTCCGGCGGCGGGGTACGTGACGCCGTCGGCGGCGATCGCGATCGGCGTGATCGCGGCGACGGCGAGCTTCTTTGCGATGCAGATGCGCGCGCGCACGCAGCTCGACGATGCGCTCGACGTGTTCGCCTGTCACGGCGTCGCGGGGATCTTCGGCGCGCTGCTCACGGGAGTCTTCGCCACGAAGAGCGTGAACGCGGGCGGTGGCGATGGGGTGCTCGCCGGCAATCCGCATCAGCTCACGGTGCAGATCCTCGCTGTGCTCGCGACGGTGCTGCTCGCGGGGATCGGAACGGCGATTCTGCTCAGCGTCGTGAAGGCGTTCGGCGGACTACGCATCTCGCTTGCGGATGAAATCGCGGGCATTGATGTGGCGGAGCACGGCGAGCAGGCGTATCATGGCGGCGATCTCGACGAGCTCGCGGGCGGGCTGGGCGACAGTATCGTGCTGCCGCACGGGGACGATTCGCGGAACGCGGCGTAGGGGGCGGCGGAACGAACCGCCCCCTGCGCGTGGGGGTACGGCGCTACTTCGCCGCGGGAGTGCTCGCTTCGGCCGGAGAGTTCTGTTCCGCGGTGGTCGGATCGATCATCTGCGTCACGCGCGCGACACTGTAGGCGGGGAAGCCGCCCAGCTTCGCGTGTCGGGCAAAAGCTTTCGCGCATCGCAGTGGTATCATTACGCATGACCGTGACTCGGGAGGCTGGTCGATGACGTCATCCGCGGCCGGCGACGATACCGAGTGGGCTGACGCGGTGCGCGAGCTCGCGGCTTTTTTTGCGCCGCGCTCGGTGGCGGTGATCGGCGCATCGCGCACGCGCGGCACTATCAGTGGTGAGCTCTTCCACAACCTGCTCCACTACGACTTCACCGGGGCGCTCCATCCCGTGAACCCGAAGGCGGGCGTCGTGCAGAGCGTGACGGCGTACGCGACCGTTGAAGCGATTCCGGGACCGGTGGATCTCGCCGTAATCGTGGTCCCGGCGGCCAGCGTGCTCACGGTTGCGAGCGGATGCGCGCGAAAGGGCGTGCGCGCGCTGATTGTCATCTCGGCGGGGTTCGCGGAGACCGGTGCCGAGGGGCGCGAGCGGCAGAAGGGGCTCGTGCGCATCGCGCGCGACGCGAAGATGCGTCTCATCGGGCCGAACTGCATGGGGATGATCAACACCGATCCCGCGGTGCGACTCGATGCGACCTTCGCTCCTTCCGCGCCGCCGGCCGGATCCGTCGCCTTCATGTCTCAGAGCGGTGGACTCGGGCTGGCGGTCATCGACTACGCGGAGATGCTCGGGCTCGGGCTGTCGAGCTTCGTCTCGGTGGGGAACAAGGCCGACGTCTCGAGCAACGATCTCCTGCGCTTCTGGGAGCAGGACGAGCGTACGAATATGGTGCTGCTGTATCTCGAGTCGTTCGGCAATCCGCGGAAGTTCTCGCGCATCGCGCGCCGCGTTGCGCGCACCAAGCCGATCGTCGCGGTGAAGAGCGGCCGCTCGGCCGCTGGCGCGCGCGCGACGAGCTCGCACACGGGTGCGCTCCTCGCGGCGTCCGACGTGACGGTGGATGCGCTCTTTCGGCAGGCGGGCGTGATCCGCACCGACACGCTCGCGGAAATGTTCGATGTCGCATCGCTGCTCTCGCACCAGGCGCCTCCGCGCGGACGTCGCGTCGCGATTCTCACGAATGCCGGCGGGCCCGGCATTCTCTGCGCCGATGCGTGCGTCGCGCACGGGCTCGAGATCGCCGCGCTGAGCGATGAGAGCCGGCGCGCGCTCCGCGCCGTGCTTCCGTCGTCGGCGAGCATCGAGAACCCCGTAGACATGATCGCCTCCGCGACGCCGGAGCAGTACACCAAGGCGATCGGGATCATCGGTGCGGATCCGGCCGTCGACACCATCATTGTCATCTTCATTCCGCCGCTCGTCACGAAGCCGGACGACGTGGCGCGGGCGATCGTCGATGCAACGCGTGCGCTCGCGGGAGCGGCGCTCGTGTTGACCGTGTTCATGCAATCGCGCGGCATTCCGGACGTGCTGCGTGCGACCGATGTGCACGTTCCCTCCTTCGCATTCCCGGAGGACGCCGCGATCGCGCTCAGTCGTGCGGCGGCGTACGGCGACTGGCTGCGCCGCCCCGTCCAGCCGCCGGCTCGCTTCGCCGATGTGCGCGCAGACGACGCGCTGGCGGTGCTCGCCGCCGCGCGCTCGCGGAGCGCGCAGTGGCTGGCGCCGCACGAGGTGAGCGTGCTGCTCGGCGCGTACGGCCTTCCGGTGGCCGAGCAGCGCGTGGTGAGCTCGGCGGAAGCGGCGGCGCACGCCGCTTTGCAGATGGGGGGCGCGCTGGCGCTCAAGGCGATCGCGCCGGGGCTCGTGCACAAGTCGGACGCGGGAATGGTACGTCTCAATCTTGCCCCCGACGCCGTGCGGACGGCGGCCGAGGACATGCGAGACCGCCTCGCTCAGGACTCGCGTGTGGCGGACGGATTCGTGGTGCAGCGCATGTCGCCCCCCGGTGTCGAGATGATCGTAGGCGTCGTCCACGATCCACTGTTCGGGCCCCTGGTGGCGTGCGGTGCCGGCGGTGTGCTCGTGGAGCTCTTGAAGGACGTGTCGGTACGGCTCACGCCGCTCGCCATGCTTGATGTGGAGGAGATGATTCGCGAGTTGCGGACGTATCCGCTGCTCACCGGCTATCGCGGGAGCCCCGCGCGCGACGTGTCAGCGCTCGTGGACACGGTTCTGCGTGTGGGCGCCATGGTCGATGCGCATCCGGAGATCGGGGAGCTCGATCTCAACCCGATCATGGTGCACGAGCACGGCGCGACGATCGTCGACGCGCGCGTGCAGCTGCTGCCGACGTGATCGTCGCGCCGCTCGCGCGCGACTACTGCCGGCAAACCCCCATGGGATCGGGTTTCGGCTTCTCGACGACGACGCGATGGTCGAGGTTCGCGACCGTGAGCGCGAGGTCGTGCACGTAGCTCGCGATCCGCTGCATGTGCGAGTAATCGATGTACTCCGGCTCGTCGGTGAGCTGGTGGTAATCCTGGTGCAGCCCAGTGGTGAAGAAGATGATTGGGATGCCATAGCGCGCGTACATGTAGTGGTCGCTGCGGCAGTAGATGTTCTCAGGGTGCCCTGCGCGATCGAGTGAGTAGTCCAAGTGCAGCGGCGGATGCACCGTCACGATCCTGCGATTCACACTCTCGGCGAGATCGCCCAGCTCCGTCGAGAGGCGGCGTGAGCCGACGAGATGCAGGAAGTCGGGACCGCCGCCGGTGAGGTCCCATTTGTCGCCGCGGCCGATCATGTCGATGTTGAGTTGCGCGACGATCGAGTCGCGCGGCACCGTCGGATGATCAGTAAACCAGCGCGAGCCGATGAGTCCGAGCTCTTCACCGGTATGCCAGACGAAGAGGATGGAGCGATTGGGGCGCGGCCGCTCACTCGCGAACTTCTGCGCGATCTCGAGCACCGCGACGGTGCCGGAGCCGTCGTCATCGGCGCCGTTGAACACCGAGTCCATTCGCGGCGCGTGCTTCTTTCGCAGCGAGTCGACGTTCACATGGACGAGTGCGAGCTGCTGCGGGCTCGGATCCGCGTTGTCGAGCGACTTGCCGCGCATCTCCCACGACTGCTCGTTCGCGTCGCGGGTGGAGTCGTGCTCGGCCGGTACGTCGCGCGTGCCGATGTGATCGCTGTGTGCACCGATCGCGACATACTCGCCGCGAACGTTCGGATCGGAGCCGGGAAGCACCGCGATGACGTTGCGCGTGGGGCGCGATTCCTCGACGAGCGTGAGGGTGCCGTGGATGGTCTCGCCAACCGCGCCGGCTGTGAGGGAGTCGAGCGGCTTGCCGCCGAACAGGGTGCGGGCGGTGGACTGGGTGATGAGGAGGTGGAGGGGCGTGGCGCTCTCGGGGCCGGTGGCACTCCCCGCGAGTGCGAGGCCGGGCTTGTGGATGCGCGCGAGATAGTCGGGCGGCGCGAGCTCGAGCGTCGGGATGGCGACGCCGGCAGCGCCGGCGAAGCGGCTGCTCGGGCGAATGTTAATAATGAAGAAGCGGCCGCCGTTGGCGGATGGCGGCGCGCCGAAGACGACGAGCTTTCCGCGCGCCTGGTCGGCTGTGATCCACGTGGTGGAGTCGGTGAAGACGCCGCCGTAGATCGCCTGCGCGCCATCGATGCTTCGTGGTGTGCCGCGAGCGATGATCGGAACGAAATCGGAGTCGGGGCGGAGCGCGGTGGTGCCAGCGGTGAGCGTCCCACTGGGCTCGAAGTGGCGACGCACGAGCGGGACGTACTGGAAGTAGCCGCCGCTGTCGCCTGCGGGCTCGAGTCCCATTTTCGTCAGTTCCGACGCGATGTACGCCGTCGTCATCTGGTGGCCCTCACTTCCGGCCTGGCGCCCCTTCATCGAGTCGTCGGCGATGATGTAGAGACGCGTCATGAGATCGCGCGTCGTGATCGCGTCGGTCGTGGGCTCGGCCTTGTGCTCGAGCGGAAGTGTGGCCTGTGCGGAGAGTGAGCCCGCGGAGGCGAGGAGGGCCGGGAGGACGAGGCGTAAGCGTCGCACGAGAAGTCCTACTGTTGAAGTTCTGTCGATACGCAGTCGCTGGACGTAGCGATGCGAACGGGATGTGTGTGGACCAGACCTTATCTTACCCAGACGGCTCGACGCCGAATCATAGAGCGTGTATCGGTTTCGACCTCTGATGCGAGTGGCGATCATGGAAACGCGCGCGCTCTTTGACACGCCCCGAGCGGAAGGACATTTTCGATCGATGAATACAATTCGATACCTGTTGACTGCCGCGCTCGTGGTCTCGCCGCAAGTCGCGCTCGCGCAGGCGACGTATCTGTTCGTCTGGGCAGGCGGCGATAAGGGAAATACGGAGATGGCGACGATCGACGCGACGCCGGGGTCGGCGACATACGGCCGGGTGCTCGCGAGCGCATCGACCGGGAGCGTCGGCCACCCGCACCACACCGAGGCGGTGCTCGCGTCCAATGGCCATCTTCTGGCAAACGACTTCCATGCCGGGCGCACGTGGCTGTTCGATGTGCACGAGCCGCTGCAGCCGCGCGTGCTGACGTCGTTCGGCGACGTTGGTGGCTATGGTCATCCGCACACATTCGTTCGGCTGGCGAACGGCCATGTGCTGACGACGTTTCAGTATCGCGCCGGTGGCGGAATGCCGACCGGCGCGATGTTCAACGGAATGCCGGCGATGGGGCCACACACGACAGGCGGACTCGTGGAGATGGACGAGCGCGGCCACGTCTTCAAGTCGGGGAGCGCGGTCGATAAGGCGATTGATGACTCGCTGATCTTTCCGTACAGCGTGCTTCCGATTCCCGCGATGGATCGCGCGATATCGACGGTAACCGACATGGACCCTACGGACTCGTTACCACCGGAGCAGTGGGTGCAGCTCTGGCGACTGTCGGATCTGAAGTTGTTGAAGTCATTCGCGTTGCAGCCGGGGCCACGCGGTGATGAAAACAAACTCACGGGCGAGCCTCGACTCCTCGCGGATGGAAAGAGCGTGTTCGTGCACACGTTCAGCTGTGGACTCTACCTCATTCGCAACATCGAGAGCGACAAGCCGGCGTCGACGTTTGTGCACGGATTCGAGGGCATCGACTGTGGCGTTCCGATTCTGACGTCGCACTACTGGCTGCAGACTGTTCCGGACGCGCACGCCCTCGTGTCCATGGACATCAGCGATCCGGAGCATCCGCGTGAGGTATCGCGCGTGCGCGTGAGCGACGACGAGCGGCCGCACTGGATCGCGATCGACAGAACGGGGCGACGAATCGTGATGAACTCGGGCGGGGCGGGGAAGCGACTGTTCATCATCGACTTCGATCCCGCGACTGGCCACCTGGCTCTCGACCAGAAGTTCCGGGATGCGGGGAGTGACGCGCCGGGGATCAGCCTCACGGGAGCGAACTGGCCCGACTTTACGGGCACCGTCTCGCCCCACGGCGCGGTGTTTTCGAGATAGTTGCGCGTTCGGCACGGCCGAAAGAGCCGTCCGTGGTATCTTTCACGATGATGATATCAGGCTCTCGCTAGCCCGTGAGCTCGACAGCGCGCTCGCTCGGTGCGCGCCTCGATCCGGCCGCGCCGCTTCCATTCTTCTTCAGGCACTCCGTGGCTCCCCAGTTCATCTATGTAATGAAGGACCTGCGCAAAGTCGTCCCGCCAAGCCGGGAGATTTTGCGCGGCATCTATCTCTCCTTCTATCCCGGCGCAAAGATCGGCGTCCTCGGCACCAACGGCGCGGGAA
Organism: Gemmatimonadaceae bacterium; assembly: GCA_039918615.1. Classification (GTDB taxonomy): domain Bacteria; phylum Gemmatimonadota; class Gemmatimonadetes; order Gemmatimonadales; family Gemmatimonadaceae; genus FEN-1250. The sequence goes on along the minus strand of JBDSHG010000202.1, from coordinate 5,746 downwards.
AGTCGACACTGCTCCGCATCATGGCCGGCGTCGACCAGGATTTTCAGGGTGAGGCATGGGCGGCGAACAACACGCGTATCGGCTACCTGCCGCAGGAGCCGCTGCTCGATGCCACGAAGGACGTGAAGGGGAACGTCGAGCTCGCGGTCGCGAAGAAGCGTGCCCTGTTGACGAAGTTCGAAGCCATCTCGATGAAATTCGCCGAGCCGATGAGCGACGACGAGATGACGAAGCTGCTCGAGGAGCAATCGAAGGTGCAGGAGCAGATCGACTCGCAGAATCTTTGGGAGCTCGATCGCAGCATCGAGATCGCAATGGATGCGCTGCGTCTCCCCCCGGCCGATGCGGATGTGAACACGCTGTCTGGCGGTGAGAAGCGTCGCGTCGCGCTGTGTCAGGTGCTGCTCGATCAGCCCGACATGCTGCTCCTCGACGAGCCGACGAATCATCTCGATGCGGAGAGCGTCGCGTGGCTCGAGCGCTATCTCGCGGAGTTTCCGGGCACGGTCGTCGCGATCACGCACGATCGATACTTCCTCGACAACGTCGCGAAGTGGATTCTCGAGCTCGATCGCGGCAGCGGAATTCCGTACGAGGGGAACTACAGCGCGTGGCTCGAGCAGAAGCGCGTGCGGCTGCAGCAGGAAGAGAAGAGTGAATCGGCGCGCCAGCGCTCGCTGCAGCGCGAGCTCGAATGGGTACGTCTCGCGCCGCGCGCGCGCCAGGCGAAGAGCAAGGCACGCATCCAGAAGTACGAGGATCTCGTCGCGAGCGACACGTTCGAGAAGGTCTCGCAGAACGAGATTATTATTCCGCCACCGCCGCGTCTTGGAAATGATGTCGTGATCGCGAAGGACGTGAAGAAGAGCTTTGGCGACAAGCTGCTCTTCGAGAATCTCACCTTCTCGCTACCGCGCGGCGGCATCGTCGGCGTGATCGGACCGAACGGCGCGGGAAAGACGACGATGTTCCGGATGATCACCGGCGAGGAGAAGCCGGATTCGGGAACGATGGTCGTCGGCGACACGGTGCAGATCGCGTACGTCGATCAGGGGCGCGAGCTGAACGGTGAGAATACCGTCTATCAGGAGGTGAGCGGTGGGCTCGACACGATCGCGGTTGGGAAGAAGGAGATCAACACGCGCGCGTATCTCGCGAGCTTCAACTTCCGCGGCAGCGATCAGCAGAAGAAGGTAAAGGATCTCTCGGGCGGAGAGCGCAACCGCCTGCATCTCTCGAAGCTGCTGAAGAGCGGCGGAAACTTGCTGTTGCTCGATGAGCCGACGAACGATCTCGACGTCGACACGTTGCGCGCGCTCGAGGAGGCGCTCAACGACTTCGCGGGGTGCGCAGTGGTGATCTCACACGATCGTTGGTTCCTCGATCGCGTGGCGACGCACATGCTGGCGTTCGAGGGGGAGAGTGAGCTCGTGTGGTTCGAGGGGAACTACAAGGAGTACGAGGCGGATCTGCACAAGCGGAAGGGCGCGGAGGCGGACCAGCCGCATCGGATCAAGTACAAGAAGTTGGTGCGGGGATAAAATCGCGGGCGAGTCGGAAGTCTTCCGCGACGATTGGCCATCCGCACTCCTGATCCATAGATTCTCCGCTGTGCGCTCCCCCGACACCACGCGCCATGGCGGATGACCTCCGCGCGCAAGTCCAGCACGCGCTCTCCGGCACCTACACCCTCGAGCGCGAGATTCGCGTCGCCGCATCGCTGCAGCAGGCGAACATCGTCCCCCTGCTCTCCGCCGGCGAGCTCGAGGGGCTGCCCTACTACACGATGCCGTACGTCGAGGGCGAGAGCCTGCGAGCGCGGCTCGGACACGGCACGGTCTCGATCGCCGAGACGGTGAGCATCCTGCGCGACGTCTCACGCGCGCTGGCGTACGCGCACGAGCACGGCGTCGTCCATCGCGACATCAAGCCCGACAACGTGCTCCTCTCCGGGCACACCGCCGTCGTCACCGACTTCGGGATCGCGAAAGCCATCGCCGACGCCGCCGCCAGCCCTGCAGGGGCGACACTCACGCAGCTCGGCACCGCAGTCGGCACGCCGATGTACATGGCACCCGAACAGGCCGCCGGCGATCCCGACACCGATCATCGCGCGGACATCTACGCCTTCGGCTGCATGGCGTACGAGCTGCTCGCGGGGTAGCCGCCCTTCTCCGGGCTCGCCCCGCACAAGCTCCTCGCCGCGCACATGACGGAAACGCCGAAGTCCGTCGCCGCGCTCGTCATGCAGTGCCTGGAGAAGGAGCCGTCCGCGCGTCCCGCCAACGCGACCGAGCTTCTTCGCCGACTCGATGCCGTCGCATCGCCCACCTCGCCGCGCGCCGCGATGCCCGGCATCCTCCTCGGCGGACGCGCGATGCTCCAGCGCGCGCTCGCGATGTACGCCGGCGCATTGGTCGTCGTCGCGATCGTCGCACGCGCGGCGATCATCGCCATCGGGCTTCCGGATTGGGTGTTTCCCGGCTCGCTCATCGTAATGGCGCTCGGGCTGCCGGTGATCCTCTTCACCGCCTACGCGCAGTACGTCTCGCACCGCATGGCGACGGCGACACCGACGTACACGCCGGGCGGCACGCCGTCGCTCGCGGGCGGCCAGAGCACCATGGCAACACTCGCGATCAAGGCGAGCCCGCACATCTCCTACAATCGCGCGGCCCGCAGCGGTGTCGTCGCCGTGTGTGTCTTCGCGCTGCTCGTCGCCGGCTGGATGATCCTGCGCGCGCTCGGCATCGGACCCGCGGGATCGCTCCTCGCATCCGGCAAGCTGTCCGCGAGCGACAAGGTAATCGTCGCCGCCTTCGATGCACCGGCGTCGGACATCTCGCTCGGCTCGACGATCGCCGAGGCGGTGCGCACAAATCTCTCGCAGAGTCACGCCGTGCACATCGTGCAGACGAGCGCCGTCGTCGCGGCGCTCGAGCAGATGAAACGCCCCGACACGGCGCGCGTTGACTTCGCGACAGCGCGCGAGATCGCGCAGCGCACGGGCGCGAAGGCGGTCGTGGGCGGGAGCATCGTGCCCGCGGGCGCCGGCTACATCGTCACGGCGCGGCTCGTCGCCGCGGAGTCCGGCGACGAGCTCGCGTCATACCGTGAGTCGGCGAAGGATGCGGGGGATCTCATTCCCGCGGTGGACCGCCTGACGAAATCGCTGCGCGGTAAGATCGGAGAGTCGCTCAAGACGGTTCGAGACGCGCCGCGACTCGATCAGGTGACCACCGCGTCCCTCGGCGCACTTCGCAGCTACGCCGCGGGTCTGAATGCCAACGACGTTCAGGCCGACTATCCCGCTGCAGTCCAGTATTTCCGCGATGCGATTCGTCAGGACAGCACATTCGCGATGGCGTATGTGCAGCTCGCGTACTCGTTGCTGACCCAGGGCGGGCGCGGTTCGACCGCGAAAGCAAACTCCGCGCTCACCTCCGCGTTTCAGCTGCGTGATCATCTGCCCGAGCGCGAGCGGTACAACGTTGAGGGCGCATACTACCAGGAGGCCGCGCCGGATCGGACGAAGTCCATTTCGGCCTTCCGGCATGCAGTCGCGCTCGACTCCACGAACGTCGACGCAGTGAACTCGCTGGCCGTCGCTCTCTCCAGCACACGCGACTTCGCGGGAGGCGATAGCATGTACCGCCTCGCGCTCGCGAACGATCCGGGGGACGGGACGATCCTGAGCAACCTCGCACGGAATTACACCATCACGGGCGAGCATGCCGCCTTCGACTCTGTAATGGCGGTGATGGCCACTTCTGTCAAAAGCTATCCGACCGGCGCGCTGCGCTACGAGGACCTCTGGAACCGGCGCGACTACGACACCGCCGAGCATTTCGCGCGCAAGCTGGCGGACAGCGCTTCACAGCGTTCGGCCAAGTTCGGGCAGGACGCGCTCATCGACATCGCGACGCTTCGCGGGAAGCTGCAGGAGGCGGACCGGCTACAAACGCAGGTGATCGCGACAAATGCGCGCGTGCGCGGCGATACGGCGAATCCCTTTTACATCGCGTTCCTCACCGCCTCGCGGGACTTCGAGCTTCGAGGCAACGAGCGCCGCGGCCTCGCGACACTCGACGCGGCGCTCCACGCCAATCCACCGGCGGCTTTGCCGGTGGAGCGCGACGGAAGCAACTGGTTGGCGCTGGGCTATGCGCGCCTCGGCGAACCCGCCAAGGCGCGGGAGCTGATGAAGCAATACGTCGCGCGGCAGGATACGGTCGCTCGCCGGCGACAATTCGTACATTTGTCGCGACTCCAGGGTGCGATCGCGCTCGCCGAGGGACACGCCGACAGCGCGATTGCCTACTACCGTCGTGGCGAAGCGGAAGCTGACGGACTGCCGACGATCAATTGCACCGTGTGCACTCCACTCTTACTCGGGCTTTCCTTCGACCGTGATGGCCAGGCCGACTCGGCGCGGATTTACCTGACGAAGTACGCTGAGATGACCGGTTCCAACCGACCCGTGCAGAGCTTCAGCCACGCGTCGTCGAGGCGAAGGCGCGCATCGCGCGGTTGAATAAAGCGAAGCAGTAGGAGGCTGGCGCACAACGCGCTGTCGGAGCTAACGCGCCGAGCGTGTCACGACTTCGGGGGAAAGCTCCTTGTAAGGCTCGAACGGCGCGAGCCCCAGGCGCATCTGCATGCTGAACGCAATGCGATGCGCGAGCTCCTTCATGGTGCTCGCCGCCGGCCCGGCGAAGCGCGCGTCGACGGCGGCTTCGAGTCTCGCAACCCAGCGGGCGAAGTGTGGGGGAGTGAGCCCGCGCATCTGGAGATGCGGGCGAAAGGCGCTCCCGGAGTAGCTCCGCGTATGGAAGAGGAGTGTCGACCAGAAGGCGGTGATGCGCGGCATGTGCTCGCGCATGTCGAGCCCCTCGAAGTACGACGCCAGGAGTTCGTCGCGGCTCAGCGTGTCGTAGAACGTGAGCAGCAACGGGTGGAGATCAGCATCGCGCAAATCCCGCTCGCGCTTCGAGGTCGGTGCCGTCATGGCTTCCTCCGTCAGGACATTCGGAAGATAGCCTCGATGCATCGATGCGATTGCGTGCCTGCTACCGGAACACGCCAAAGTGCCCGAGCAGCCACCATAGCAGAATGAAAATCAAAACGGTGCTGAAGCAGCCGCCGCCGAGCTTCTTGGCGCCGTAACCGGCCGCGAGACCGCGTAGCACTTTGCTCATGTCGCTCTCCTCGAAGTATCGATCTGTTCGTGGCGGCGAATTCCGGCCGCGCGTGATCTCACCGTCCCTTACGCACATTGCCGGCCAACGCGCCCGCACGTAGCGTATCGTATGCCCCTATGCAGAACCTTGGCGGTCGTTCTGGCCGCCCTCGCCGTCGTTCCCTGCGCGCGCGCCCAGCACTCCTCCGTACCAGCCACTCGCGCATCCGGCTTCCCCTCCGACTCCGCCGTCCTCGCGATCATTCGCCAGCGCGTCGCCGAGAAGCGCAGCGCTGGAATTGTCGTCGGCATGCTCGACTCCGATGGCAGCACTCGCATCGTTGGCTTCGGTGATCCCGGAGCCGGCCAACCTCCGCTCGACGGCAACACCGTCTTCGAGATCGGCTCCATCACCAAGGTCTTTACCGCAACCGTGCTCGCGCAGCTCGTACAGGAAGGGACGCTACACCTCGACGATTCCGCGCAGGAATTCCTTCCGCCCACCGTGCACCTCCCGACACACAACGGAAAGCAGATCACGCTCGGCACGCTCTCCGAGCAGAACTC
>JBDSHG010000201.1:0-3280 GCA_039918615.1 Gemmatimonadaceae bacterium | reverse complement strand
AAAGGAGAAGAGCGATGAACGCAAGAATCGAAAGTAAGCCCGGCCCCGTGAAGAACCGCACCACGGTGGAACGGAAGTCGGACCGCGAGGTGGTTGTCACGCGGACCATCAACGGCCCGGCGCGCATTGTGTTCGAGGCATTTACCAAGGCCGAGCTGCTCAAGCGTTGGTGGGTGCCCAAGTCGATGGGAATGATTCTGCTGTCCTGCGAGGTGGATGCTCGCGTCGGAGGCAAGTATCGATTGGTATTCGACCATGATCCCCAGCCTGCCGTGTTTTTCGGCACGTATGTCGAAGTGAAGCCGTATTCGCGCCTCGCGTGGACCAATGAAGAAGGAGGCGAGGGCGGGCCTGTCACCGCGGTGACCTTCGAGGAAAAGGGCGGCAAAACGCTGGTGGTCCTGCACGAGAGCTATCCTTCGAAGGAAGCGCTCGACGCTGCCGGCACCGGAGCAGCCGATGCAATGTTCGAGACGTTCGATCAACTGGACGAGCTTCTCGTCGCCCTGGGTGAGAGTTCGGGACAGTAACCGAGACGTGGATCTCGCGGTCAGTCGTCCGATAGTCCCGGCTCACACGGGCCGGGGCTATCGGGCGGAGTCGCGAACATTCGATCGACGGGTCCCACGCTCACGGCGCAGCGTTCCGCGCCGGGGGCGTCCTGAGGTGCGCCCAGGCCCAGCCAAGCAGGGTGATGGCGAGGAAGGGATAGGCGCCGAATGGCAGCGGGGCGAGCGTCAGCGGCCAGGGCGCACCGTCGGCCCGCACCGGATCGCGGCTTACTTATGACGGCGATGCGATGCGCGGGTAAGGTGTCGCCTCGCGGACGGGAAAAGCCGACCCGACCGCGCGCCACGAAGCCTGTGGGCGGACACAGCGCCGCACTGAAAATGCGAGCGATTTTGCATCCCAACGGTCCTTTTGCTCGCAGTCGTTCCGCGTGATCCGCGCGAATCGACACCATCGCCATTTCTCACAGAAACGACCTGCCCCGCCCGAGGTCGCAACCTCAAGCGGGGCATAATTCTCGATGTTATGGGCCAGCGAGGAGTTGAACCTCGGACCTCACGCTTATCAGGCGTGCGGTGGGAGACTCCCGATCCGGACATCACGACTCATAACATAGAGCGTCGCGCGCGATCTGTCCTGGTCGCTACGCGTAAATGTCCGAGTCTGTGCGCATCCAGTTCGCCGAGAAGTTCGCCTAGCCGAGGCGCTGCGAGATTCCTGTGAACCGCGCAACGAGGAAACTCACGCGGCCGTTGAGAAGACGCGTCGCGATGAACTGCGCGTAGCGTTTTTGGTGCTTTTTGAATCGGTGCCATCTACTTCCGACCTTCTCGTCCATTTGGCGGACTCGCACTCGGGCGTCGCAGCGGAGACTCCGTCGAGTACTTCGCCGCGAAGGTGGAGCGCGGGGACATCCGCGATGCGATCGATGCGAGCGGACAGGTGAATGCGGTGGTGAGCGTGCAGGTCGGCTCCCAAGTCTCGGGAACGATCGCGAAGCTCAACGTCGACTTCAACTCACACGTCACGAAGGACGAGATCGTCGCGCTGATCGACCAGTCGCTATTCCAGGGAGCGCTGCTGCAGGCGAACGCCGACCTGGCTGCCTTCAAGGCAAATGTGGCGGCGGCCAAAGCCAATCTCGCCAAGGCGAAAGCGTCAGCGAAGCAGACGTCCGATGATTTTGGTCGCATGTCGCAACTCGCGAAGACGGGTGCTGCGACGGGCACGGAGCTCAGCCTCGCGACGGCCAACTACGAGGCCGCCACGGCATCCGTGGATGCGGCGCGGGCCGGGCTCGTACAGGCGCGCGCGCAGATGGATCACAAGGCGGCGGCGGTTGCCGTCGCCCAGACCAATCTCGATCACACGGTGATCCGCTCGCCGATCGAGGGCGTCATCGTCGCACGAAGCGTTGATGTGGGGCAGACCGTTGCCGCATCGCTGCGGGCACCGACGATCTTCACCATCGCGCAGGACCTCACCAAGATGCAGCTCTACGCCAAGCTCGACGAATCGGACGTCGGGCGGAATCGCCTCAACGAGCCCGTCACCTTCAAGGTCGACGCATTTCCGAAGGAGACGTCCGAAGGATCGGTCAGTCAGATCCGGATGAATCCGACGACGGTGCAGAACGTCGTCACCTACGACGCGATCATCAACTTCGCCCAGCCCGGGGAGAAAGGTCTTTCCGGGAATGACTGCCTTCGTGACGATCCCCGTGGCGACGGCAACCGACGTCATCAAGGTTCCGAACGGCGCCCTTCGCTTTACTCCTCCGCTTCCGCCCGACGAGCTGCAGGCGCTCTACACGAAGTGCGGCGTGAGCGCTGCTCGCTCCGACGCTCGTACACCGTCTGCCGGAGTCGAGACAGACGCGGCGGGAGGCGAGAGATCGCGACGGTGTGGAAGCGATGTTGGCGGCGACGGCGGCCTCGTCATATTCCTTCAAATAGCAGGGCGACGGGTCGCCGATGGCCGATCCGTCACTTCTCGAACGGCTTCTCAAGCGCGTCAACCAGATCAAGGATCGGCTTCGCGAGCTGCGCGTAATCAGCAACTGATTTCGCGGCGTCGAGCCGGGCGACGAGCTGATCCATCTTCGCCGCCGGCGCGGTGCCGCCGTGGCTGATCTCGCTCGACTTGACCGCGTCCCACGTCCGCTTCAGGTCGGCCGCCGTCGAGGTGAGCTTCGTCATGTTCTTCCGCGCGGCCCAGATCTCGAGCTCGCGACCGTAGTAGTCGAGCCGGACGATGTCCGCCGGCATCTTCGGATGGTAGGCCTCGGTCAGCTTTGCGCCGATGAGCGTTACGTAGTTGGCGCCCTCGAGTGCCACCTCGCGCTGGTGCGCGGCGACCGCGCGGGTGAGGCTGTCGAGCGTGCCGCTCAGCTGGGCGCGCTCGTCGGGCTTCAACAGCGCCGCCGACCGGTTGAGCGAATCCATGATTTGCCCCGCTTTCGTCCAGTTCGACGCCTTCGCCTGATCGTACAGGTCCTCGCCGTGCGTTCCGACGTCGGCTACCGCGGCCGGCACACCGACCGCCTGCACGGAATCGGCCGTCCGCTCGGTCATCTCCGCATTCGCCACTGGCTTTGAGGTGGACGTCACCGCGCCGGAGTCGGCACGCGCGGCAGCCGCGGAACCGTTGTCGCTCTTGCTGCAGGCGAACAGGAACGGAAGGGCGACGAGATACGTCAGTGATGTACGCATGGAGATTCTCCTGAAGGGTGAGTGAGAGTGACGCTCGGCATCCTGCTCATTGCACGAAC
>JBDSHG010000200.1:0-2947 GCA_039918615.1 Gemmatimonadaceae bacterium | reverse complement strand
GCTGCGATGCGGCGAGGCCGCCGGGTGCGCGCGCGCCTTCGAGCACGACCACCTCGTGGCCCTGCTCGCGCATGCGCAGCGCGAGTGTCATCCCTAGCGCGCCTCCGCCGACGATCCCGATTCGGCTGGTCATTCGAACGACATCAGAACAACGGGTGCAAACATGCGGGCCCGTAATGAGTTACGTAGTTAACGCCGGCTCGTTGCCGAAGCGCCGAAGGAGCTCGATCGATGCGCGAAGTGCTGCGGCACGGCGAGCCGCGCGCCGATCCGGGCGCGTGACAGGGATCACATGATTCAATGTGCGACGGAGTGCCGCAACCCCCTGATAGCTCCTTTATCACTCTGTGGCGCCACCGCACGAAATGTGGCGGCTCGCAGTGACGTTGGAGGCCCGCTACGTGATAGTAGCGTAAATCCCCACTCATTGCGGACACCGATTTCAGGGGCAGTCCGGAGCCGATGTCCCTCCATGCTCGAGCGCCAAATCGCGCTCCGCCTTGCACGCCGCGCGGTTCTGCGACAGCGCCTCGTCGATCTCGCGCTTGAGCGAACGGATCTGCGCGACATCCGCATATTTTTTTGCGAGTGGCGCGATCTTGTCCTGCGCATTTCCGAAGCGCACGACGGCGCCGTCGTACTGTCCCACGTTCATGCGCTGGCGACCGACCGACAGGTCTTCGCGGATGGGAGCGAGCAGATCGTCGAGCTGGTCGGAGGAGATCGTGCTCTTCGGCGGCTCGGTGACGGCGGGCTTCGGCGCGGCCGCACTGTCGACCGTCGGCGTCGCGGCGGTGGCCGGAGTGGAGTCATGCGCGGCGGCGAGCGTCGCGCTGTCCTGCTTCGTGCTGTCGGCCGCAGGGACGATGGGCGTCGTCGCGGCAGCCGGAGCCGTGGTCGTCGCCACCGTCTGCGGAGTCTGACGCGTGCTCCAGAACCAGTAGCCTCCCACCCCCGCGGCGAGCACGAAGAGCAGCACGCCGAAGATTGCAGCGACGGAGGTCCCCGACTTCTCCTCGATTTCGGGAAGGAGCGGCTCCTCGTTCGAGCGATCGCGCCGGCCGGCGGCGCCGCCGCCGATCGGGCGCGCTTCGGTTTTCGCGGCATAATTGAAGGGCTGCAGCTCGACCGTTCCCGTGCTCGTGAACGCCGACTCCGGCATCGTCGCGACGGCGGTGACGAGCTCGCGTCCGAACTGGCTGACGTGCTGGTAGCGATCCGCGGGATGATTCGCGAGCGCCTTGTCCATCACCGTCTGCAGCTCCGCCGGCCACACGACATCGTTGCGAATCTCGGCTAGCGTGCGCGGCTTCTCGGTGAGGCGCATGATGAGCGCCTCGCGCGAGACCACTGAGGGAAATGGCAGCTGTCCCGTGAGCATGTTGAAGGTCACGAGGCCGAGCGAGTAGATGTCGGTGCGTGAGTCGAGCTGGTCGCCGCCGAGCTGCTCGGGGGACATGTACTCGGGGGTGCCGATCGCGAGCCCCGTCTTGGTGACCTTCTGATCGTCGGCCTCCATCGCCTTCGCGATACCGAAGTCGACGACCTTCGCGACGTCCTCGCCCGCGCGCCCGCGCGCGATCATGATGTTGTCGGGCTTGAGGTCGCGATGAATGATCCCCATATCGTGCGCCGCCTCGAGGGCTGAGGCGACCTGCTGCCCGATGTCGGCCGCGCGCGCGGCTGTGAGAGCGCCGTGACGCTCGATGATCTTGGTGAGCGGCTCGCCGTCGACGAACTCCATCGCGAGATAGATGAGCCCCTCGGGCGTCTCGCCGAAATCGTAGATGGCGGCGACGTTCGGGTGCTGGATCTGGCTGGCGTTGGAGGCTTCGCGATTGAAGCGCGAGATGGCGTCGGGGTCGTGCACCATGCCCTGGTGCAGCACTTTGACGGCGCTCTTCCGCTTCATCTTCACGTGCTCGGCCAAATACACCTGCCCCATCCCGCCTTCGCCGATGCGGCGAATGACGTGATAGCGATCGGCGAGGATGGAGCCGACGAGATCGCTTCCCGGTGGCGCGCGCAGCGTGGAGCCATCGCGCGGGCAGAAGCGCTGGTCCATGTCGTACGTGCTACCACACTGCGGGCAGGTCTTCTGGGGAGCGGTGGTGGACAACGGTGTGCGGGGCTGAGGACGGGTACCGGAACGGGGCGCCCGAACGGGTGCCCGGCACAAGATAAGACGAAATGTGATAGCGGGGTGCAACAGACCGGGGCGGGGGAGGGCCGGGGGCGTGATGGCGGGAGGGGCGGGATTGACGCCTCGGTGATAGTATCCGTCGAACGCGGATGCTGTGCACTGCTCACCGATCTCAGGACGGCCTACGATGCCTCTTCTCCGACGACTTCCCCTGCTATTGGTGGCGGCTGGATCGGCGACGGTCATGTCCTGCGGCGGCGACTCGACCCGTCCCCTTCCGGCGCAAAATCCAACGCTGGTCACAACGGTGACGCCGACCGGGACGACGATGTACGCGGGCGATTCACTCATCATTGCGCTCGATGCGAGCGACTCGACGTCGGTGCGCACGATTCCACTTTCACACCCGATGGACCGCCCGCGACGGGCAGCCTGACCTACACCGTTGGTGTAGTCCCGACCGAGGGCGCTGCAATCGTGGAGAACAGCTTCATCATCACGGTGCTCGACACGGTGACCGCGAGGCGCGTTGGCGCGTCACGAGGCAGTGAAAGACTCCCGTCGCAGAAAATTTCGCGCAAGGGATAGCAGCATCGCGACTGTCATGTCGACGTAGCACGCTGCGAACGTCGTCGCCGCCGCCCTTCGCAGGCCGAACACACCTACATCAACGGACATGTCGATATACGCCCGCCGGATGACGGCACTCGGAACCGAGAATGCATTCAAGCTCGGCGCGGAGATCGCACGTTGCGAGGCTCGCGGGATGGATGTCGTGCGCCTCAACCTCGGCGAGCCCGACGC
>JBDSHG010000199.1:0-16236 GCA_039918615.1 Gemmatimonadaceae bacterium | reverse complement strand
GGCCGAGCTCTGCGGCGATCCATGCGTGCAGCTCGCGCAGCTTCGCGTCGAGAACCTCGTGGTAATCATCGCCGCGCGCGTATCGCGCGATCGGGCCAGACGGTTCAGTGCCGCCGTAGTTCAGCGCGACGACGATCGCGCTCTGCACGCCCTCGTACGGGAGGCGCGAGTCGCGCCGCTTGTCGGCCCACTTCGGGAGATAGTGCATCTCCCCCGCGAAGCCGCGCTCGATCCAGCTGTCGAAGTGCGGCGCCGTGGCTACCGCGCCGAGCGTCGTGATGCCAACGAGATCGAAGCCGAGTCCGAAGCCTTGCGCGCGGATGCCTTCCTCAAGCGAGCGGAGGGCCGGGACGGTCACTGCGAGCGCACCGCCCATCGCGCGTAGCGCTCGACATCGTCCGCGGGGGCGACGGCATCGTAGTCGCCGTACGCGGTGTACATTCGCCAGCGCACGTAGTCGCGCGGCGGGAGCGGGAGGAAGGGCGGAATGCCGTACCAGCCGCGTTTCCGGAAGCGCCACGCCACTCGGAGCAGCGCGACTCCGAGGGACGGAGAGCGCAGCGAGCGCGCGGAGAGCGCGAGCACGAGCCGGGGCCAGGTCCGAGCGCCGGTGGCAGGTACGGTATGATTATCCATTCTGTCCAACTCAATCTCGCGGAGCAGCCGTGTTGTATCAACTAATGTCGATATCGGGCGCGATTCTGGTGCTGATCGCCTTCGCCGCTCTGCAAATGGGGAAGATGGATCGCCGCGACCGGTGGTTCAACATTCTGAACTTCGTCGGGTCGGTGCTGCTGGGGCTCACCGCCGTGCACGACCGGCGGTGGGGATTCATTGGGCTGGAGTTCATTTGGGCTGCGTTTTGTATTCCGCCGCTGTTTGCGAAGAAGGAGGTGCGGTGAGTGTTCTGCACTGACGAATCGCTACCCCCGCGCCCACCAATAGCTCCACTTCGCCATCAACACGCTACTCGCCGGCACCCTCCACAGCTCCCTCGTCGCTTGCCCGAATCTCCACGCGGGAGCCGATGAGCGGCTGCGCATACAACTGTAGCGTCAACCCCGAAGTGATCGCGAGGTCGATGCGCGCCGTCAGCGATGCCGTTCTCTGCGAGAGCCTGCCCACGATGTAGCCGCTCCCGCTCGACGACGTGTCGAGATGCTGCAGGTACTCGGCGCGACGACGTGACGGCGCGCGTCAGACGAACGATGCACCATTGAGATCGCGCGCCGGCGGTAGTCCGAGAGCTTCCAGCGCACTCGGCATTACATCCGCCGTTCGTCGCGGCGCTCCGCGCACTGGTCGGCTCACGAGAAGCGGCACCAGCATGTGATCGCGATGCAGCGAGCCATGCGTGCTGACGTGCGCGATCGGCTCCCACTTCTCGCGAAAGTCCCACGCGGGCGCCGCGGAGACGATGATGTCACCGGCGCGCGACGACGCTGCGATCTGCGCGATCTGCACGATCGCATCCGGGTACGAGCCATCGGCGAGCGCATCGTACGCATCGAATGCGGTGACGTTCTGCAGCTCGAAGCCGAGGCCGAGCGGGTCGCCGTCGATCGTGAGGTAGCTGTAGCGCCCGTTCGCGCGCTCGACGATCGCCGAGCCGCGATTGCGGGTGAGCACTTCGCTGCGTCCGTCGAGCTCCGGGAGGATTACGATATCCACCGACTCGCGCGCGAGCAGCGCGCCCACGAGCGGCTCCCATCGCGCACGTAGCGCGCCCCACCCTGCGCGCTCGCGCCGCTCGAGCTCGACATACAGATGCGCCATCGCGTTCCCGCCGACCATCACGGCTACCTCCGCGCGCGGCTGGAGGAGCCACGGATGCGCGAGCACGCGATGTCCTTCCGCGCGTACGAGCGCCGCGAGGTCGTCGTGCGCCCGCACGCGCGAATGTCCGTGATCGCTCACGATCCAGAGCCGCGTCTCGTCCCATCGCCCGGCGACCTCGAGCGCGTTGCGGAGCTCGGCCACCGCCGCATCGATGTTTGCCAACGCTCGCCACGCGAGCGCGGAGTCATGCCCCTCGGAGTGCGACGCCTTGTCGAGGCCGAGGAGCGCGATGCACGAGAAAGCGGGGCGCTTCGCGATGATGTGCTCGATCGATCGGCGTGCGACGTGCGCGTCGAGTGCGATCCAGCCGTCCACATCGCCACTCCAGTGCGTCCGTGCCGCGCGAGCCAGCGTGCGTAGATCGCGACCGATACGCTCGTCGCGATTCGTACCGCGGCCGAGCATGCTCATCGCGTTGAGGCGCGACGGCGCGAGCTCGAAAATCGTGGGATGCGACGGGTCGAGATCGCCGTCGAGGTGCCGCATCTCGGCGCCGAGATAGCTGCGGGCGTACGGGTAGCGCGTGCAGCGTGTGTGCGATCGGTCGAACCAGCGGAGCCCGGGCAGACCGCAGGGGCCCGGGAAGCGTCCCGTGAGAAATGGCGCGTACGCGATCCCGGTGACCGACGGAAACGATGTCGTCACGGGGTAAAGCCCGCCCTTGGCGCGAAGATGCGCGAGCGCAGGGAGCGAGCCGTCACGCGTGGCGATATCCATCGCGTCGAATCGAGCGCCGTCAGCGACGAGGAGAATCAGCGACATGCGGTCGAGTGCGGCTCGAAGTCCACTCGCTACGACGGTGAGGGGTGGCTACTATTACTTCGCGCAGAGAATCCGCGCGCGTACTTCGCGCAAAGGGCCGCGCACTCTGGAGGAAAGTAGCACATGATCGTACGCGACCGCTGATCCATGGCCACGAAAAAGACCACGCACGGCACGAAGACGAGGTCGAAAGCGAAGGCAACGGCGAAGAGGAGCACCACTGCCGTCGTCACCGGCACCGGCAAGCGCATCAAGCCGGGGATCATCGCGAGCGCCGAGGAGCGCGCGCGTGCGGCGCTGCGCGAACGCACCGAGCAAGGGCACATCCTCGCGGGACGCACGCCGCCCTCGCAGCGCGTGCCCCGCGTGCAGACCTCCGGCTCCACCAAGATCAAGGCCAGTAGTCGTCCCTTCGACTATTCGATTCGCGACGACCGTCCGCTCGCCGAGACGGAGGACCAGAAGCTCCTCGCGTCGACGAACTCCCGCGTCGACTTTACGCGCACTGATCCATGGCGCGTGCTGCGCATCATGTCGGAGCTCATCGAAGGGTTCGATACTCTCGCCGGCGTCGAGAAGGGCGTGTCGATCTTCGGCTCCGCGCGCACGGGCCCCGACGATGCGCAGTACCAGGCCGCACAGGAGACCGCGCGGCTGCTCGCCGAGGCGGGCTTCGCGATCATCACGGGCGCGGGGCCGGGCATCATGGAGGCGGCGAACAAGGGCGCCCGTGAGGGGAATGGCCGGTCGATCGGCTGCAACATCGAGCTCCCCTTCGAGCAGGGCTCGAACCCGTACGTCGATACGGTGATCGAGTTCCGCTACTTCTTCATCCGCAAGCTGATGTTCGTGAAGTACTCGTCCGCATTCATCATCTTCCCGGGCGGCTTCGGGACGCTCGATGAGGCCTTTGAGGCGCTCACGCTCATCCAGACGGGGAAGATCTACGAGTTTCCGGTGATCCTCTTCGGCCGCCACTATTGGGCCGGGCTTCTGCGGTGGCTGCGCTCGCGCGCGCTCGTGGAGAAGAAGATCTCACCGGGCGACCTCGATCTCATCATCATCACCGACGATCCCGCCGAAGCCGCGAACGCGGTGATCGCGGCACACAACGCGCATCACCAACCACTGCAGCGACGCGCCTCCGATCAGGTCCGCCGCGAACCTTTCTGATTATCTTAGCACTAAGGAATCGACGAGATGGCAGCAAAGAAGGGCGGTAAAAAAAGCGCAAAGCCCGCACGATCCTCCGCCTCCGGACCCAAGGCGCAGCAGAAGCAGGCGGCCGAGGCGCGCGAGCGCGCGGGCGCGGCGCACACGTCGCACGAAAAGAGCCGCTTCCTCCGCGGCCAGCGCATCGACCCTCGCCGCATCGACGGCACCGAAACGGTCGTCGATCTCATCGAGGGCACCTTTCTCGCCTACAACGCCGCGCGCCTGCGCGAGGCCGCGCAGCTCTTCACCGACAAGATGCTCCAGCCCGACGTCACCGTTGGGCTCACGCTCACCGGCGCGCTCACCCCCGCCGGTCTCGGCATGGCCGCGCTCATTCCGCTCATCGAGGCCGGTTTCGTCGACTGGATCATCTCCACCGGTGCGAATCTCTATCACGACACGCACTTCGGGCTCGGCCTCGCGATGCACCGCGGCAATGCCACCGAGTCCGACATCGTGTTGCGCGAGGAAGGCGTCGTTCGCATCTACGACATCTTCTTCGATTACGATGTGCTCCTCTCCACCGATGCCTTCTTCCGCCAGATCATGCGCGCGCCCGAATTCCAGCGCGCGATGTCGAGCGCGGAGTTCCACGCGCTCTGCGGCAAGTACGTCCGCGAGCGCGAGAATGCGCTCGGCATCGGCCAGCGGTCGCTCCTCTCCGCCGCGTACACAGCCGGTGTTCCCATCTACACGTCGTCGCCCGGCGACTCGTCCATCGGGATGAACATCGCGGCACTCGCCCTCGAGGGGAACGAGCTCCTCCTCGACCCGAATCAGGACGTGAACGAGACCGCGTCGATCGTTCTTGCCGCCAAGCGCTCCAACGGGAAGAGCGCCGTCCTGATCCTCGGCGGCGGCAGCCCGAAGAACTTCATGCTGCAGACCGAGCCCCAAATCCAGGAAGTGCTCGGCATAGACGAGAAGGGGCACGACTTCTTCCTGCAGATCACCGACGCACGGCCCGACACCGGCGGTCTCTCCGGCGCGACGCCGGCCGAGGCGGTGAGCTGGGGAAAGATCGATCCCGACAAGCTGCCTGACGCCGTCGTCTGCTACGTCGACTCGACGATCGCGCTCCCGCTGCTCACGTCGTACGCGCTCGCAAAGCGGAAACCGCGCAAACTCAAGCGCCTGCTCGATCGCCGCGCGGCGAACATGGCGCGGTTGCGAGCGGAGTTCGAGAAGGCGGGTGGCGAGCCGCTTCCGCTGAAGCAGACCAGCGAGACCCTCGACAGGCATCGATAGCTGCGCAAGGCTGGACTTCGATCCGGCCTCAGCCTACAATGCACAAAGCACCCACGCGCCCGGCTCCCAAATGCCGGGCGCTCACATTTTTACGCTGTGTTGCGGCGCATGATTGAAGAGCTGAAGGAAAAGCTGGAGCAGGAAGCCAACAAGCTCCAATTCGAGTTGAACATCACGCTCCCCAACGAGATCCGCAAAGCGGTCGAGATGGGCGATCTGCGCGAGAACAGCGAATACAAGGCTGCGCTCGAGCGCCAGCAGTTCGTTCAGGCGCGCCTCGGGCAGCTGCGCCAGCGACTGAGCAAGCTCTCGCAGATCGACGTCACGCAGATCTCGCACGACAAGGTCGGACTCGGATCGCGCGTCATCGTGAAGGACATCGCGACGGGCTCCGAGGAGAGCTATCAGCTCGTGTTCGGTGACGCGATCGAGTTCGAGGAAGGGCAGGTCACGATGTCATCTGCCATCGGCAAGGCGCTCGTCGGCAAGGCAGTGGGCGAGCTCGTGATACTCCGCCTTCCGAACGCGACGCGCAAGCTCGAGATCATCGATCTCAAGACGATTCACATCCCCGTGTCCTAAGCCTCGGCGATTCCGAACAGGTCGTCGATCTCGCGCCTGAACGACTGCAGCTCGTCCTCCACGTTCCACATCATGAGCGGCGCGAATCGCTCCGCAACGGCAGGCGCGATCGCGAGCCCATGATCGCGCGTCTCGAAGGCGACGTGCAGCCTGCGGATGAGCAGATCGCCGAGCGTGAGCGCCATCTCCTGCGAGACGCCCCAGTCGAGCTCCGCAGCGATGTAGGGGAGCTCGGGGACCAGCCGCTCGGCGAGTGAGCGATCGACGCTCGCCATCTGCCAGATCGCGCGCCACCGCGTGCCGTATGCGTACACGAGATGCTCGGCGATGTCGGGGGCGCCGACGGTCGCGCGCGCGAGCGCGAGCTCGTCCTCGAGCGAGTCGATATCGCCGCCCGGAAGTCGCAGCTTGTGCGTCGCCGCGCTGCGGTGGCCGACGCGCAAACGGCGCGCGATGGTGTCCATCACATCGGCGGCCATCGCTCGGTAGGTGGTGAGCTTGCCCCCCGTGACGGAGAGCAGCCCCGACACCGTCCACGCGACCGCGTGCTCGCGCGACGCCGCGTCGGGATCCTTGTCGCCGGACGCGATGAGTGGGCGAATCCCAGCCCACGCGGCGACCACATCTGTCGGCATCAGATGCGCGCCCGGGAAGTAGGCATTCGCCGAGCGAAGCAGGTAGGTGACGTCTGCGGTGGTGGCGCGCACGCGCTCGGGGCGCCCGTCGTACTCGGTGTCGGTCGTGCCGATGATGCTGAAGGCGCCGGCGGGGAGCACGAACATCACGCGACCGTCGATCGGCGAGAGGAGCGTGAGTGCGCCGTTGTTGCGGATGCGGTCGCGCGGCACGGAGACGTGCACGCCCTTGGTGCCGCGCACGGCGCGTCGCGCCTGCGGCTCGGCCATGCGCACGATCGCGTCGCTCCACGGGCCCGCGGCGTTGACGACGGTTCGCGCACGAATCTCGAGCTCGACGCCCGAGCGCAGATCGATCGCGCGCGCGCCGCAGACGCCCTCGCTCGTCATCAGCAGATCGTGCACCGAGAGGTGATTGAGCACGATCGCGCCGGCGTCGCGCGCGCTGAGCACGGTCGCGAGAGTGAGGCGAATGTCGTCCGTCGACGCATCGTAGTACGAGGCGCCGCCGACCATCCCCATGTGGCGCAGCTCGGGTTCGAGCGCGGTGATCTTATGCGTCGTCAGCGTGCGATGGCGGCCGAGGTTGCGGCCGAGTGCGAGAGCGTCGTAGAGAAAGAGGCCGGCGCGGAGCTTCCACAGCTTGATGCGCGCCTTCTCGTACACGGGCCACATGAACTGCAGCGGGCGGACGAGATGCGGCGCGATAGTCGCGAGGATGCGGCGTTCCCGTGATGCCTCGAAGACGAGGCCCAGCTGCCCGTGCTCCAGGTAGCGCACGCCGCCGTGCACGAGTCGGGATGAGCGGCTCGAGGTCCCGCTCGCGAAGTCCGACGCCTCGACGAGCGCCACGCTGAGCCCCCGCATGGCGGCGTCGCGTGCAACGCCGGCGCCTGTGATGCCGCCGCCGATCACCAGCACGTCGAAGGAGCCTTCGGCGAGCAGCGTCAGCGCTTCGGCACGTCGATCCGGCGACGCCTGCCCCGGCGCGTCCGGCCCTCCTGCGATTTGCGGATTGTCGGGCATCGCCGAACGCTACGAGGAGAGGCACGCATGGGTCAACATCTCCTGCGGTCCAGCGTTCTCATCTCGGTACAGCGAATCGTGTAACTTTCCTTCATGCCAACCTTCGGAAACGGCCGCCGCGTAGCCATCGTCGCGGGACTGCGGACGCCGTTCGAGCGCTCGGGCACTCTTTTCAAATCGCTCTCCGCGCAGGACCTCGGCCGCGCGGTGGTCGCGGAGCTCCTCGCGCGTACGGGGCTCGACGGCAAGGAGATCGATACGCTGGTGTTCGGCACCGTGGTACCGAGTGTGCTCGCGCCGAACATCGCGCGTGAGGTGGCGCTGCTCCCGATGCTGCCGAAGGGAATTCCCGCGTTCACCGTGAGTCGTGCGTGCACGTCGGCGAATCAGGCGATCACCGATGCGGCGGACCAGATCGCGCTCGGCCACGCGGACGTCGCGATTGCCGGCGGCGCGGAGTCGCTGTCGAACGTGCCGATCCTGCATTCGCGCGGCTTCGCGAACGCGCTCGTCGGCGCGTCGAAGGCGAAGTCGTTGGGCGGCAGGCTCGGCGCGCTCGCGCGCATCAGGCCGCGCGATCTGCTTCCGATCACGCCGGCGATCGCGGAGCCGAGCACGGGCGAGACGATGGGGCAGAGCGCGGAGAAGATGGCCAAGCTCAATCACATTCCGCGCGACGAGCAGGACCAGTTCGCGCTGCGCTCGCATCGCCTCGCGGCGGCGGGGACGCAGGACGGACGGCTAACTGCCGAAATGATGGCGTACTACGTGCCGCCGCAGTACAGCGAGGTCGCACTCAACGACAATGGGATCCGCCCCGACTCGACACCGGAGGCGCTCGCGGCGCTCAAGCCCGTGTTCGATCGCAAATACGGAACGGTGACGGCTGGGAACTCATCGCCGCTCACCGATGGCGCTGCGGCTGTAATCCTCATGAGCGAGGAACGCGCGAAGGCGCTCGGCCATACGCCGCTCGCGTTCATCAAGTCGTACGCGTATGCGGCGCTCGACCCCGGGGAGCAGCTGCTGCAGGCGCCAGTGCTCGCGGCGCCGATGGCATTGGCTCGCGCCGGTTTGACGCTCGCCGACATCGATCTCGTGGAGATGCACGAGGCGTTCGCGGCGCAGGTGCTGAGCAACCTCCGCGGCTTCGAGAGTCAGGAGTGGGCCGAGCGCGCGGGGATGACGCAGCCGCTCGGCGAGGTCGATCGCTCGAGGCTGAATGTAATGGGCGGGTCGATTTCGATCGGGCATCCGTTCGGCGCCACGGGCGCGCGCATCACGACGACGCTCGCGAACGAGCTTCGCCGCCGCAACGGACAGTTCGGGTTGATGACGCTGTGCGCCGCCGGCGGGATGGGATTCGCGATGGTGCTGGAGAATGCGTCATGAGCAATGCGCTGACGACGGAGATTCGGGAGGGCGGCGTCGCGATCGTCACCTTCGATCTCGTAGGTGAGTCCGTCAACAAGCTCACGCGCGGCGTGGTCGAGGAGTTCAAGGCGCTGATGAATCGCGTCGAGTCGGACACGACGATTCGAGCGGTGGTGCTGATTTCCGGAAAGCCCGACCTCTTCATCGCGGGCGCGGACATCGATGGCTTTCTCGAGCTGCGTACGGCGGCGGAGGCCGAGGCGCTGAGCCGGGAAGGGCAGGAGCTGATGAACCGGATCGAGAAGCTTCGCGCGCCAGTGGTGTTCGCGATTCATGGTGCATGTGTCGGCGGCGGGCTCGAGGCGTCGCTCGCCGCTGCATACCGGATCGCGAGCGATCATCCGAAGACGGTGCTCGCGCTCCCCGAGGTGCAGATCGGGCTGATTCCAGGTGCGGGTGGGACGCAGCGGCTACCGCAACGAGTCGGCCTACGGCAGTCGCTCGAGATGATCCTGCAGGGGAAGAGCGTGCGCGCGAAGAAGGCGCTGCAGATCGGGCTGATCGATGAGCTCGTGCATCCGTCGATCCTGCTCGAGATCGCGGTCGATCGCGCGGGGAAGCTCGCGGATGGAAAGATCGCGCGCGAGCGCGGCCGGGCGGTGCACGGCGTATCGGATGTGGTGCTCGAGGGCAATGCGCTTGGTCGGAGCATCGTGTTCCGCAAGGCGCGCGAGGCGACGCGGAAGGCGACGAAGGGGAACTATCCGGCGCCGCTCGCCGCGATGGATGCGATCGAGCAGTCGTACATGGGTGATCGTGCGAAGGGCTTCGCGACGGAGGCACGTCTCTTCGGCGAGATGGCGGTGACCGACGTGAGTCGCCAGCTCATTTTTCTGTTTTTCGCGACGGCCGCGCTCAAGAAGGACACCGGTGTGGGTGGCGCGAAGGTGCAGCCGCTGCTCGTCGAGAAGATCGGCATCCTCGGCGCGGGGTTCATGGGCGCGGGGATCGCGGCGATCGCGGCGATGCAGGGGACGGTCGTGCGGCTGAAAGATGCGCATCACGAGCGCGTCGGGAAGGGGCTGAAAGAAGTCGCGAGCATCCTTCGCGAGAGCCTCAAGCGCAAGCGGATCACGAAGCGGCAGCTCGACGATCAGCTGATGCTCGTGGGCGGGACGATCGACTACTCGGGCTTCTCGAGCGCGAGCATCGTGATCGAGGCGGTGTTCGAGGATCTGAAGGTGAAGCAGAGCGTGCTCGCGGAGGCGGAGGCTGCGGCACCGCGCGCGATCTTCGCGTCGAACACGAGCACGATCCCGATCGAGCAGATTGCCGCGAATGCGAAGCATCCGGAGCGCGTCGTGGGCATGCACTTCTTCTCGCCGGTGCAGAAGATGCCGCTGCTCGAGGTGATTCGCGCGAAACATACCGGCGACGAGGCGCTGGCCACGGCGGTGGTGTACGGGAAGAAGCTGGGGAAGACGGTAATCGTCGTGCAGGATGCGCCGGGCTTCTATGCGAACAGAATCCTCGCGCCGTACGTGAACGAGGCTGGGCTGCTGCTCGACGAGGGTGTCGCCGTCGATGCGATCGACAAGGCGCTGGTCGAGTTCGGATTTCCCGTTGGGCCGATCACACTCATTGATGAGGTCGGGCTCGACATCGCGGGGAAGTCGAGCGCGGTGATGATCGGCGCGTTTGGCGACCGGATGATCCCGGCGCAGTCGCTCGCGAAGGTGATCGAGGCGGGGCGCACGGGTCGTAAGGGCGGGAAGGGCTTCTATCGCTACGAGGGCGGAAAGAAGAAGGGCGTCGATGAGACGGTGTATCCGCTTTTCTCGAGCACCGGCCAGCGCATGCTGATCGGCGCACGCGACATCGTCGAGCGGTGTGTGTTCGCGATGCTGAACGAAGCGGCGCGCTGTCTCGAGGAAGGGATCATCGCGAGCCCGCGTGACGGCGACATCGGCGCAGTCTTCGGGATCGGCTTCCCGCCCTTCCGCGGCGGCCCGTTCCGCTATCTCGACACGCTTGGCATCCCCACGGTGATTCGTGCGCTCGAGGTGCTCGATGGCCGCTTCTCGCCGCGCTTTCGCCCTGCGCGGATCCTGCGGGAGATGGCGGCATCGGGAGCGCACTTCTATCCCGAGCGCGAGAAGCCGCACTAGGCGGGATTGACCGGCGGGCTGCGCGTGTCACATCTGCTGCTCGACCACCACTGCGGTGCCGTAGCACAGCACTTCGCTGACGCCGGCCGCGATCTCCGTCGCGTCGTAGCGAACTCCGATTACGGCATTGGCGCCGAGCGCGGCGGCGTGGCCCATCATGAGGTCGAAGGCGTCGTTGCGGGCCTTCTCACAGAGCTGCGTGTAGATCGTGATGTTTCCGCCCACGAGCGTCTGCAGCGCGGCACCAAAGTTTCCGATGATCGATCTCGAGCGCACGATGATTCCGCGGACGACGCCGAGATGGCGCGTGACGCGATAGCCTTCGATCGTGAAGGTCGTCGTTGTAAAGGCATGTTGCATCGAAAGCTCCGCTGGGGATGCGCGATGATCGCCCGGGGGGAGCGCCGGCGCAATGGCGACTTCGGACTATCCGCCCGGTGGGCCTGCCGATAAAATTCCTCGTCCTCTCCTCCCCCGCGATGCGTAAAACTTTCGTTGTCTGCGCTATGCTGGCCGCGTCCACGCCGACCGCTGCCCAGCGTGGTTCCGAGCTCACCGTCGACGCTATCACACATGGTGCGTTCACGGGGGCGCGGCTCCCCGAGCCGCAATGGCTCGCGGACGGCAGCGCCTACCTCGATCTGCGCCCGTCGCCGGGCGGCGGTGACGAGATCGTGCGGGTGAATGCCGCGACCGGCGCCTCCCCCGTGGTGGCGACGCCGCAGACGCTCACGTCGAACGGCACGCCGCTCACCGTCGAGAGCATCGTCATCTCCCGCGATGGCGCGAGGGTCCTGCTCTTCCACAACTCGGTGCGGGTCTGGCGGCAGAATACGCGCGGAGTCTACGACGTGCTCGACATCGCAACGGGACGCGTGACTCCGCTATCGCCGGCGCCGGGGCTCCAGATGTTCGCCAAGTTCTCCCCCGACGGAAAGCGCGTCGCCTTCGTTCGCGCGAACAACCTCTTCGTCACCGATCTCGCGACGCACGAAGAGCAGGCGCTGACGAATGATGGCAGCGACATGATCATCAACGGCACGAGCGACTGGGTCTACGAGGAAGAGCTCTCGATTCGCGACGCCTTCCGCTGGAGCCCGGACTCGAAGCGGATCGCCTTCTGGCGCTTCGATCAGTCGCCGATCCCGATCTTCCCGATGCTGGAGGAGCTGTCGGAGGAGGCGAAGATGATTCCGCTCCGCTATCCGCGGCCGGGCGCACCGAACTCGAAGGTCACCATTGGCGTCGTCGATGCGGAGACGCGGAAGACGACCTGGCTGCACACCGGCGACGGCGAGTACATCGCGTCGCTCGAGTGGGCGGGTGCCGACAGCGTAACCGTGCAGCGCATGCCGCGCACGCAAAACCGCGTCGACGTGCTCATGCTGAGCGCTGCGAGCGGCGAAGGACGCACGATGCTCGCCGAGCGTGACAGTGCGTGGATCGACATCGATGAGGATGCGCCGCACTGGCTCGCGAACGGCACGATGTTCCTCTGGGCGAGCGAGCGCAGCGGGTGGCGCCAGTACTATTTGTACAAGCGTGACGGTACGCTCGTCTCGCGCGTGACGCGCGACGGTGTCGACATGGCTTCGCTCGCCGGCATCGACGAGAAGCGCGGCTACATCTATGCGCTGGCCGCAGCGCCGACGCCGATGCAGCGCCAGCTCTTCCGCTACTCGCTGAAGGGCGGCGCCGAGACACGTGTGACGACGGAGCCGGGAACCCACCACATCCACATGGCGCCCGACGGCGGCGTGATGGTGGACATCGCGTCGTCGGCGCAGATGCCCGGTGCGGCGACGCTCGTGTCGCTCGCGCCGAAGGGCGCGCGCCACGTGCTCGAGGCGAACGCCGAGCTGCGCGAGCGGCTCGCGCGCATCACGCGCGCCCCCGAGTTCTTCCAGCTTCCGCTCCCCGACGGCTCCAGCCTCAACGCGATGCGAATCCTCCCGCCGGACTTCGACAGCACGCGTAAGTACCCAGTGCTGATGTACGTCTACGGTGGACCGGGCTCGCAGACGGTGGTCGATGATTTCGGCGGCGATCGCTATCTCTGGCACGAGATGCTGTCACGAAAGGGAATCATCGTCGTGAGCGTCGACAACCACGGCACCGGCGCGCGCGGCGCCGCCTTCCGCGATGTCGTCTACGAGCACCTCGGCATCCACGAGTCCGACGACCAGATCGCGTCGGCGAAGTGGCTCTCGACGCAGCCGTGGGTCGATCCCGCGCGCATCGGCATCTGGGGATGGAGCTACGGCGGATACATGGCGGCGATGACCTCCTTTCGCGGCGGCCCACTCCTCCGCGCCGCGATCTCCGTCGCGCCGGTCACCGACTGGCGCCTCTACGACGACATCTATACCGAGCGCTACATGCGCACGCCGGCGGAGAACGTCGTCGGCTACGAGGAAGCTGCGCCGCTCGAGTACGTGAGCGGGCTGACGGCGAGCTACCTCCTCGTGTACGGCACCGGTGACGACAACGTGCATCCCCAGAACTCGATTCAGCTGATCGACAAGCTCGAGGCGGCGAACAAGCAGTTTCAGCTGATGCTCTACCCATCGCGCACGCACTCGATCTCGGGCGGCAACTCGCGCACACATCTCTTCACGCTGCTCACCAACTTCGTCATGCAGAATCTCGGTTCCGCCGCGGCGGCTGCGCCGCTCGTGAATCCGTGAGGCACCACGTGCGACTCGCCGCTGCTCTCCTCGTCGCGGCCGCCGGCTGCACGCACGGCGCGCCGCGCGCGAGTGCGACCTATGCGCACCTCCCGCACACGCGCGCGGAGCGAACGTCGTATGCAGAGACGTCGACGTACGCCGATGTCATCGCCTTCATCGACTCGCTCCAGCGCGATCGCGTGCCGTTCGTGCGCCAGGAGCTCGGCCGTACCACCAACGGTCGCGTGCTGCCGCTCCTGATCCTCTCGCGCCCGCGGGTCTCGACGCCGGCCGAAGCGAAGGCGCTGCACCGTCCGATCGTCTACGTGCAGGCGAACATCCACGCGGGCGAGGTGGAGGGGAAGGAGGCACTGCTGGCGCTCGTGCGCGATCTCGGCGCGTCGCGTGACAACGTGCTCGACTCGATCGTGCTCATCGCGATTCCGATCTACAACGCCGACGGAAACGAGCGGTTCGCGTCGCAGTCGGTGAACCGCACGGAGCAGAACGGCCCCGAGAGCGTCGGCCAGCGGCCAAATGCGAAGATGCTCGATCTCAACCGCGACTATGTGAAGGCCGAGGCGCCGGAGACGCGCGCGTCGCTCGCGGCGTTCGACAAGTGGGATCCGGATGTCTTCGTCGATCTGCACACCACCGATGGCAGCTTCCACGGCTACGCGCTGACGTACGCGCCGTCGCTGAACCCTGCGGCAATGACGACGGGCGCGTACACGATGGACTCGCTCCTCCCCGAGCTGCGCACGAGAATGCACGCGCGCGATGGCTTCGCCGTCTTCGACTATGGTAACTTCGACACGCAGTACGAAGAGCGCGACATCTCCGATACCGTGAAGGCCGGCTGGTACAGCTACGACCATCGGCCGCGCTTCGGCACCAACTATTACGGACTTCGTCAGCGCTTTTCGATCCTGAGCGAGGCGTACTCGCACGACCCCTTCGAGCGCCGCGTCAAGTCGACGTACGCGTTCGTGCACGAGATTCTGTCACTCGTGGCCGAGCGCGCGGTGCGGCTGCACGAGATCGAGAGCGCCGCGGACTCGACGTTCGAGAACGGTGACTACGCGCAACAGATCGCGATTCAGTCGCGGATCACGACGGTGCCGGCCCGGGAGCCGGTGGTCTTCGAGGTGATGAGGCACACCGGCGACTCGTCGCTTACGCAGTCGGGCGTGCCTCGAGGCTTCCGTCGCACCGGCGAGATGCGGACGCAAGTCATGCCGGTCTACCTGCGCTTCGAGCCGACGATGACCCGCACGATTCCCCGCGCGTGGCTCATCTCCGCGAGCGACACCGCGGCCATTTCGCTCGTCCGCCAGCACGGCATCCGCGTGGAGCGGCCAACCACCAGCATGACGTCGGCCCGTGTCAGCCGCTTCGTTGTCGACTCGCTAGCCACCGAGTCGCGGGAGTTCCAGGGGCATCACGTGATGCACCTGAGTGGACGCTGGAGCGACACGACCGCGCAGCTCCCCGGCGACATGCTGAGGATCCCCGGGGACCAGCGTCAAGCGGTCGCCGCGCTCTATCTGCTCGACCCCGAGAGCGATGACGGCCTGGTGACCTGGAACGTCTTCGATTCGAAGCTTGCACGGGGGAAGGCATTCCCCGTCTGGAGAGTGGCCGCGCCGGCCGACGCCTCGCCATGATGCGCGGCCCGCTCTAGCTTTCATGCAGTGAGAGCGCGCGTGCCGGGCTCTCGACACCCATACCGATATCCATGTTTCGACAGAGTCTGCTCTACCTCTCCAATCAGTCGAGCATCTTCAAGCTCGTGCGCAAAAACGGATTCGCGAAGCGCTTCGCATCTCGCTTCGTCGCCGGAGAGACGCTCGATACCGCAATCGATGCCGTCCGCGCCCTCAATGCGCGCAAGATCACGGCGTCCCTCGACCTCCTCGGCGAAAGCGTGAGCACCAAGGCCGAGGTCCAGTCGGCAGCGCAGGAATATCTCACGATGCTCGATCGCATCCACGCCGAGAAGCTCGACGCCAACGTCTCGGTGAAGCTCACGCAGATGGGACTCGATGTGGATGAAGAGCTGTGCATCGAGACGATGCAGTCGATTCTTTCCCGCGCGCGCGACTACCAGACCTTCGTACGACTCGACATGGAAGGGAGCGACTATACCGAGCGCACCCTGAAGCTGTTCGAAGACCGGCTCTATCCCAACTATCGCGAGAACGTCGGGATCGTGCTCCAGAGCTACCTCTATCGCACGAGCGCCGACGTCGAGCGCGCCATCCTGCTCAAGTGCCGCGTGCGCCTCTGTAAGGGCGCGTACAAGGAGCCTGCGGGCGTCGCGTATCCCGACAAGAGGGATGTGGACGAGAATTACGTGCGTTGCATGGAGAAGCTGATCAGCGGAGCCAACTACCCGGGGATCGCGACGCACGATCCCGCGATCATCGAAGGCGCGAAGAAGTTCGTGAAGGAGAAGGGAATTCCATCATCGCGCTTCGAATTCCAGATGCTCTACGGCGTGCGCCGCGACCTGCAGGACCAGCTCGTGCGCGAGGGGTACAACATGCGCGTCTACGTGCCGTTCGGAACGCAGTGGTATCCGTATCTCATGCGGCGGCTCGCCGAGCGTCCGGCGAATCTCGCGTTCATCACCGGCAACGTCGTGCGCGAGATGATGAGCGGCTACAAGCAGTAGATGGCGCGACACGAGCCGCCCGATCACAGCAAGGGCGATGA
>JBDSHG010000198.1:0-6141 GCA_039918615.1 Gemmatimonadaceae bacterium | reverse complement strand
CTGGTCGATACCGATTCCGGCGAATCCGCCGATCAGCACGACGGCGGCGACTCGCATCACGAGTGCGAACGACGCAATCGAGGCGTTGAGCATCTCGCGCGACGGGAAGTGGCTCTATTACGACTCCGATCTCGCCGGAAACGCGGATCTCTTTCGACTACCGGGTGCGGGTGGAGAGCCCGACCAGCTGACGACCGATCACGCCGACGACTTCGCTCCGCAAGCATCGCCTGACGGACGCGAAGTCGCCTTTCACTCGTGGCGCGGCGGGTCGCGCGACATCTACGTGATGCCCCTCGACGGCGGCACCATCCAGCGGATCACGCACTCGGGGCTTCAGAACGGTTTGGCGCAGTGGTCGCCGGATGGGAAGGCGCTTGTCTTCACGTCGATCGTGCCGCCCTTCGGCATCTGGATCGCGCGGCGCGATGCGTCGGGCAAGTGGGGAGAAGCGAAGCAGCGGTTGTCGGGAGGATTCTTTCCGCTGTGGAGCCCCGATGGAAAATCGATCGTCTTCTCCGAAACGCTGCTCGGCGGTCTGCTAAAGAGCATGCCCGTCGACTCGGGACCGGCGCATGCGGTCTTCGACACCAAAGTTGGGTCCGCGTGGCTCACCTTCGGACCTGACGGATTGCTCTACTACAGCGCGCACGATGCGGAGGGGCGTTCGTCGATATCCTCGGTGTCGATCGATCACGGCCTGCCGCGGAAGTTGCTACAATTCGATCCGCTCGTGCACCCATCGGCGCGGACGGTATTCACCGTTGGAAATGGCCGAATCTATTTCAGCAGCGACGATCGCGAGAGCGATGTGTGGGTGATGGAGGCACAGCCGCGCCGTTGAGCAACGCCATCATTGCGCGAGGGGGATCACCGCAATAAGCTCCTCCGCACACACTACCGCTGGAGCGTATTCCGTGACCGCCGTCCTCCGCATCATCTCGATCGTCGCCGCCACGCTGTATATGGCCGCCGTCCCCATCTATCCCGGCGCCACGCTCGACGTCGCAGCATCGAAGGAAACTACGGCCAGGACGCCGGAGTTTCCCGTCAAGGTGTACGGCACTCCCGACGCATATGAGAATGTCGTCGCCTTCTACACGAAGAACGGCTTCAAGGAGTCCACCGGCATCGGCGTCGGCAACGACGCAAAGCAGAAAATGGGGATGTACTCACAGGGCGACAGCATCGTGGCGCTCAACTTTCCCGCGGATGTGAAGGACAAGAGCGGGAAGGTCGTCTCGCACACGGGTACGCGGATCGCGATCGGCAGCTGACCAGATTGCGCTCGGGAAGCCTGGTTCGGGTGATGGAGGAATACTATCGCGGCAGTCTTACGCTGGAGGGATCGCGATGCGAGCTGGAATTGCCTTTGTGCTGTTCGTAGTTCTTGGCGGCCTGCTCATGTTCGGCGGTCATGCATTCGCCCTCATGGGCGTGGTCAACCGGATGCAACTGCCCTATTGGTGGTCGTACGTCATCCTCTATCCGCTGGCAGGCATTCAAGCGGTGCGCGGAGGATCGCTGCGGCCGCTTCCCGCATCCGTCGCGGTATGCCTGCTCCCCGCGCTCTACTTCACCGCCATCGGCGTGCTGGATTCCAACTGGCACGCGAGCGGCACAGCGATTCTCGGCGTGGGGATCGCCTTCGCGATCACGCTCGTGTGCACGTTCCTCGTTGGACTCAGACAGACTCCACGAGCGATCTGATCGATCAGGGGCTTAGGATGGGGAAGAAGACTGCTGAGTACGTGCCAGCAGTCTTCTTGGTATTCAGGAGCAGCCTCCTGCGCAGTATCAAACTCGTGGAATGAGAAACGAACGAGCGATCCATGGAGGCTCGCATCGGACGCCTCAGCTGTCCCGTCGACTCTCGTCGTTCAGCGCCCTCGATCCGAGTGTAGCCGCGTCAGTTCGTTCTTCGCTGGCTCGTACTCCGGTTCGTCCGCAAGCAGCTGCTGCAGCATCGAGATCGCCTGCTGCACCTTGCCCGCATCGCGCGCCTCGATCGCGCGCGCGAACAGCAGCGTCGTCTGATACGACGCCTTCTGCGTCGTCTCGCGCGCGCGCTTGCCGTCCTTCGGCAGATCGGCCAGGCGCATGTCGTGGCTGAGATGCTCCGAGATCTGCCCGATCAGACTCGCGAGATTCGCCTGCTTCCCCTCGGCGTTCGCGGTATGCTCGACCTGCCCCGTCGCCACATCGATCATGTAGGTGGCGATGCGGATCGTGCCGTGACCGTCTCCGGTGAAGATCCCGCGAATCATCCACTGCGCGCCGAGGATGCGCCCGACGTGCGATGCTGTCTCGTCGTCGAGGCGCGAGTTGGGATCGACCTTCTGCAATGCGAGCACCCGGCGCAGGCGCGCGGGCTCGACGGTGCGTAGGGCGGGGTTGCGTCCGAGCTCGATGAGGATGAGTTCCGGCACGCCGCTGATGAGCGGGTTGAGCGCGACGTGCTCGTCGCCGACGACGCTGTTCGAGAAGGGGAGCGCGCCGACCAGCGGCCACGATTCGTGCTGCTGTGCGCGGAGCCGAAGTGCGCTCGCGCAGATCATCGCGAGGGGCACGACGAGCATCGCGGTCGAGCGGAGAATCGGGCTTCGGCGTTGCATGCTGTCTCCCGG
Organism: Gemmatimonadaceae bacterium; assembly: GCA_039918615.1. GTDB lineage: Bacteria > Gemmatimonadota > Gemmatimonadetes > Gemmatimonadales > Gemmatimonadaceae > FEN-1250. The sequence continues at coordinate 3,514 of JBDSHG010000198.1, read as the reverse complement.
CTACACGGTGAGCGTCGCACCCTCCGCGGCTGCCAGCACTTCGAGACGCGCGCGCTTGTCGCTCACGCGTTTCTGGCATGCCGCAATCTGCTCGCTCACCGCGATATCGGAGCGTTCGGGATGGTGATGAAAGAGCACCAGCCGTTGCACTCCCGCGTCGAGCGCGAGGTCCACGACGTCTTCGTACCGCGAGTGACCCCACCCGCGATGCCGCTCATACTCGTCGGCCGTATACATGGCATCGTGCACGAGCAGCGACGCCCCACGCACGAACGACACGAGCTCCTCACGCCACTCCGGCGCCGACGAATATCCGTCGGCGTTGCCGAGCTCGTTATCCGAAATGTAGACGAGTGCCGGGCTTCCGGCGTTACCGTCGGTGATGCGATAGCCGGTTGCGCCTCCCGGATGCCGTAGCGCAACTGTTTTCAGCGCGAAACCCGAGCCTCGCTCGATCTCGTTGAGTGCTCGAAAGTGAACCTGCGCGCGAAATGCGTCGAACGTCACGGGGAAGACCGCACTCGACATCTGCGAGCGAAGTGCCTGCTCGATGCCGCCCAGCGCGGCGGGGACGGCGCGGAAGGTGAACTCGTGTCCAGCCTCGTACAGCGGCGCGAAATAGGGGAGCCCCTGAATGTGATCCCAGTGCGCGTGGCTGAGCAGAATGTCGGCGACGATCGGCTTGCCACCGGCGCGCTCGAGGAGCGAGCGGCCGAGGTGGCGGATGCCGGTGCCGCCGTCGAGGATCATGAGCGCGCCGGTGCCGGTGCGGAGTTCGAGGCAGGGCGTGTTGCCGCCGAAATACGAGGTCGATGCGCCGGGGGAAGGCACGGAGCCGCGCGTTCCCCAGAATGTGAGCGTGATCGTCATGTGGCGCTTACGCGCTCAGACTTTCACTCGCGCCAGCGCCTCGAGCCCCTCGCGGTTGGCAACGGAGATCTGGCGCCGCTCGACGTCGATCAGTCCGCGGTCCTGGAAGTCGCGCATCGCGCGCGAGACGGTCTCTCTGCTCGCGCCGATCATCTGCGCGATCGTCTGGTGCGTGAGGCGCTTCTCGATGACGGTGCCGCCGCTCTCACCCGCGGCATCGAGGAGCAGCCGCGCGATCCGTCCGTCGACGTCGAGCAGCACGAGTCGACCGATTTGTTCATCGGCGCGACGCAGGCGGCGCGACAGCTCCTGCAGCAGCGCCCACGCGACGGCGGGCGACTCCAGCACGCGTCGGCGGAAGTCATCGCGATGCAGCACGAGCAGCGTCGCATCTTCCATCGCGATCACGTGCGCGGAGCGCGGGCGGCTGTCGATGAGCGAGAGCTCGCCGAAGTGGTTGCTGACGCCGAGGATGCCGAGGATGACTTCGCGTCCGTCTTCGCCGATGAGGACGACCTTCACGCGTCCGGAGCGGACGATGAAGAGTGAGTCGCCTGGATCGTGCTCGAAGAGGATGACGCTTCCCTTGGGATAGCTCCGTTCCCGCGTGACCTCGGCGAACTTGGCGAGCTCGGTGGCGTCGAGGCCGCTGAGGAGGGGTACGGTGGAGAGGAAGTCCGCTGTTTCCACGGGCAGTGCCGATTAGGAGAGGGAGTGTATGTGGCTCATGATTGTCGATTCGCGGAAGCTAGAGAGACAGATGTGGACTGTCAAACGCCTGGGCGAAGACATGCAATCCGGTGGATATTCCCCGGTGGGCCATCCCCCGCGCTACCTACGCATCAACGGCGCTTCGCCCGATCCCGCCACGCTGTGCGAACGCCTCGAACTCCTCGAGATCCGGCGATTCGTCGACGATCGCGCGGATCCTGTCTCCATTCCCGTCGACGAATGCGATGTCCTGTCTGGTGCCCGTGCGCTTGAGGACGTCGACGCGACTGATGTCGCTGAGATTGAGCGCGAAATTGATCGGATTCGACTCATAGATCTGCCGCAGGGTCATTGTCCGGAGCATGTCGTCCAGCTTCGCGCGAATGTGCTTTCCGCCGAGCAGCGACTCAATCATCGACATGTTGTCTAGCGCCTGGTCGCCGAGTGCTATTGGCACGAAGATGAAGTACACTCGCGTCTCGCTCACCAGGAATGCGTTCTGCCCCCAGGGGTTGAGCTTTCTACCCGACTCCGGCGTAAAAAACTGCTGCGGGACCCGGCGACCGAAACCGACCTTCTGAAGGAGGCCACCGGCGGCGATCGTGACGCCAGCAATCGAGAGTGTGATCGTCTCGCCTGCATCGATGGTGATCGGCGCGACGTCGATCGGATTTACGATCGCGCGTGAGACGGTTTGTCTGTAGCTCTGAATCGTCATCGCAGCACCTATGACGCCGACCACCACCGCCAGGAGGATGAGCTGCGGTGAGCGGGACATGATGAAGAGCGCATCGAATGCAGCGATGAGACCCAGCCACGTGACGAGCAGGAGTTGTTCGACGGGCTTGACGACGACGTTCGTTTTCTGGTCGAGCGGAATCGAGAACAGCGCCCAGGTGCGATAGACGTCGCTGACGGTGCCGCCGACTACGACGAGCACGAACATGGCGCCGAAGAGGTACGGCACCGTCGTCGAACTGTCCAGCCGCCCGAGATGGCGCAGCAGCACGACTGTCAGTGCTACGAGCATGACGCCGAGGATGACGTCGGCAATTGCACGCGCCCATGCAAATGGTCGCGTTATGTCGACCATGCGCTGTTCGAACTCGAGGAGTGCCGAGGGATTGGCCGGCAGCGGTCCAGACGCGGCGGAACCGAGCGCGTCGAGCTCGAGCCCCGTGCTGCCAACTACTGAGGGCAGCATTGAGATCCGGTAGAGGTCCATCGCCATCGTAACTGCGAACGGGAGGAATACGAGGGCCACGGCGAGATGGGCGATGGTCGGCGACAGGTCGAACGTGCGTATGAGGTACGAGGACCCCGCGATACCGAGAATGAGCAACACGGCGCCGCTGAACGCGTTGGTGGTTACGGTCCACCACAGAGCCGCGCGAGTGTAACTGCGCCGCTTTCGGGCGTTGATGGTGATTGTCATGGCGCGTCCATGCGGCGGGTAGGATCGAGCGCGGCGCGAAGGGGTGACTGCAGAGGAACAATCTGCACCGGACCGGTTCGTCCATCAAGCGCGGCGACCTCTAGCGGTATCTAGACCACTCGTTCTTCGCGCCTCACCGCGGATCAGCTTCCGCAGAGTACCCGACCAAGACGCCGGGAACCTCGCCGCAGTCTGTATCGTTAACCCTTTGTCAGCTTGATCTTTACCGCCCGGCTGGCTTATATTTCCAAGCTGTCCCCGACCCACCCTCAGCGCGCCCGAGGCATCATGAAAGCTGATATTCACCCGACGTACGCGACCGCCACGGTCAAGTGCGCCTGCGGTAATCAATTTACGACCCGCTCTACGCAGTCCGAGATCCACACGGACATTTGCGGCAACTGCCACCCGTTCTACACGGGCAAGCAGAAGCTCATCGACACCGCCGGTCGCGTCGAGCGCTTCCGCCAGAAGTACGGGAAGCCGGCCTGAGCATCA
>JBDSHG010000197.1:0-9307 GCA_039918615.1 Gemmatimonadaceae bacterium | reverse complement strand
ATCGCCTGGCGGATCCACCAGACGGCGTAGGAGATGAACTTGATCCCCTTCGTCTCGTCGAATTTGTGCGCCGCGCGGATGAGGCCGAGGTTCCCCTCGTTGATGAGATCGGAGAGGGCGACGCCCTGGTTCTGGTACTTCTTCGCGACTGAGACGACGAAGCGGAGGTTCGAGCGCACGAGCTTGTCGAGCGCCTCGGCGTCCTTCACGCGGATGAGTTGCGCGAGGCGCACTTCCTCTTCGCGATCGATCAGCGGATACGCGCTGATGTCGCGAAGATACTGATCCAGCGACCCTTCGTCGTACGAAGACTTCTTATGCGAAGGTACGGCCATACTGGGCGGCTACTCCTGCGGGGACCAGCACGAATGCGCGACTGCGCGCTTGCAAACCGAACGTCGAACCATCCTGTCGATCAACGAACCCGCGTTCCCAGACGGCTCCAGCGAATGTTGCTGAGCCAGGAGAAGTCACGCGACGCATCATGCTCGAAGCTGTAGTAGACGATCAGCGGCCTGCCCCGTACCAGAGAGTCGGAGACGAAACCCCAATAGCGGCTATCCTCACTATTGTCTCTGTTGTCTCCGAGCATGAAGTAGCTCTTATCAGGGACGATTAGCGGACCCCAGGTGTTACGCGACGGATGGTATCCCTCGCGAGCCTGGGCGGTGCGTACCAGATACTGATTCTGCCACCGAAATTCCTGCTCCAGCGGCTCTCCGGCTGGATGCGAATGGATGACGTACTGCTCATTCTGTACACGTCCGTTCAGAACCAGCGCGCCCTCGCGCATCTCCACGGTGTCGCCGGGCAGACCGATGAGCCGTTTGACGTATGCCGTTCTGGGATCGAGCGGAAACTGGAAGACTATCACATCGCCGCGTCGCGGAGAGCGAATCGCGGGAAGTCGCACGTCGGTGAAAGGGATTTCGGCGCCGTAGAGCGCCTTGTTCACGAGGAGGAAATCGCCGACCAGCAGCGTGTTCTCCATGCTGCCGGATGGGATTTTGTACGCCTCGACGCCGAACGTTCGGATGACCACGAACAGCGCGACGGCGAATATGATGATCTTCGACCACTCCCAAAACCCATCCATCCGCCAGCGAGACCGATTCATCGCGCGCAATACTTCCGCCCGATGCTCATCGGTGACGGCGCGTGAGGCTGATGGAGTGGGAGAGTGGGACATCGGCGTCCATCGTGGGGCGGCGGAATGATCCGGCGGATGTTCGCGCTGCGGCGAACCGCCGCTCTCCGGGTGACTGATCAGTCGACCGCGAGGCAACTGCTGACGAATTTCCCTGGGGCGCGGGCCGATTGCAAGTCGAACCCGCGCGCCAGGATGCTACAACAGCGTCGTCGCGTCATCGCCGTAGTTGTCGATCTGGGCCCGCTGCAGCCTGCCCGAGAAATCGACGTACCCCACCTTCGTCTCGGAGTAGAACTCGTACACCTCCCAGCCGCCCTCGCGATGACCGTTGCCGGTCTGCTTCACGCCCCCGAACGGCAGGTGCGCCTCCGCGCCGATCGTCGGCGCGTTGATGTACGTGATTCCGTTGTCCAGTTCGGTTAGCGCGCGGAAGGCGACGTTAACGTCCCGCGTGTACACCGACGACGAGAGCCCGTACCGTACGTCATTGTTCACTGCGAACGCCTCGTCGACGCTGTCGACGCGGATCACCGAGAGGATCGGACCGAAGATCTCCTCCTGCTCGAGACGCGAGCCGGCCTCGACGCGCGCGAACACCGTCGGCTCGAAGAAGTAGCCGTTCTCGAGGCTCTTCCCCGTCGGGCGCCTGCCGCCGCACAGCAGATCGGCGTTCTGCGCCTGCCCAATGTCGACGTAGCGCTCGACCTTCTCGAGCGATGCCGCGTTGATGAGCGGGCCGACATCCGTCCCCTTCTTGCGGCCGTCGCCGAGCTTCATCGCCTTCGCGCGATCGACGAGGAGTCCGAGCACGTTGTCGTGGATCTTCGACTGGAGAATGAGCCGGCTCGTCGCCGTGCAACGCTGTCCCGTCGTGCCGAACGCGCCCCACAACACACCCTCGAGCGCGAGCTCGGGATCCGCATCGTCGAGCACGATCATCGCGTTCTTCCCGCCCATCTCGAGCGAGAGCCGCTTGTGCATCCGTCCGCACGTCTCGCCGACGATCGAGCCAACAGCCGTCGAGCCGGTGAACGAGATCGCCGGAATGTCGGGGTGGTTCACGATCGCCGCGCCGACATCTTCACCCGCGCCGTGCAACAGTTGAATGACTTCGACGGGGAGCCCCGCTTCCAATAGGATCTCGACGAACACCGTTCCCGTGTGTGGCACATCCTCCGCCGGCTTGAAGATCACCGCGTTGCCGCAGAGCAGCGCCGGGAAGATCTTCCACGTCGGAATCGCGAGCGGGAAGTTGAACGGCGTGATGATGCCGCAGATGCCGATCGGGCGGCGGAAGCTCATCGCCCACTTCGACCGCAGCTCGCTCGGCACCGTGTGCCCGAACAGCCGGCGCCCCTCAGTTGCCGCGTAGTACGCCGTGTCGATCCCTTCCTGCACGTCGCCCTTCGTCTCGGCGATCGGCTTTCCCATCTCGCGCGTCATGAGATCCGCGATCTCGTCCTTCCGCTTGACGAGAAGATCGCCGGCCCTGCGCAGCACGTCGCCTCGTGCGGGCGCGGGCGTGCTCCGCCAGATCTCGAAGCCCTTCTTCGCGGAGGCGACCGCCTTCTCGACGTCGGCAGATGCGGAGAGAGGGAAGCGCCCGATAATGTCGGTCGTGTCCGCCGGGTTGATGTTGTCGAAGTACTTGCCGGTGGACGGCTCGACCCACGCGCCGGCGACGAAATTCTTGAAAGTTTTCATGTCGTAATATCGCAGGAAAAGAGCGAGCGCGTCAGGAGCACATCCAGGTGGCCGGATGCGAGGCGGTTGGGGTCGCGTAACCGGTGCGCGGGAGAATCTCGAGACCGGCGAGCACGAGCCCCCAGAGCACGAGCAGCAACGAGAGGACGTGCGCCTGCGCCGATCGATGGCGCCATGTCCAGACGGCGCTCCACACGCCGCCGACGGTGACCATCCCGCTCGCGAACAGAAACGCGAAGAGCCCGGGGCCGCAGCGCGCGCTGTACGGCCAGAAGAGCATCGCGAGCCCGAGGACCACGGCGAGCATGAGCCGCGCGAACACGCCGAACGTCGACGTCGTGCGCTGCACCTCGGCCACCTTCTCCTTCTCGGCCGGCGCCTTCGCGCCCTTCGTCGAGATGAGCGCGTCGTCGGAGATCGACTCGAGCTGGCGGTCGATCTTCTTCATCTCCTTGTCCCATTTCGTGTCGGCCATGGCGGTCCTCTAGGCGTGCTCTCGCGCCAGCGCATACCGCTCGATCTTCTTGTAGAGATTCGAGCGCGGCATGTCGAGCAGGCGCGCGGTTTCCGAGACATTCCAGTCCGTCTCGCGCAGCTTGTGGAGCAGAAAGGCGCGCTCTGCCGCCTCCTTGAACTCCTCGAAGGTCTTGCTGTCGGCGAGCGAGCCAAGGCTCGTGGTGTCCGCCGCGCGAAGTCCGAGCAGGCGATCGACATCGGTTGCGCCGACGCGCGGCCCCGACGACAGAATGAGAATTCGCTCGACGGTGTTCTTCAGCTCGCGCACGTTCCCCGGCCAGCCGAAGGCGGCGAGACGGTCCACCGCATCTCGACTGAAGGTTCGCGGCGGCATCCCTTCCCCTTCGGAGAGAATTCCGGCGAAGTGATACACGAGCAGCGGGATGTCCTCGCGGCGGTCGCGCAGCGGCGGCACCACGACGGGGACGACGTTCAACCGATAGTAGAGATCCTCGCGGAAGTGCCCCTCCGCGATCTCCGCCTCGAGATTCTTGTTCGTCGCGGCAATGACACGCACGTCCACCGATATGGTCTTCGAGCTGCCGATGCGATTGACGACGCCATCCTCGAGCACGCGTAGCACCTTCGCCTGCGCGCTCGGACTCATGTCGCCGATCTCGTCGAGAAAGAGCGTGCCGCCATTCGCCTGTTCGAACTTTCCCGTGCGATCGGCGATCGCGCCGGTGAACGAGCCCTTGATGTGGCCGAAGAGCTCACTCTCGATGAGCTCACTCGGAATCGCGGCGCAATTCACCTCGACGAACGGCTTCGCTGCGCGCGGCGAGAGACGATGCACCGCGCGCGCGACGAGCTCCTTCCCGGTTCCGTTTTCGCCGGTGATCAGCACGCGCGCAGGCGTCGTCGCGACGCGCTCGATCTTCTCGATGAGCGAGCGGATCGCGAACGACTTGCCGACGATCTCGTAGCGCGACTCGATGCTCTGGCGCAGGCGGCTGTTCTCCTCGCGGAGGACGACGTGCTGGAGCGCGTTGCGCAGCGTGACCTGAATGCGATCGGTGTCGAGCGGCTTCTCGAGAAAGTCGTACGCGCCGAGCTGCGTCGCCTCGACCGCCGTCTGAATCGTCCCGTGGCCGCTGATCATCACCACGATCGCCGCGGGATCGATGACGCGGATGCGCTTGAGCGCCTCGAGTCCATCGATGCCGCCCATCTTCACATCCAGGAAGACGAGATCCGGCTGCCACTTCTCGTACTCGGCGATCGCGTCCATCGCGTTCTGCACCGCACGCACCTCGTAGCCGTCGTACTCGAGGAGCTGGCCGAGTGCGGCCCGGATTCCCTTCTCGTCGTCGGCGACGAGGATCTTCGGGCTCATCGGACCACCTTGTAGAGGGTGATCAGTCCCTTGTTGATGCGGACGTCGCCGATGTGTACCGGCGTCGTGAGCGGCAGCGCATCCTCGGCAACCCCCTCGGGCCGCGCGCCCTTCGAGTAGCTCTTGATGAGCTTCGGCATCATGGCGTGCGGCAGCGAAAAGTCGTGGATGCGGAAGGACTGCACGCGATACTCCGCGAGCCCGAGCTTGACGATGTCGAGCGTGCCGCCAAACTGTATCGGCTCGCGATCGCCGAGCACTTTGGCGAGTGGACCGAGCTGCGAGAGATCGCCGATGTCGGACGGGTTCACGGTGCAGCGCACGAGAAGCTGGTCGCCGCTCACCATTGCCTCGACGTCGCGCGCAGACGGCGGGAGCTGGTGCGAGAGCTGCTGGAAGATGAAGGCGACGAGGTCGCCCGCTTCGACGTTCCCGTACACCGGTCCGTTGCGCGAGCCAAGCCGCTCGATGATCGCGCGCGCGCGTCCGGCGCCTGCCGGCGTCGCGGGCTGCCACTCGCCGGCGGCGTGCGCGGGCGCGGCTGGGATCGGGCGCGTGATGCGGTGGAGATACGGCGTCCAGTAGTCGCGGGTGACCCACGCGCCCGCGGCGATCGCGATCGCGACGACGAGGCAGCCAATCGACTTGAAGCATCCTCCCATGACTCAGCCCCCTCCGAGTGGGATCGACGCGACCGCAGTGTAGCGCGGGCCGCCCGGCGTGATCGTGCTCTCGAGGAGCGTGAGCGCCGTCACCTGCTGGACTCCCTTGTACCCCACAGCGCGCGCGGCGACCGCGAGAGCGCGCGCGTTGGCGAGCGGCATCTCCTCGCGCACGCGCGCGAGGGTGATGTGCGGGCGGAAGGCGCGCGCGTCGAGCGCGTACCCGTGGGCCGCGCACGCCGCCTCCACGTCGTGATGCATGAGCTCGAGCCTCGGGTCATGTTGCACGCCCATCCATACGACACGGGGCGCCCGAAGGTTTGGAAAGGCACCGAGTCCGCTGATGCGGAGGTCGAGCGGCTGCTGCGCCTTGCCGATTGCGGCGAGAATGGTCGCCAGCTCTGTCGGCGCCGTGTCCGGCTGCTCGCCGAAGAACTTGATGGACAGATGCAGGTTTTCTTCCCGCACCCACGCGGCCTCGGGTGCCGCCTTCTTCATCGGCGCGAGCGCCAGAGAGATCGCCCGCCGTTCGCGGGCGCCCAGCTCAAGAGCGAGAAAGAGGCGCACTGTCTCCACGATCGGGGATGACGCCAGCGAGCACGTTGAGGGAGCCGGAGCGAAAGCCGCGCGGGTCGAGCACGGCGCTGACGAATCCCGCTGCGCACGCGGCAGCGAGCAGTCGCGACGCGCGCTCGGGGACGCTCCATTCGGCGAGCTCGGCCAGATCCATCTCGACGCGTGCCGTGTCGCCGTGATGACGGACGCGCAGATTCCCCGCCACACCGAGCTCCCGTAGCGCACACTCCGCGCGCTCGACGGAGGCGAGGCGCACGACGGTCACCGGAGTACCGTACGGAAGGCGCGACGAGAGGCACGGCGACGACGGCTGCGACCAGGTCGGGATTCCGCGCGCGCGCGACCGCTCGCGGATGTCTGCCTTGGTGAATCCGAGCTCCGCGAGTGGGGAGCGGACGCGCTTCTCCCCGGCGGCCTTCTTCCCCGGACGATGATCGGAGAGATCGTCGGCATTCGTGCCGTCGATGATCGTTGCGATCCCGCGCTCGGCGCGCACGCGCTCGAGCACCGACCAGAGCTCGGACTTGCAGAAGTAGCAGCGATTGGTCGGGTTGGCGACGTAGCGCGGGTCTTCCATCTCGTGCGTGTCGACCTCGAGCACCTCGATCCCCGCGCGCGCGGCGACGTCGCGCGCGGTCTGCCACTGCTCGGCCGGATACGACGCGCTGCGTCCGATGACCGCGAGAAAGCGCTCGGCGCCCACGGCCTCGGTGGCGACGCAGGCGAGGTAGGCGGAGTCGACGCCGCCGCTGAAGCCGAGCAGGAGCGAATCGTGGGCCCGGAGCCACTCGATGAGCTCAGTCTCGCGCTGGAGTGCGGAGCGGAGAGTTTCGAGGGCGACGGGAGAGCTCATGGGTGAAACGTAGCGGTGAGGAAGTGCGGGGGAAGACTCAGCGCGGCGTGAGGAGCGCTGGGTGCACCACGCGGCCGTCGTCCGCGCGGAGTGCGACGTCGAGCGAGTCGACGTCCCAGACGACGATCAGCGCGCGGTCGATACCGGCCGTGAAGGTCATGAGATCCTGCTTCGAGAGTCCAGGCTCCTTGAGCGGCGCGGAGCCGGTTGGCGCGGCGCGATACGGATGCGTGTGGAAGGTACCGATCGCGCCGACGACGCTATCACAGCTGCCGGTGACGGCGAACTGGAATCGCTTCATGTCGTGCGCGGGCACCCATCCGATCACGTGGAAGGTGTCGGCGTTCACGTCGCCAATGAGGCAGCCGAGGTATTCCTTTTGTGTGGGACGGCCGCCGGTGCCGAGCGCCTGGGTGAGCATGTTCTGATCGGCGATCTCGTCCCAGTGTCTGTTCGCCTGTGCCCAGACGCTGTTGAGCGAATCGCGAACCGATGCGGCGATGACGATCACGGGGTCGTGCGCGGGGCGGGCCGCGGAGAGACCGCCGGCGGCGAGGAGGAGCATCGGGAGGCGCAGCGCGCGCAGGAGCCGAGGCGAAGGAACTGTGGAGCGAGACGGCACGGCAGAATCCGGGGTGATCGAGTGTCCGGGAGGCGAATGGGACGTTCCTATATTACCCGTTCGCGCGAAGGCGTTCGCTCACCTCCCAATGAGATTTTCATGCCGGTAATCGCGAAGACGGCGCTACTGCTGATCGGGTCGAACTGCTTCATGACGTTCGCGTGGTATGCGCATCTGAAGAATCTGCACAACAAACCGCTGTACATCGCGATCCTCGTGAGCTGGGGGATCGCGCTGTTCGAGTATGCGCTCCAGGTGCCGGCCAATCGCATCGGCAGCACGCAGCTCGAACTGGGGCAGCTCAAGATCATGCAGGAGGTGATCACGCTCGCGGTGTTCGTGCCGTTCGCGGCTCTGTACATGAAGGAGCCGGTCAAGCTGAACTATCTGTGGGCGGCGCTGTGCATGGCGGGGGCGGTGTACTTCGTGTTTCGGAGGTGAGGGGCTCCGATTGCGGGCGCAAAGCCGAGCCCGGCTTGACATTAGGGCAGGCCGTGCCAACTATGTCGCACCTCTTGCTGAATGGTGCCTATGGTTTTCCGTCGTGAGGGCAGCTCACGGTCGAGCGTTCGGTTGCTCGCTGTCGCGTTGATTTTCACGTTGCCGGGATGCAGCTCGAGTACCGATTCATCGGGAATTCAAACGGCGGACGGGCTGATCGTCACGCTCACGAGCGCGCCCTTCGTCTCCGTCGGCGACACGCTCGTCGTCACCCTCACTGCGACGAACCCGACGAACGGAACGGTGACGAGAGAGTTCGTCGCCGGCGACTACGAGCCTCGGCCTATGCCGAGCAACGACGACCTCGAAAATCGGGATTCTCTGGAATCGATCATCGGGACTTTTCTGGACACGCACGCGGCGCACACCGTTACGCTGGGTCCACACGAATCGATTTCGGGGACCTTCCGCTTTACCGCGCGCCATGCGGGTGAGTCCACACTGACCGTGTACTTTCCCACGGTCGTCACGGGATTTGCGAACATTCGCGTGACTCGGTCGGTGGTGGTGAACTAGCGTGGTGCGCGCTCAACACATGGATCGGCGAGCTCTCAGGACGCTCGTGACTTGTTCGGCTATCTTCTCGCTCGCTGCGTGCTCGTCGACCACCGAGCCGGGAGCTGGTGGCTTCCGCTCGAGCATTTCGGTGATGCCGCAGGCAACGAGCGTCGGAGGAATCGTCGATGCTATCTGGACGATTCAGAACACGAGCGAGGACACCATAGTTCGGGACTTCAATCCGTTCGGATCTCAGGGCTATTTCCTGATGGTCACGACGACGGACAGCACGGTGCTGGGCAATCACGGACGCGACGTCGAGGTGATCCTGGGTCATACCCTGACCCTCGGCCCGCACGCGAAAATGACCATGACGGCGCACTTCGATGCGCTAGCTGTCGCTACCGGAGAGGTTGTTTCTAGGCAGAGAGGCGACTGATCGGTGGTTTGCGGCCGTGGGCGGTGTGGGGTCGCATGGTGTTGTAGAATGTGAGAAAGGGGCCGAGCGCGCCAGCGCGCGCACGTGAGGACCGATACGGTTTGACATAGGCCCATTCGCGGAGCGCGGTCTGGATGAAGCGCTCCGCTTTGCCGTTGGTGCGCGGCGTATAGGGGCGCGTGCGGAGATGGCGCAGGCCGAGTGTGGTCATGGCCTCGGCATACTGGCGCCGCACGTAGCAGAAGGCGTTGTCGGTCATCACCGCTTCGACCTGGACGCCGAGCGTCGCGAGCCAGGCGACCGCGTGCTGGAGAAACTGCACGGCGCTCGCGGCCGATTCGTCGGGCAGGAGCTCGGCGTAGGCGACGCGCGACGCGTCGTCGATCGCGATGTGCAGACATTCCCAGCCGCCCCCGCGCGTCGGGCCGCGCCGCGTGCGGTCGCCGGTGA
>JBDSHG010000196.1:0-30816 GCA_039918615.1 Gemmatimonadaceae bacterium | reverse complement strand
CTCGATCTCGAGCTCGAACGGTCGCCCACACTCGAGATGGACGCGATCGTCCCCGACGGCGGTCCGCCGCTGCCGATGCTCGAGATGGACGAGATCCACACACCCTTCGATCGCGAGAACGCGCTCTTCGGTCTGCCGATGCTCGATCCGGATCAGCGCTCGCCGATGCCGGCCGACGAGGAGGAGGAGGATGACGCCGTCGAACTGGTGTGGCAGACCGAGCCAGCGGATGCGCCGCAGCCGATCGTCCCGCTCGCACCGCGCATATCATCGCCGGTGCCGATCCCGCCGCCGCTCAGCCGCGTCGATCAGCTCCGCATTGATATTGGGCACCTGCCGCAGAACTGGGATCTGCGGCGGCAGCTGGCCGAGGCGCTCCTCGAGCGTGGTGATCGCGCCGGTGGCATCACTGAGCTCGAAGCCACGATGTTCGGCTACGAACGCGAAGGAAATCTTCCGGAGGCGAGCCGCACTGCGGACGAGTTGATACGCGTCGAGCCGAACTCTGTCCGCTATCACCAGAAGCGCGTCGAGTATGCGGTGCGTGCGAACGACAAGGCACAGCTGGTCGACGCGTATCTCGCGCTCGCGGAGAGTCTCTTCCGCAGCGGCCAGCTCGACAAGTCGCGGGCGGTGTACGGACGTGTGCTCGAGCTCTCGCCCGCCGATGCGCGCGCGGCGTCCGCGCTGCGCGAGCTTGGCGTCGACGTCGAGATCGCGCCGCCGCCACCCGTCGCTCCGCCCGTCGTCGTGCCGGAGCCGGAGCCCGCGATCGCGATCGCGAAGCGAGTCCCGGAACCGACGCCTGTGCCCGCGCCGGTGGTGGTCGAGCCCGAGCCGATTCCGCTCGCCCTCGAGGTCGAGCGCACATCGAGCACGCTCCCGATCGACGAAGAGCTGTTCGCCGCGCTCGAGACCGCGCTGCCGGAGCCGCCGCGCCGTGAGCCGATCGCGCCGCCCGCGCGACCGCCCGTCGCCGCGTCGAGCGACGACAACTTCGTCAATCTCTCCGAGTGGCTCCGCGACGAGGAGCCGCCGAAGAACACGCGCATGGTTGCCGCCGGCGAAGAGGAGCCGCAGGAGCAGCAGGACTTCGCCGACATGCTGACCAAGTTCAAGCAGGGCGTTACCTCCAACGTCGACGACACCGATCACGAGAGTCACTACGACCTCGGCGTCGCCTACAAGGAGATGGGGCTGCTCGACGAGGCCATCAGCGAGTTCCAGAAAGCACTGCGTGGAACGGAGCAGCGTGTGCGTACGTACGAGGCGCTGGGACAATGCTTCGTCGAAAAGCGGCAGTATCAGATCGCGATGACGATCCTGCTGCGGGCGCTGAACGACGCAGACGCCAGCGATGACACCCTCGTCGGCGTTCTGTATTTGCTGGGTTATGCCTCGGAATCGCTGCAGAAGTGGGAGGATGCGGTGGGCTACTACGAGCGGGTCTTCACGGTGGACATTCAATTCAGGGATGTGGGCGAGCGGCTATCGGCCGTCGAGCGGAAGGCGAGATGAGCGCGTCCGTACGCGCCCGCCAGACCATGACGCCGACGCTTGCCGACATTCAGGTTCCCGTGCGCGCTCGGCTCGACCGCGTATCGGAGGATCTGCGGCGCATCATCCTCGCGCAGCTCCCGCTGATCGATGAGGTCAACAGCCATCTCCTCCTGATGAAGGGGAAGATGTTCCGCCCGACGCTCGTGCTCCTCGCGAGCGCGGTCGAGGGGAAAGAAGAGACGCGCGCGACGACGCTTGCCGCGATCCTGGAGCTCGTGCATCTCGCGACACTCGTGCACGACGACTCCGTCGATCACTCCGCGCTTCGTCGCGGCATGCCGACCGTGAATTCGCTCTTCAGTCACCAGGTTTCGGTGATCATGGGCGACTTCCTGTACTCTCGCGCGGTGGTGGAGCTCGTGCGCGCGAGCGACCTCGAAGTGCTCCGCGTGCTCTCGGACGCGACCAACGCGATGACCGTCGGCGAGATGCGCCAGCTCACGGCGCTCGATGCGCTCGGCTTCACCGAAGATGATTACGAGGCGCTCATCCGCTCGAAAACGGCATCGCTGCTCTCGGCGGCGTGCGAGATCGGTGCGCTGGCGGGGGCGCGATCGCGCCGCGTGGCACTTGCGCGCTACGGCCAGCGGCTGGGGATGGCCTTCCAGGTTGCGGACGATCTTCTCGACTACACTTCGGATGAGCGCGTCACCGGCAAGCCGTGCGGACTCGATCTGCGCGAGCACAAGGTGACGCTTCCGCTGATCGCCGCGCTGCGCACGATGTCGCCGGCGGAGCGCGGTCAGGTCGACGTACTCTTCGACACGCAGGAGCCGACTGATGAGCAGATCGCGCGTGTGGTGGAGATCGTGAGCGATCGCGGCGGACTAGACTACGCTCGTCGCCGCGGCGATGAGTACGCTCGCGAAGCCGAGCATGCGCTCGCGGAGCTTCCCGATACTCCGGCGCGCGGCGCGCTCTACGACGCGATTGCCTACGCCCTCGACCGAGCCCAGTGATGCCGCCACGTGGATCTTCCAAGCACCGGCCAGGGTTTCATGTCATCGTACTCACGGTCGGATTCATCGTCGGCGGTCTGATGACGCAGGTGGCCCGGCACTTTCTCCCGGCGGGCGCCGTGAAGGAGTTTCTCACCTCGGGAGTGACGCCTCAGCTTGGCGCACTGTCGATCGATCTGATCATCATCAAATTCGCCATCGGGCCCGTGGCGCTGGATGTCTCGCTCCTCAGCTTTCTCGGGGTGCTCGTGGCCTATCTCATCGCGCGTTCGCTTTTCTAGGGGGTACGTATGTTCGGTCAGCTTGGCTTCGGCGAAATTCTCATGATCATGGTCGTCATCCTCCTCCTCTTCGGCGCGAAGCGGATTCCGGAGGTGGCGGCATCGTTCGGGAAGGGAATCAAGGAATTCAAGAAGAACATCAACGACGTGACGCACGATGTCACGACGCCGGCGCGCCCCGATGCGCTTCGCAGCGAGGCCCCGCGCACCGTCGACAGCACGGCGGTGGCGGAAGAAAACCACCCGGAGCCGCGCCGACTGATCTAGTCATCGCAGGGTTCTTTGGAACGCGCCGAAACACCAGCATCAACAATTGAAATGTGGACAACAACGGATGACGGCACGGACAGAAAACGGAAAGTGCAAGCGCCGTCTCCGTTTGTGGTCCGTGCTTTTTTCCGTTTTTGTCCGTATCTAAATTGTTAGTGCTCGAAGCGCGTCGCGATGAAGATCCATACTCGGAACGCGGCTGGATGTTTGTCCCCTACGTCGAGCTCAGCTCGTCGCCTGACGCGCCTCCTGCTTCACCAGGCGGCGGTCATCCTGGATCTTCGCCGCATCGCGCAGCGCCGCGACGTACTGCTGCACGCGCTGTTCCCGCACGCGCTGCAGCATCTGCTGCCGCTGCACGATCCGCTGCTTCTCGAAGACGGCGCGATCCGCATCGATGCGCCGATCGGCGCGCAGGACGATCACGTTGTTCTGTCCACGCGATGCCGGCGCGACCTGTCCGACGGGCGCTCCGAACGCGGCGCCGATCGCCTCGGTGGTCTGGCCGAGCGTGGGCACCTGGGTGGTGCGCGCGAACGGCGTGGATTTCTCGACCTTGAGCCCGGCTGCCTGCGCCGCGGCTTCGAGTGACTGTCCGCCGCGCACCGCGGTGACGAGCGCCTGTGCCTTGCTCGTCAGCAGGTCGAGCTTCTTCGTGCGAATCACCTCGCGACGAATGTCGTCCTTCACTGCATCGAATTCCGGCTTCCCGCCAGCGCGCAGCGAATCGAGTCGCACGAGAAAGTAGGCGTTGTCGGCGACGATCAGATCGCTCGTCTCGCCGACCCGCGCGCCGCCGAATGCCCAGGCGGAGCCGCCGGGAACGTAGGCGCCGTTCCACGTGAGCGGATCCGACTCGATCGCGATGACCTGCCCAACCTTGAGGCCGAGCGCGCGAGCGACGCTGTCGAACTCCGCGGGCTTGTCGAGATTCGCACCCTTGGAGAGCGAGTCGGCGCGGCGGTCCGTGAGCGCCGCCGACGAATCGCTCTGCACGATGCGAACGAGCACGTGGCGCACCGTGATCGAGTCGCCCTTCCGCTCATCGACCTTGATGATGTGGAAGCCAAACGGGCTCAGTACCGGCTCCGACAGCTCGCCCACCTTGAGCGCGTACGCCGCATCCTCGAAGGGCTTCACATAGGCACCCTTGCCGGTCTTGCCGAGCAGTCCGCCTTTCACGGCGGAGCCGGAGTCGGCGGACTCGCGTTTGGCGACGTCGTCGAATTTCGCGCCGCCGGCGATCTCGGTGCGGATCGCCACGGCCTTCGCGCGCGCGCCGGCCGTATCCGCGGCCGTTACCGTGCGCGGGATCGAAACGACTGAGACGATCGCGCGTCCCGGACGGTCCTGCATCGCCTTCTGGTGCGAGTCGAAGTACGCGTGGAGCTCCGCGTCGGTCACGTGCACCGCGGAGTCCGGAATCGTCTGCGGATCGAAGGCGACATAGGAGACCTGCGCGGTATCGTGCGCATCCTGGTAGGCGCGCCAGAGCTGAGCGTCGGTTACGAAGACGGGGCCGGCGATCTGCTCGAACAGCTTCCGCTTGGGAAGCTCGTCACGGTAGTAGGCCTCGAGCTGGATCAGGACACCCTGCTGCTTCGCCATGGGGCTCGTCAGGAAGCGACGATATTTCTCGAAGTCGAACTGCCCCTCGGTCTGGAAGTCGGGGCTCTGGAGCAGCTGTTGCGGGGGACTGGCGAGGGCGGCTTGCTGGATCTCCGCATCGGAGACGGTAATGCCGCGACGCTTGTATTCCTGCGCCAGGAGAAGGTTTGTGACCATCTCGTTGAACGTGTCATCCTCAATGCGACGCTCCTGATCCAGCGTCAGCGACTTGCCGCCCGAGCTCTCCTGCTCCTGCCGGATCCTGTTCTGCGACGCTCGCTCGAAATCGATGTAGTTGATTTCGGTTCCGTTCACCGTAGCGACCGAGGTGCCCGAAGTGACCTTGGCCTTGCCGATCAACCCCGATTGATCGAGGAATACGAAAGTGCCGAGGAAGAGAATGGCAATCACCCACCAGATCCACTTGGCGGCGCTCCGCATGCTTTGAAGCACGGTACCTGACTCCTTGCAACCACGTGAGAGGACGGGCGGGCTGAGCCAGCAAAGTTATGGGATTGCGGGACGTAAAATCAAGGCAGCGTATGACTTCCGATTGACTTCGATCGTCAGATTCATGTATCTTCACCGACTTCCAGCCGCCGACCGCCGCGCGGCATCCCCGAGGGGCTTGCATGGCCAACTCCGCCCTGATCGAAGACCTCCGCAAACAGTTCGCCGAGAATCCGCGCCGGGTCTTCGCGCGTCTCGCGAATGAATATCGAAAATTGGGAGACCTCGATGTCGCGATCGAGATCTGCCGCGCGCACGTGCCGCTGCAGCCCACCTACATCAGTGGCTACATCGTGCTCGGCCAGGCGCTTTTCGAGCGTGGACAGCCGGATGAGGCTCGTTCGACCTTCGAGACCGCGCTCTCGCTCGATCCCGAGAATCTGATCGCGCTGCGCCAGCTCGGTGACATCGCGCGCGCAAGCGGAGACCTGGACGCAGCGCGCGGGTGGTACCACAAGCTGCTCGAGGTCGATCCGCAGAACGACGACATCGCCGCGCAGCTCGAGGCCCTCGACACGCCCGCGCAGTCCGCGGTCACCCCCGTCACCGTCGCGAGCGCCCCGGCTGAAGCCGCTCCGGTGAGCTGGAGCGACATTCATCCGGACAGCGCGGCCGTTACTCCGCTTTCCCCGCAGGCGATGCAGCCCACTCGCCCGCGCTTTACGATCGGAGTCATCCCCGAGAATCTCGCTGCCGGGAAGGAGCCTGCCGCTGCGTCGACGCCGGCGCCTGTGGCTGCGCAAAAGGAGTCTCGGCGCGAGGAGGACCAGCTGCTGGAGCAGCACTCCGTGTCCGCCGTGCTTCCCGAGTACGTCGGTGGATTCGACCGACACTCGCCCACGCCTCCTGCCGCGTCGCCCGTCGTGCCGGCTCCCGAAGTCGAGCCGCTCCCCGAGCTCGTGCAGAACGCGCCACCGATGATGGAGATCGCCGCGCTTGCGCCGGATGCGACGGACGCTGGCGAGGCGCTGCACGCCGATCTCCCGCCGCTGCGCACGACCTCCGAGCAGGCGGTCGCGCCCGCGACGGCGGCGGAGCTTGCGGCGCTGTTCGCGGGCCCCGAGCTCGAGATGCCAGCGCACGTGGAGAGCATCGGCTCGGTCGATCAGCAATCCGCTGCCGCAGCCGACGATCACGGTCCCACGTTCGACGAGGAGCCCTACGATCCGACCGTCGGACGCATGCTCGAGCTCAGCGGCCGCACGTCGACCGATGCGCTGCTCCCCGACCTCATGATGACGGAGTCGGGCGCCGAGCTGCTGCGCGAGCAAGGGCACATCGACCAGGCGATTTACGTCTATCGCCACCTCGCGGCGAAGAATCCGACGGACACGTCGTACGCAGAGCGGATTGCAGCGCTCGAACGGGGCGCGCATTCGAGCATCCCGCTGATCGCCGACATCTCGCAGGACATCATCAGCGCGGCGAAGAATCGTCCGTACTCGACGCAGTCGATCCGCACTTTCTTCACGTCGTTCGCGACGCGTCGTCCGCCGGAGGAATCGGGTGAGCCCGACGCGCCGCACCCCGCGACGAGCGCCGCACCCGAGCCCGAGGCCGAGCAGGTGCAGGAGTCGGACAACCACGAGCCGCGCGCGACCCAGGAGCTCTCGATGGATCCGTGGTCCGCTGCGCAGCTCGAGCACACCACCTCGTTCGCCGTGCCACCCGAGGCACTCCTGCAACAGCGGAAGTCGAAGGCCGTCTCGGCGCCCACGTCGACGCCTGCGTCGCCATCGGCCGAGGTCACGAGCGACGCCGATCGATCCGCGCTCGAAACGCTCTTCACCGGCGCGCCGAAGATCGCGGCGAGCGACGAGCGCGCGGCGAACTCGCTCGCGAGCGCGTTCTCCGAGGAATTTTCCACCGAGCCTACGGGCCCCGCAGGTCAGCCGACGCGCGCCGCCAATGACGCGCTTTCCCTCGACGCCGTCTTTCAGAGCTCGCGCACGCGCGCCGATGGAGAACAGCGCGCGAGCCAGCCGACCGTTTCTTTCGATCAGTTCTTCAACGGGCGCGAAAGCGGTGGCGCATCCGACGGGAAGGGCGAGACCGCCGTCGAGACGGCGTCGCACGCGGACGATTCACAGTCGGATCTCGAGCTGTTCCACGAATGGCTGGACGGGCTGAAGAAGTAGTGCGAATCGCGGTGCTGAATGGACCGAGCCTCAATCTCCTCGGCACGCGCGAGCCGGCGATCTACGGCACCGAAACACTGGCAGACATCGAGGCGCGGCTGCGCACGGTGGGAGCGGAGCTCGGAGTCGATCTCGAGTTCGCGCAGAAGAGCGGGGAGGGCGAGCTCGTCGATGTCATTCTTGCGCTGCGCGGAAGGGCGCAGGGCGCGCTGATCAACGCCGGAGCATACTCGCACTCGAGCCTCGCGATTCGCGACGCCTTCGCGGCGGCTGAGGTTCCGTTCGTCGAGCTGCATCTCTCGAACATCTTCGCGCGCGAGCCCGAGCGGCGGCACACCGTGCTCGCGAGCAGCGCCGTCGGCATGCTCTGCGGTTTCGGGCCGATCGGGTACGAGTTGGCACTTCGCGGGCTCGTCGCGCGGCTCGCGCCCCGTGGCTGACCGCCGCTCCGAACGCCGGACCGCGCTTCGCGAGGCTCTCGTCGTCGCGCACCTCGATGCGGTGCTGCTCACGAGTCTCCCCAACATCCGCTACCTCACCGGCTTCTCGGGCTCCAGCGCGCTGCTGCTCGTCACCGCGCGCGAGACGATCTTCATCACCGACTTCCGCTACGCGACGCAGGTGCGGGATGAGGTCGGAGACTTCGCGCGCGTGCAGATCGAGCCCGCGAGCCTGTGGACGGGACTCTGGCAGTTGCTCCCCGAGCTCACGGGGATCAAGCTCGTCGGCTTCGAATCGGCGCAGCTGATCCATCGCGATTTCGAGCGGCTGCTCAGCGCCGGCTCGCGGTGGCAATGGCGGCCGACGAACGATCTGGTCGAGACGTTGCGCGAGCGAAAGGATCCGCAGGAGATCGCGCACATCCAGGCTGCCGCCGACGTTGCGCGCCGCGCGCTCGAGCGCACCGTGCCGCAGATTCGCGCGGGAATGACCGAGCTCGCGATTGCCGGCGCGCTGGAGCAGTCGCTGCGCTCGGAGGGGAGCGAGGGCTTTCCCTTCGAGACCATCGTCGCGTCCGGCCCGCGTGCCGCGCTTCCGCACGCGCGCGCCGCCGACCGTGAAGTTGGCGCCGGAGACTTCCTTCTCATTGATTATGGTGCGATCGTCGAAGGGTACTGCTCCGACGTCACGCGCACCTTCGTGATCGGGCGAGCGTCCGACGAACAGCGAGAGGTCTACGACATCGTCCGCGGCGCGAACGCGCACGCCTCGGCGAACGTGAGGGCGGGGATGACGGGGCGGGATGCCGACGCGCTGGCCAGGCAGTACATTGAACAGCGCGGCCAGGGGGAAGGGTTCGGACATAGCCTCGGCCACGGAATCGGACTGGAAGTGCACGAGGCACCACGGTTGTCGAAGACCGCTGACGCACCGCTCCCCGCGCTGGCGGTCGTCACGATCGAGCCAGGGATCTATCGCGCCGGGTGGGGCGGCGTACGCATCGAGGATGATGTGGTGCTCGACCCCGCGGGACCGCGTATACTGACGTCGTTTCCTCGCGAGCTGATGGAAATCGCGTGACGATCACGCGAGCGATCACCCGAATCGGACTATGATCGACTTACGCTATGTAAAAAAGATCGTCGAGCTGCTCGACGGTTCATCGGTCGACTCGATCGAGATATCGACGGACAAGGGGATGAAGCTGCGCATCTCCAAGACTCCGCAGCAGCGCGGGGCGATGGTGACGCCAGCCGTTTCCATTCCGGCGATTGTGCCCCAGGCTGTTACATCCAGCCGACTTACTCCGTCGGAAGGGGTACCCCTTACCGACGAAGACGACGGGCAAACCAGGGCGGAAGCACCGAAGGCAAAGCTGCTCGAGGTGAAGTCGCCGATGGTGGGCACTTTCTATCGCTCGCCTGAACCGGGGATTCCGCCGTACGTCGTCGAGGGGACACGCGTCGAGAAGGGGCAGATTCTCTGCATCATCGAGGCGATGAAGATCATGAACGAGATCGAGTCCGAATACTCCGGTGTGGTGCGCGAGGTGCTGGTCACCGATGCGCACCCGGTCGAGTACGGGCAGGTCCTCTTCCGTGTCGACCCGAATGGCTAACCCGACGATTCTGCCGCTCACCGCCGACGAGCCACCTGCGCCCCGAGTACCGGCGCAGGTGGACATCCCGGTACCTGCCACTCCCGCCTCGTTCAACTTCAAGGCGGTGTTGCAGCGGATGATTCAGCAGAACGCATCGGATGTGCATCTCAAGGTCGGACGTCCCCCGGTGCTGCGTGTCAACGGCGACCTGATGTCGCTGGACCTGCCGCCGCTCAAGCCGGAAGATCTGAAGGCGCTCGCCGAGCAGATCATGACGCCGAAGCAGGTGAAGGAGTTCGCGGAGGCGAAGGAGGCGGATTTCGCCATCGGCGTTCCGGGGATCGGGCGCTTTCGCGTGAACGTGTACCAGCAGCGCGGCACGATCGCCTACGCGATGCGCGCGGTGCCGTACCAGGTGAAGACGAGCACGGAGCTCAATCTCCCGAAGATCGTCGAGGACATCGCGCTGCGTCCGCGCGGGCTCGTGCTCGTCACGGGCGTGACGGGATCGGGGAAGTCCACGGCGCTCGCCGCGATGCTGCAGCACATCAACGAGAAACGCCACGCGAACGTGATCACGATCGAGGATCCGATCGAGTTCCTGCATCGCGACATCAACTCGAGCATCAATCAGCGCGAAGTCGGCGCGGACACCGGCAGCTTCGGCGTCGCCCTTCGTCGCGTGCTGCGACAGGACCCCGACGTCATCCTCATCGGTGAGATTCGAGACACCGAGACGCTCGAAGTCGCGCTCAAGGCGGCAGACACGGGACACCTCGTGTTCTCGACGCTGCACACGACGGACGCGACGCAGACGATCAACCGCGTGCTCTCCTTCTACGCGCCGCACCAGCAGAACGAAGTGCGATTCACGCTCGCGAGCGCGCTCGCCGCGGTGATCTCGCTTCGCCTCGTGCCGCGCTCGGACAAGCCCGGGCGCATTCCCGCGGTGGAGATCCTGATCAACACCGCCGCCGTGCGCGATCAGATCCGCGACATGACGAAGTCGCTCGACATCCCCGACCTGATCAAGGAAGGTACCGTGCAATACGGGATGCAGAGCTTCGACCAGTCGCTCATGCAGTGGTATACCCGCGGTGTCATTACCTACGAGAACGCGTTATTCTTCGCCACCAATCCGAGCGAGCTTGCTTTGCGCGCGCAAGGTGTCGAGGGATCCAGCGACACGAGCTGGGACGACTTTCAACGCGATGGCGATGGCTGACAGCACGGCTGGCCATTCGCGCCGCCACGCCGGGTACACCAACTGATGTTCAAGAAAGTCCTGATCGCCAATCGCGGCGAGATCGCGCTCCGAATCATACGCGCCTGTCGCGAGCTCGACATTCAGACGGTGGCTGTCTACTCCGAAGCCGATCGCGAGTCGCTCCACGTCCGCTTCGCAGATGACGACGTCTGCATCGGGCCGGCGCCCGCGCGCGAGTCGTACCTCAAGATTCCGCGCCTGATCGCCGCCGCCGAAATCACCGGCGCGGACGCAATCCACCCCGGCTACGGCTTCCTCGCCGAGAACGCCGAGTTTGCCGAGACCTGCGCAGCGTCGAACATCACGTTCATCGGGCCTACCGCCTTGCAAATCCGGCTCATGGGCGACAAGGCCACCGCGCGCAAGACGATGGCCGGTGTCGGCGTTCCGATCGTCCCCGGCACCCCCGGCCCCGTCGAAGATGTCGACGAAGCGCTCGGCTTCGCGCGCGATATCGGCTTCCCCGTCATCATCAAGGCGGCCGCCGGCGGCGGCGGGAAGGGGATGCGCGTCGCCAACGACCCCGAGGATTTCGCGCGCGCCTTCCAGCTCGCGCGCTCCGAGGCGCTCTCGGCGTTCGGCAGCGACGAGGTGTACGTCGAAAAGTATCTCGCGCGCCCCCGCCACATCGAGTTTCAGATCCTCGGCGATTCGCACGGCAATGTGATTCACCTCGGCGAGCGCGACTGCTCGGTGCAGCGCCGACACCAGAAGCTGATCGAGGAGTCACCGAGCCCGGCGATGACCCCCGACCTGCGCAAGCGCATGGGCGACGATGCGGTGCGCGGCGCGAAGGCGATCGAGTACGTCGGCGCGGGGACGATCGAGATGCTCCTCGACACCGATGGGTCGTACTATTTCATGGAGATGAATACGCGCATCCAGGTCGAGCATCCCGTTACGGAGATGATCACCGGCGTCGATCTCGTGAAGGAGCAGATCCGCGTGGCCGCAGGTGAAAAACTGTCGGTCATGTCGCTGCCGCCACTGCGCGGGCACGTGATCGAGGTGCGCGTGAACGCGGAAGATCCCGCGCGCAACTTCCAGCCGTCGCCGGGGCGCATCGAAGTCTTCAATCCGCCGGGCGGCCCGGGGGTGCGCGTCGATACGCACATCTATACCGGCTACACGGTTCCCCCGTATTACGATTCTCTTCTGGCGAAGCTCATCTGTCAGGGCAGCACGCGCATGGAAGCCATCAAGCGCATGCAGATCGCCCTGGATTTTTTCATCGTCGAGGGCGTCACGACGACCGTTCCCTTTCTCGGCCGCGTGATGCAGAATGCGCGTTTCCAGGCCGGCGAGGTCGATACGAAGTTTCTGGAGCGCGAGAGCGATCTGCTGCGGGAGCCGTAATGCGTATTGATGTAGTCTTCGGGCCCACCACTGCAACGCCCGCGGTGATCACGGGGCGCGTCGTCGCCGTCGTCGACGTGCTTCGCGCGTCGACGAGCATCGCGACCGCGCTCGGCAACGGCGCGCGCAACATCGTCCCACTCGAGAGCGCCGACGAGGTCATCACGCGCGCGAAGCAATTCGACAAGGGCGAGGTGCGGACGGCGGGCGAGCGCAAGATGCTCATCGTTCCCGGCTTCGATCTCGGCAACTCGCCGGCGGAGTTCACGCGCGAGGCGGTCGAAGGGAAGACCGTGCTGCTGACGACGACGAACGGCACCGCGGCGATGGTCGGGCTGCAGACGGCGCGCGACGTCGTCGTCGCGTCGTACGTCAATCTCGAGGCGGTGTCGGTGCTCATGCGCACGGCCGCGCGCGCGGGAACCGACATCACGATCATCTGCGCGGGGCGCGACAAGTTCTTCTCGCTCGAAGATACCGCGTGCGCGGGACGATACGTGCGCGCGATCGCGAAGCGGCTCTCCAAGGTGGAGATGGGAGACGGCGCCTTCGCCGCGACCGTCCTCGATCGCAAATACGGCGACCGCCTCGATCAGCTCTTCGCGGATTCCGAAGCCGGACAGGCGCTCGTCGCAGCGGGCTTCGCGCAGGATCTCGAGGATTGCGCGAAGATCGATTCGTGCCCCGTGATCCCCATCTTCCAGGATCGGCAGATCACGCTGCTCGGCCCAGACCGGGAGCGCTAGAGTCGATGGAGGGACGCCTCAAGCGGGAGCTCACCGGCGTCGTGCTGCTGATCTTCGCGCTCTTCCTTGCCGCCACGATCCTCGTGGGCGCGGGGGAATCGGTGACCAGCTCGTGCGTCGAGGCGCGCGGGCTGATGGGCCCCGTCGGCTCGTGTCTGCGCTACGGGCTGTTCACGCTACTCGGCCTCCCCGCAACGATCCTGCTGCCACTCGTCCCCGCGGTTCATGCGCTTCGCCTGTTCGACCGCATGCGCTCGGATACGGACCGCTCGTGGATGCTCTTCCTCGCGGGGCTCGTCGTGCTGCTGCCGATCGCGTGCGGGCTCGGCGCGGAACACGGCGAGGCGGGCCGGTCGGCGGTGGATGGGCTGTGGGGAGCGTTCGTCGCCTACTATCTGTACGCGTTCTTCGGACCGGTTGGCGCGTGGCTCGTCGTCTCGATGCTCCTCTGCGGGCTCACGGTGCTCACGCTCGCATGGAATCCGATCCGCGTGCTGATTGGCGTGCGCGTGCAGCGCGCCGAGGTGTTCGAGCCAGTTGCGGCCGAGGTGGTGGCAAAGGGGCGCAAGAAGCGGAAGGAGATCGAGTCGCTCGTCGTTCCCGCCGCACTGCTCGAGCCGCCGCCGGAAGAGATGCCGCAGGTCGACCCGACGCTGATGCAGGAGGACACGGGCGACGTTCTCGATGATAGCGGGCGAGGGAAGAAGAAAAAGAAGTCTCGCGCCGATCTGAGTCTCGAGCACGATGAGCGCATAGCCGCCGCCATCGATGCCACCGACGAAGGTGCACTCGGCGACGATGAGCTTCCGCCGCCCGAGCTCCTCACCCCCGCCGCTCCGCGCAATCCCGACTTCGGCAAGCGAGAGCTCGACGCGATGGGCGTGAAGCTCACCGACGCGCTCCGCACCTTCCGCGTCGAGGCCGAAATCGTCGGGCGCACGACCGGGCCGGTGGTGACACAGTTCGAGGTCGAGCCCGCGCCGGGCGTGAAGGTTCGGCAGATCGCGAATCTCTCGAACGATCTCGCGCTC
This sequence comes from Gemmatimonadaceae bacterium, assembly GCA_039918615.1. Classification (GTDB taxonomy): domain Bacteria; phylum Gemmatimonadota; class Gemmatimonadetes; order Gemmatimonadales; family Gemmatimonadaceae; genus FEN-1250. The sequence goes on along the minus strand of JBDSHG010000196.1, from coordinate 17,049 downwards.
GCGATGCGGGCCGCGAGCATTCGCATTGTCGCGCCGATTCCAGGGCGCGGCGCCGTCGGAGTCGAGGTGCCGAACCCGACGTCGGAGATCGTCGCTTTCCGCGAGCTGCTCGAAAGCCCCGAGTTCAAGAACGCGCGCGCCGCGCTCCCCATCGCGCTCGGGAAGGATCTCGAGGGAAAGCCGGTGATCGCCGATCTCGCGAAGATGCCGCACCTGCTCATCGCCGGCGCGACGGGCTCGGGAAAGTCCGTTTGCGTGAACACGGTGATCACGAGTCTCGTCTACAAGCACACGCCGAAGACGCTGCGCTTCCTGATGGTCGACCCGAAGATGGTCGAGCTGTCCGTGTACAACACGCTCCCGCATCTGCGCCACAAGGTGATCACCGACAGCCGCGACGCGGCGTCCGTGCTCAAGTGGGCGGAGATGGAGATGCAGGAGCGTTACGAGCTCCTCGCCGCGAACGGCTGCCGTAACATCCAGGATTTCAATCGCCGCCTCAAGAACGGCGATAAGCTCAAGGTCCCGACGCGCAAGGACGTCGCCTTCGAGAACACCGAGTATACCGGAAAGCATCTCCCGTACATCGTCGTCGTGATCGACGAGCTCGCGGACCTCATGATGACGGTGCAGGGGGAGGTCGAGCCGCCGCTCGCGCGCCTCGCGCAGAAGGCGCGCGCGATCGGCATTCATCTCCTCCTCGCGACGCAGCGGCCGAGCGTCAACGTCATCACGGGGCTGATCAAGGCAAACTTCCCGAGCCGCATCGCATTCCGCGTCGCGTCGCAGGTGGATAGCCGCACGATCATCGATGGCATGGGCGCGGAGTCACTGCTCGGCAACGGTGACATGCTCTTCATCCCACCGGGGAAATCGGAGGCCGCGCGACTTCAGGGAGCCTATATTTCCTCCGAGGATACCGAAGCGTTGATGGGGTGGTACGAGGGGAAGAAGGCGGAACGGAAGCGCGTGCTCGAGTCCGAAGGGCTCATTATCGAGGAGCCGGTGTCTCACGAATCGGACATCCTCGAGGAGATGCGGAAGCGCGAGGCGGTGGCGACATCGGATGCGAACGACGCCGAAGTCGCTGGCGAGCGCGACAAGCTTTTTCGCGAGGCGGCCGAAGTGGTGGTGCAGAACCAGCTGGGCTCGACGTCGCTGTTGCAGCGGAGGCTCAAGGTTGGCTACGGGCGTGCCGCGCGCATCATCGACCAGCTCCAGGAAGCCGGCATCCTCGGCCCCGCGGATGGATCCAAGGCGCGCGAGGTACTCGTAGGGCTGGATGACATCGATCGAATCTGCGGGCCGGCGAGTTAATCGGTCCTCCAGCTGTTGCAGTTGTCCTTTCTCTTGATTCTCGAAACGACGTCTCTGGCGCGGCAGCTAGCGCGGACGAGCGGATTGCCACTCTTGGAGGAATCGTGAAGGCTCGAAAGACTGGTTGGATTGCGGGATTGCTCGTCGTCTGCGGAGGCGCACTCTCGGCGTGCTCGGGTGGCGCGAAGCCTGCGGCTGACGTCGCGCCGTCGCCCGCGAAGTCCACTGCGGCACCGGCCGCGGATCAGGCAATGGCCTCGGCTTCGGCGAATCCAGTGCTCGTCGCTCCCTCTGCTGCGGTGCTCAAGCCGTCGAAGCTCATTTACGTCGCGCGGATCTTCTCGCAGGGGCAGGCGCACCGCCTCGGCTGGCGCACCCTCGAGCTCACCGAAACGACGTACGATGGCAAGGCCGTGTGGCTGCTCGCGGAATCGCGGAAGATCAACACCGTGGAGCTGGCCGAGTCGCTGTTTGTGGCGAAGACGTCGCTCGAGCCGGTGCACCGCGTTGTGCACACTCCCGATCAGGAAATCACGACGCACTACACGCGCGACAGCATCGTCACGAAGTTCGAGGGCGATAGCGGCGGTGGCGTGCGCGTGGCCGTGAAGAACGAGCGCGACCTCATCGGCAACATCTACTGGATCGAGCCGCTGCTCGCGTCGCTGCCGCTGGCGCTCGGATACAAGGGCAATGCAACCACCGAGTTCGTCGGACCGCGCGATCAGGCGCGCGTCGTGTTGAAGCTCTGGGTGACCGGACAGGATTCGCTGTTCGTTCCCGACGGCACTTTCGACACATGGACGATGACGCTCCAGGTTGGCGAGACCGAGGAGCATCTCTGGGTGCGCAAGAGCGACAAGGTGCTTCTCAAGATGGACACGCCGGTTGCGGGGATCGCGGCCGCGAAGGTGGAGCTGCTGCTCGCGGAAGGGCAGACGCCGAGGTCCTGACCGGCCGACGATAGCGCCTCCCCGCCTCCGCGAGGCGGGGACGATGGTCGAGGTGGTTCGATGCGGGCGTCCGGACGGGCGCCCGCATCTTTGCGTTCATGACGGCAGCATCGCAGGTGCTGGGAGCGGAAGGCGAGCGGATTGCGGCCGTCTGGCTGGCGCAGAAGGGGTGGCGAATACTGGATCGCCGCTTCCGGAACGGTCACAGGGACCTCGACCTCGTAGCGGAGCGAAGCGGGGTCGTTGCCTTCGTCGAGGTCAAAACTCGGCGAGGCGAGGCCTTTGGCCACCCGGTGGAGGCGGTGAACTGGCGTAAGCAACGCGAGCTCTGCCGTTCGGCGGCGGTGTGGATCGCGAGGCATGGGGACGAGGAACAAGCGTTTCGATTCGACGTGGTTGGGGTGTTGATTGAGGGCGATCGGGTTCGGGTTCGGCACGTCGAGAATGCATTTGCGGCCCGATCAGCCGGTTGACAGCGGACAGGGGGGTTCGTATTTTGTTCGGGCAGTGGTATTAGGTAGTCCCGACGATAGATTTTCTATCGCCAGGCCAGATTCGGCAGTCTCACGATTTCACGGGTTGGGTGACCGCATGGCTGTCTCCACAGGACAGGAAGAAAAGAAGAAAGCGCTGAATCTGGCGATCGCGCAAATCGAGAAGAGCTGTGGCAAAGGTTCCATCATGAAGATGGGAGCCGATGCTGCGAAGGTCCGTATCGATGTCATTCCGACGGGTGCCATCAATCTGGATGCGGCCATCGGCGTCGGCGGTATTCCGCGGGGCCGAGTCACGGAGATCTACGGTCCGGAGTCGAGCGGTAAGACGACGCTCTGTTTGCACGTCGTCGCGAATGCGCAGCGCGCCGGTGGTGTCGCCGCGTACATCGACGCCGAGCATGCGCTCGACACCGACTACGCGCAGAAGCTGGGCGTGGATATCGAGAACCTTCTCGTGTCGCAGCCGGACACCGGCGAGCAGGCGCTCGAGATCTGCGAGATTCTCGTGCGCTCGGGCGCCGTCGATATCGTGGTCATCGACTCCGTCGCCGCGCTGGTGCCGAAGGCCGAGATCGAGGGTGAGATGGGTGATTCGCACGTTGGACTGCAGGCGCGCCTCATGAGCCAGGCGCTTCGCAAGCTCACCGGCGCGATCGCGCGGTCGAAGACGTCCGTCGTGTTCATCAACCAGCTCCGCGAAAAGATCGGCGTCATGTTCGGCAACCCCGAGACGACCACCGGCGGCAAGGCGCTCAAGTTTTATGCGTCGGTCCGCCTCGACATTCGCCGCATTGGGCCGGTCAAGGACAAGGAAGAGGTTGTCGGGTCGCACGTCCGCGTGAAGGTCGTGAAGAACAAGGTGGCGCCGCCGTTCAAGCAGGCCGAGTTCGACATCATGTACGCGGAAGGGATCAGCCACACGTCTCTTCTGGTCGACATTGGGTCGGAGTCCGGCATCATCGAGAAGTCGGGCGCCTGGTACAGCTACAACGGCCAGCGCATCGGGCAGGGCCGAGAGAACGCGAAGATGTTCCTGAAGGACAACAACAGCATGATGCTGGAGATCGAGGAGAAGGTGAAAGTCGTGCTGGGGATCAAGGATCCTGGCGCCTTGGCGGTCGAAGCGGTCGAAGAGGTCGAAGAGGTCGAGAGCGACGAGTAGCACCAGCACGTCGGCGAAATCGTGCCGAAGGGCGAGGTGGAGTGGCGAAGGCACCCGGAAACTGTCTTCGTCGCACCCTTCCCCTTCGGCACTTCGTGCATCTCGGGGGGTCGTCATGCGTACATCTGCTGCGATATCTGAATGAGTGAGCGCTCGTCCCCCTCGCTGGCGCTCGGAGGCCTGACCGGCGACGCCGATGCCGCCGCCTCCGCCAGCTCGCTCGCGAGTCTCGCGCACATCACCGCCATCTCTGCGAGCGCCCGCCATCCGGGCCGCTTCGAGATTCTCGTCGACGGGTCCGTCGTCGCGACGCTTTCTCTCGATGGCATCGAACGCCTGGGCGTTCGCATCGGCGTGGTGTATGGCGAGACGATGGCGAATCGCGTCGCCGTCGAGTCGGCCGCGCTCCATACCTTCGACCGCGCGATCGCGATGCTCGCTGCCCGTCCGCGTGCTGCGCGCGACCTCGAGCGGATGCTGGTGCGGAAGGGCGAGCCCGCGGAGCACGTCGTCGCCGCCGTCGAGCGCCTCATCACCCTCGGCGCGCTCGACGATGCCCAGTTCGCGCGGCAGTTCATCCGCGCGAAGATCGCGGGCGCGGGGCTCTCGCGCCGGCGCCTGCAGTCCGAGCTTTGGCGCCGCGGCGTCGCGCGCGACGTCATCGATGCGGCGCTGGCCGAGGTGCTGGAGGAGGACGAGGTCGACGAGGATGCGCAGATCGCGCAGGTCGCCGCGAAGAAGATGCGCACCCTGCGCACCGCCGATCCGGCCACGGCGCGCCGACGGCTCTACGCATTTCTCGCGCGGCGCGGATACGCCGGCTCCGCAATCTGCCGCGTCATGGACGCGCTCCCGGGGAGCAGCGAGGCGGACAACCTCGAATAGCCCGTGCCCCGGAGTACCGGGCGCGGTATATTGTGAGGCTTATGCGCGCATCCGAGATTCGCCAGCGTTTCCTCTCGTACTTCGAGCGCAACGCGCACGCGGTCCGCCCCAGCTCGTCACTCGTCCCCGCGGACGATCCGACACTCCTCTTCACCAACGCCGGAATGGTGCAGTTCAAGCGCATCTTCCTCGGCCAGGAGCGTGCGTCGTTCGGCGTGCGCGCGACCACGGCGCAGAAGTGCGTGCGCGCAGGAGGAAAGCACAACGATCTCGAACAGGTGGGGCACACTGCGCGGCACCACACTTTTTTCGAGATGCTCGGCAACTTTTCCTTCGGCGATTACTTCAAGCGCGATGCGATTCGCTTCGCGTGGGAATTCATCACCGTCGAGCTCGGGATCCCGAAGGAGCATCTGCGCGTCACGGTCTACGAGTCGGATGACGAGGCGCGCGCGCTCTGGACGGAGATAACGGGGATCGCCGACAGCCGGGTTTACGGGTTGGGCGAGCGCGACAACTTCTGGCAGATGGCCGACACGGGACCATGCGGCCCCTGCACGGAGATCTATGTCGACCTCGCACACATCGCCGGCGACTGGGCATTCCCTGCGGGCGCGACGGGCGAGTGGACCGACACCGTGCGCACCGAGTTCTCGCGTGATGCGTTCGTCGAGGGCGCCGAAGCCGGGCGCTTCCTCGAGATCTGGAATCTCGTCTTCATGCAGTTCGACCGGCAGCAGGACGGCGTGCTCACGCCGCTCCCCAAGCCGTCGGTCGATACGGGCGCGGGGCTCGAGCGCATCGCCGCGGTGCTGCAGGGCGTGACGAACAACTATCACACCGACCTCTTCGTCCCGTTGATCACGAAGGCCGAGGAGGTGCTCGGCATGTCGTACGACGATCGGCCTGGAGCGGGCGTGGGAACCGCAGTGTGGCCCGCCGTTCCACCGAAGGGTAACCGACCGGTGACATACGACGCGGTGTCCTTCCGCGTGCTTGCCGATCACGCACGCGCGATCACGTTTCTGATCGCCGATGGCGTCTTTCCGTCGAACGAGGGGCGCGGCTACGTGCTTCGCCGCATTCTCCGACGCGGCGTTCGTCACGCATGGCTGCTCGGTCGCCGCGAGCCGACGCTCGACAAGCTCGTGAGTGTCGTGGTGGACCAGATGTCGGATGTGTATCCGGAGCTCGCGCAGCGCCGCACGCTCATCGCCGACACGACGCGCGCGGAAGAAGAGCGCTTCCTCGCGACGATCGAGGAAGGGATGCTGCGCTTCGACCAGCTCGCGCCGCTCAATTCGACGCAGGGCTCCACCGCGATCCGCGGGACGATCAGCGGCGGCGATGCGTTCCGTCTCTATGATACCTTCGGCTTCCCGATCGATCTCACGGAGCTGATGGCGCATGAGCGTGGCTACACCGTCGACATCGCGGGCTTCGAGAGCTCGCTGCAGGCGCAGCGCTCGCAGTCGCGCGAGGAGCGCAAGGGGCGTGACCTTGGCGTCGCGGATGAAGGGCTCGCGGACTTTGCGTCATGGGAGAAGAAGCCCGGCGCCGCGGCGCAGTCGACGAACTTCGTCGGCTACGGCGTGACAGAGGCGGACACCGAAGTCGTCGCGATTCGCCGGCTCCCTGCGGGACGACTCGCGGTAGTGCTGGAGGAGACCCCGTTCTACGCGGAGTCCGGCGGTCAGATCGCCGACGCAGGGGAGATTGCGGGCGAAGGCTGGAAGGTGGACGTCGACGAGGTGAAGAAGGTCGACGGCCGGCATGTTGCGATCGGTGAGCTCACGGGCGAATTCCACTTCGATCGCGTGCACGCGCACGTTCCCGCGGATCGTCGGCGCGACACGGAGCGCAATCACACCGCGACGCATCTCCTGCACGCGGCGCTGCGCCAGGTACTCGGTGAGCACGTGACGCAGGCCGGGTCGCTCGTGGCGCCGGATCGTCTGCGCTTCGACTTTCACCATCACGGGCCGATCAAGCCGGAGCAGCTGTCGGAGATCGAGGAGGTCGTAAATCGCGGCATCTGGGCGAACGTCGACGTGAGCACCGTCGAGCGCCCGTATCGCGATGCGGTCGCGTCCGGCGCGATGGCGCTCTTCGGCGAGAAGTATGGGGACGTGGTGCGTGTCGTCAGCATTCCCGAGTTGTCCGTGGAGCTGTGCGGCGGCACGCATGCGCGCAGTACGGGGCAAATCGCACTCTTCAAGATCGTGAGCGAGAATGGCGTCGCGGCGGGAATTCGGCGCATTGAGGCGGTGACTGGGCCGCGCGCGTACGAGCTGATTCGCGGCGAGGAGCTGCGGCTGCAGAAGATCGGCGAGCTGTTGCGCGCACCGGCGGATGGCGTCGTCAAGCGCGTGGAGACGTTGCTCGACGAGCGACGGAAGCTCGAGAAGCGACTCGAGGAGAGTCTGCGCGGCGGCGGCGATCAGCTGCAACAGCTGCTCGCTGGAGCGGAGACGATCGGCGCATCGCGCCTGGTCTCGTCGAGCGTGACCGCGGGCGACGTGAAGGAGCTGCAACAGCTCGGCGACGCGCTGCGCGAGCAGCTCGGCAGCGGCGTCGGCGTGCTGGCGACCTCGTTCGGCGAGGGGAAGAGCACGCTGATCGTCATCGTCACCGACGATCTGCGCGAGAAGGGCGTGCGTGCGGATCAGCTCATCAAGCCGATCGCGGAGGCAGCGGGGGGCCGGGGTGGCGGCAAGGCGCACATGGCGCAGGCGGGAATTCCGGATGCGTCGCGGATCGGTGAGGCGATCGCGAAGGCGCCGTCGGTGGTGCGCGCGGCGCTGGGCGTTGCCGCGTGACGGTTGGCGAGTGGCTCTCGGCCCGTACACCCGCGCCGCCGCCGCCGTTGGCTGCACGGCTTCGCGTGCTACTCGGCGCGCGGTTGAGTGACCCCTCGTCGAGCGCGCACGAGGTAGTGTTGGCGACGGCGGAGTCGCTGCTCGCGGAGCTCATTGCGCTCGGCTGCGCGGGGCGCGCGCGCGCTCTCGATCTCCTTGCAGTAGATGCGATGGTGACGTACGCCTTCGAGGCGGCGAGCGAGTCGCCGGAGACTCTCGCTGCTCGCGCGACGTCCGCGATGGCGGCGATTGCGAAGCTCGCCTCTCCTTCGCTCCACGCATGAACGCGAGCATCCTTTCCGGGCGCTCGGGGCTCGCGGTGCTCATCGACCCCGACCGCACGACATCGGCGGGGGCCGAGGAGCTGGCGCGGCGCGCGGCGGGGGAGGGAGCCGCGCTGCTGCTGCTGGGGAATAGCTTCGGACCCGCGCGCGAGGATGGCGAGCTGTCGGCGCGCATCAAGCATGCGGCGCCGGAGCTGCCGCTGGTGCAATTTCCGGCGATGGCGTCGCAACTCGATGCGGGTGTCGATGCAGTGCTGCTGCTATCGCTGGTCTCAGGGCGGAACGCGCAGTATCTCATCGAGGAGCACGTGCGCGCGGTGCCATTCTTTCTGCAGCATCCGGAGGTTCAGGCGATCAGCACGGCGTATTGCCTCGTCGATGGCGGACACGTGACCTCGGTGGAGTCAGTCAGCCAGACGCGCCCGCTGCCCGCCGACAAGCCGGAGGTCGCGGCGGCACATCTGCGCGCGGCGGCGCTCATCGGAATGCACGCCGCCTATCTCGATGCGGGGAGCGGCGCGTCGCGCGCGGTGAGCGCGTCGATCGTGCGCGCGGCTCGCTCCGCGTGGAGCGGACCCTTGCTGGTCGGCGGCGGGATTCGCGGCGCGGAGTCGGTGCGAAGCGCGCGGGATGCGGGGGCGGACTTCGTCGTCATCGGTGGCGCGTTCGAGGAGGGGGGTGCGCGCGTGGTCGGTGCGCTGGCGCTGGCGGCGCGCGCATGATCGACATCCACACGCATCTGCTGCCGGGAGTCGACGATGGTTCGCCATCCGTCGAAGTATCCGTGCCTGTGCTCGAGCGATTCAGGCAGGATGGCGTAACGGTGCTGGTGTGCACGCCGCATCTCAAGGCCACGGATGCGCAGCGCGCGCCGATCGAGCGGCATCGCGCGATCCTCGCGAATCTCGTCGAGCATGCGCCGCCGGTGCCGGAGCTCGTGCTCGGCTGGGAGATCATGCTCGACGCGCCGGGGGCGGATCTGCGCGCGCCGCATCTGCACCTCGGCGACTCGGGCGCGGCGCTGGTGGAGTTCCCGCGCATGCACGTACCGCCGGGCGCAACTGCGGAGATTCTCCGCATCCGCATGAGCGGAGTTACGCCGGTGATCGCGCATCCCGAGCGCTATCATCAGTGCACACCGGAGATGGTGCAACAGTGGCGAAGCGTTGGTGCGGTGATCCAGATGGACGCAGTGATGGTGTTCGGCGGCGCGCCAACGTCGCGGCTCGCACGGAAGCTGCTCGAGGAGGGGCTGATCGACTGCATCGCGAGCGACACGCATGGCGACACGCGCTCGCTGGCGATGGCGCGCGACTGGCTCGAGGCGATCGATGCGCACGAGCAGGCCGAGCTGCTGTGCACGATCAACGCGCGGCGGCTGCTGAACAGGGAAGCGGTGCTGCCGGTGCTGCCGATTCCGGAGACGGACAAGGGGATGCTCGCGAAGCTGCGAGGAATGTTCATGAGGCGGTCGTGAGCGCGGACGGGAAGCGTGACAGCGCGGGGGTGATCGCCGCGCTACGGGAGCTTGCGGACACTGCGCTTGCCGCAGCGTCGGCGCTGGAGGCGGACTTCGATCGTGCCGCGGCGCTGATCCGTGCGACGGTGCAGGCTGGGCGGACGCTCTTCTTTTGCGGGAACGGCGGGAGCGCGGCCGACGCGCAGCATCTCGCGACGGAGTACGTGGTGCGCTACATGCGCGCGCGTCGCGCGGTGGCGGCGATCGCGCTCACGACCGACACATCGCTGCTGACGGCCGCCGCGAACGATCTGGGCTTCGAGCACGTCTTTGCGCGACAGGTCGAGGCGCTCGTGCGACCGGGGGATCTACTGGTGATTCATTCGACGAGTGGCGAGTCGCGCAACGTACTCCGGGCGGCGGAGGCGGCGCATCGCGCTGGCGCGAAGGTGCTGGCGTTTTCGGCGCGTGACGGCGGCGCCCTGCGCGCGCTCGCTGATGTCACCGTCGTGATCCCGACTCAGCGCACCGACCGCGCGCAGGAGCTCCACCTTTGCATTGAGCACGCCATCTGCGAGCTCATCGAGCGGGAGCTATGATCGATCTCAAGGGAAAGCGTGCACTGGTCACCGGCGGCTCGCGCGGCATCGGCGCGGCCACCGCGATTCTCCTCGCGGAGTGCGGGGCGGATGTCGGGATTGGCTATCGTAATCGCGAGAAGGATGCTGAGGACGTCGTCCGCCGGATGGCGGCGCTCGGCGTCCGGGCCTTCGCGCACGCGTCGGATCTGAGCGCTACCGGAGGGACGGAGTCGCTGTTCGCGCGCGCAAAGCGCGAGTTCGGCGGGCTCGATCTCTTCGTCGGCAACGCCGGGATCTGGCCCGTTGACTACGTCCCGCTCGGCGAGATGGGCGACGATCGCTGGCATACTACCATGCGTGCGAATCTCGACTCGATGTTCACGACGTCACGGGCGGCGATCCGCGCAATCTCGGATCATGGGCGTATCGTGCTCGTGTCGAGCACCGCGGGGCAGCGCGGCGAGGCCGGGCACTCGGACTACGCAGCGTCGCGAGGCGCGATGATCTCGTTCGTGAAATCGGTGGCGGTGGAGCTCGCGCCGCGCGACATCACCTTCAACAGTGTGGCGCCGGGGTGGGTCGATACGGAGATGGCCGCGGCATCGCTCGTGGGCGATGGGCGGGTACAGGTGGAGAAGACGATTCCGTTGGGGCGCGTCGCGACCGCGCGAGACATCGCCGGGCCCATCGTGTTTCTCTGTTCGGACTACGCGCGGCACATCACGGGCGAGGTCCTGAACGTCAACGGCGGAGCGGTGCTGTGCGGATAGCATGTCGCACGGCGCGAGCGATCACGCCATCGCGAAGCGCTCGCTGTGGTTTTCGCCCACCGCCTGCCAGCTCTTGAAGCAGCGCCAGTCGTACTCGCGCGCCGCACGCATCTGGTCGGGGAATCCGAAGCAGTCCGTCCATCCCATTTCCGAGGCGCGCCAGGCGCAGTCCCACGAAAATGCGAAGCGTCGCGCACCATCGGCGCACATCACGTCGATCACACCCGTGAGATCCGAGCAGCCGGAGTCCGCGCTGATCCGCACCGAGACGATCTCGAGCGCGGGCTCGACCTCGAGCAGGTGCGTGAGAAGCCGCACGATCTTCACGTGCGGCACGGGACGCGCGGCGGCGACGAGTGACGTGCGGACCCGCTTGCTCACCGAAAGGACGGCCATCTTGAAGTCGGGAGTGGCGGCGCTTCCGTCGAGTATGTCGGTGAGATGCATAGGTGAGTAAAGCTAGCGGTTTTGATGCCTCCGAGGGGCGTGGCGCGCTGCTTCAGCCTCCCGCATCTGTGCTTGCAATTGCACAGACGCTGATGCGTGCGGGGCACGAGAGCTGGTTCGTCGGCGGCGCGGTGCGCGATGCCCTCCTGGGGCACCGAAACCTCGACTGGGACATAGCGACGGCCGCCACGCCACCGCAGGTGCAGCGACTCTTCCGGCGCACGGTTCCCGTCGGGGTCGACTTCGGGACCGTTGGTGTACTGGACGCCGCGGGTGCGATGCACGAGGTCACGACCTTTCGGCGCGATGTGCACACCGATGGGCGGCACGCGGTGGTGGAGTTCGGCGCGAGCCTCGACGAGGATCTCGCGCGGCGCGACTTCACGATCAACGCGATCGCATACGGCCCCGAGAGTCGCGAGCTGCACGACCCGTTTCGCGGACAGGAGGATCTGAAGCGCAAGCTGGTGCGCGCGGTCGGCGTCGCGGCGGATCGGATGCGCGAGGATCGACTCCGTGCGCTGCGGGCGATGCGCTTTGCCGCGCGCTTCGGCTTCGCTATCGAGGCGGAGACGTGGACAGCGATCGTCGCGTCCGCACCTCATCTTGCTCGGCTCTCGATGGAGCGCGTGCAGCAGGAGATCGAGAAGACGATGGTGCAGGTGGAGCGGCCCGGCGACGCGCTCGGACTTTGGCGGGACGGCGGCGCGCTCGCGGCGCTCATTCCGTCGCTCGCATCGATGCGCGATGTGGCGCTCCGCACGCTAAATCTGCTTCCGCGCGCATCGAGCGCGGCCGAAGAGCATCGGACGGTCAACCGGCTCACCGCGCTCATGCTCGACGTGCCTCCTGCGCCCGCGCGCGCGGCATTGCGCGAGCTGCGATTCTCGAATGATCGCGTGCGCTGGATCGGCGACCTGGTCGAGCGCTGGCACGCGTTGGGAACGCCGATTCGCGATGCGCTCGCGCTCGGGGCGCCGCCACCGGATGCGACCGTGCGCCGCTGGGTCGCGGTGATCGGCCGTACACGCGTCGATGCGTTCTTCTCGGTGGCCGGTGCGCGCTTCGAGGCGGAAGCGGGGGAAGGTTGGGACGAGCGCAGCCGCGAGGCGTTCGCGGCTTTGCGAGGAAGGGCCGAGTCGGTCGCTCTTCGCGATCCGGTCGAGACCGGCGATCTTTCCATCGATGGCGCCGACCTCATGAACGTAGGCATCAAGGCCGGCCCGCAGCTCGGCGCCACGCTCCGTGCGTTGCTCGACTGGGTGCTCGACGATCCGGCGCGCAACACCAAAGATCAGCTGCTCGCGCGCGCGCGCGCACTCGCAGGGCCACAGTCACCGTCCCCGGAGAGCTAGCGCATGTGGTTTCGCGGCCGCCAGCCGGAGACGTCGGTATGGAAGCGCTTTCGCACTGCCGCCGATGGCTTCGTCTTCACGAAGGAAGAGGACTACTACAGTGCGCACGTGGTTGCGCACGCGGAGCGCATCGTCGATCTCTTCCTGGCGCTCATGGACCAGCTACCGCCAGCCATCGATCTCGTCGTCGTCGATGCACGCGGCAAGCGGAAGTGGCGCGGCGACCGACTCCCACTCCCCGATGTCCGAGAGGCGCTCACCCGTATCAAGACGCTCGTCGCTGCGGCAGGCGGCGTCGAGATCGCCGTCTACTCTGGCGAGGACCAGCTGACGCTCAATCCGATGCTCGAGCTCTTCATCTACGCGCGCACCGATCGCTGGCTCTATCTGTTGCAGGGGAAGGGGCTCGAGGAGCGGCGACTCGTACGCACGAACAGCTGGAAGCTCTCCCGGCACGAGTTTCCTCCCGCTCCCGAGCTCGAGTTCGCACTCGACACGTTCGTCGATTCGCTCGGGATGAAGGCGGAGTGACGCACACGCCGATCCTCTACGCACTCGTCGCCGCGGCGGCGAACGTCGTCGGCGCGCTCGTGGTCGCGACACGCGCGAAGTGGAGCACGCGCGCGCTCGATGCGATGATCGCGCTCGCCGCGGGCTTCATGATCTGCGTGACGCTCACCGATATCTTTCCCGAGGCGATCGAGCGCTCCGGCGCGCGCGGGGCGATGGCCGCGCTCGCCGGCTATCTCCTCGTGCATCTCACGCAGCACATGCTCGCGCCGCACTTCCACTTCGGCGAGGAGACGCACGAGGTCACGGAGCTCGTCAGCGTCTCGGCGCTCGCCGGACTGCTGCTGCACACCTTCGTCGACGGTGTCGCGATCGCGAGCGCCTCCCACGTCAGCTCCGCGCTCGGCTCGCTCGTGTTCATCGCCATCGTGCTGCACAAGCTGCCCGAGGGCTTCGCGATTGCGAGTCTCTTCCTGGCGGCTGGCGCGGGGCGTGCAAGAGCGGTGCAGGCGGGGCTCGCGCTCGGCCTTTCGACGATAGCTGGTGTCGTCGTGACGGACGCCGCACCAGCGCTCGACGCGATCGGACTCGGACTCTCTGCTGGAGTAACGCTGTACGTGGCTGCCTCGAATCTCGTTCCGGAATTTCAGGGGAAGACGGACTGGCGCCCGCAGCTCGCCTTCGTTGCGGGGTGCGCCCTGTACTTCGCGACGCGCGCCGTAGCGGGGATCTGAGCATGGCACCGTCGAGGAGCGTGCGCGGCCGACCGCCGGGAGGCACTCCCGCCCCATCGCTATTCACGCCGCCCGCTGGCTCCCAGCCACTCGCGGCGCGCATGCGTCCCGCATCGCTCGACGAATTCGTCGGGCAGGAGCATCTGCTCGCGCCGGGGATGGCGCTGCGCGAATCGATCGAGCGCGGGAAGGTGACGTCGATGCTCTTCTGGGGACCGCCCGGAAGCGGCAAGACCACGCTCGCGCTGCTGATCGCGAACTACACGGAGCGCGAGTTCGTCCCATTCTCCGCCGTCACGGAGGGTGTACCGCGCGTGCGCGAGATCATCGCCGCGGCCGAGGAGCGGCTCGCGATGAGCGGGCGCGGCACCGTGCTTTTCGTCGATGAGATCCACCGCCTCAATCGTGCGCAGCAGGATGCCTTTCTTCCGCACGTCGAGCGCGGCACCGTCACACTGATCGGAGCAACGACCGAGAACCCGTCGTTCGAGATCAATGGCGCGCTGCTCTCGCGCACACGCGTCTTCGTGCTCAAGGCGCTCACGCCGGACGCTGTCACCACGGTGCTTCGCTCGGCGCTCGACGACCGGACGCGCGGGCTCGGCGAGCAGGAGCTGATCGTCGACGAGGACGCGCTCGCCGTCATCGCGACGGAGGCCGACGGCGACGCGCGTCGCGCGCTCACGGTGCTCGACGCCGCGGCATCGCACGTCGGGGCGAGGGGGCACATCACGGTAGCCGTCGCGCGCGAGGCGCTGCAGCTCCGCTTCGCACACCACGACAAGTCGGGCGAGGGGCACTTCAATCTTCTCTCCGCGTATCACAAGTCGCTGCGCGGCTCGGATCCGCAGGGCGCGCTCTACTGGATGGCGCGCATGATCGAAGGCGGCGAGGATCCCATGACGATCTTTCGTCGCGCGATCGCGATGGCGGCAGAGGATGTCGGGCTCGCGGATCCGAACGCGCTGCAGCTCGCCGTTGCCGCGCGCGATGCGTGGCACATGCTCGGCGCGCCGGAGGGCTATTTGCCGCTCGCCGAGATGACGATCTATCTGGCGACGGCGCCGAAGTCGAACAGTGCGAAGACAGCGCTGTCCGCCGCGCTCGCGGCGGCGCGCGAGTCGCCGGCGGAGGAAGTACCCTTGCACATTCGCAACGCGCCCACCGCGCTGATGAAGGAACTGGGGTACCATAAAGGGTATCAATACGCGCACGACGCGGAGGACGCCTACATTCCGCAGGAGTATCTTCCCGACAAGCTGCGCGGTACGGTGCTCTACGAGCCGGGGCGCTTCGGCTTCGAGAAGGAGATCAGCAAGCGGCTCGCGTGGTGGGCCGAGATCAGGAACAAGGCCGCGAGCGACGATCCTTCGTCCGACGCGTCCTGATCACACATTCGGATTGGAGATAGCATGCGCCTCAAGATCGCACTGATATCCGCCGTCGCGCTGGCGAGTGCCTCGTGCGCTGGACTCGGCAGAGGCGGCTTCAAGGATCCCGTCGTGACCTTCAAGAACGTGAAGGTCGGCGGCATTGGCCTCACCGGTGGAACGCTCGATGTCATTCTGAGCGTTTATAATCCGAACGGGTACCGCCTCGACGCCTCGCGCGTTACGTACAAGCTAATGGTCGATTCGCTCGATGTCGGTGCGGGCGCGCTGGACAGGCGCTTCTCGGTACCGAGCAACGATTCGGCGGACGTCGTGCTGCCGCTCAAGTTCAACTGGAGTGGCGTCAACGCGGTGGGGCGGGAGCTGATGAAGAACGGGAGCATCCCGTACCGCGTCCTCGGCGATCTCACCGTCGGCTCGGGCGTGGGCGATTTCACCATTCAGTACGACCGCACCGGTAACTTCAATTCGCTCGGCGGCATTCGCTGACGACTCATCCACACAGGTAACGCCATCTCTCGAAACTCCATCGATCTCCATGCGCCCGCAGAGCGCGCGATCCTGGTAGGCGCGCCCATCAAGTCGGCACGCGCGCGCCATTTGTTGAACGAACATCTCGAGGAGCTGGCCGAGCTCGCGGATACGGCGGGGGCGACGGTGGTGGGCGAGGTAACGCAGATGCTCGACCGCCCGCATCCGGGAACCTACCTCGGCAAGGGGAAGATCGAGGAGCTGCGGCTCGCGATCGAGGACAAGCAGGCCACCATCATCATCTTCGATGACGAGCTGTCCCCTGCGCAGGGGCGCAACGTCGAGACCGCGCTGAACACGCGCGTCGTCGATCGTGCGGAGCTCATCCTCGATATCTTCGCGACGCGTGCGCGCACGAGCGAGGCGAAGATGCAGGTGGAGCTCGCGCAGCTCGAGTACACGCTTCCGCGGCTGACGCGCATGTGGACCCACCTCGAGAAGTTTCGCGGCGGCATCGGCATGCGCGGTCCCGGCGAAACACAGCTCGAGACCGATCGGCGGCTCATCAACAATCGCATCAAGCTGCTCAAGGAGCGTCTCGTCGACGTGACACGTGCGCGCGTGGTGCAGCGTCATTCGCGGAGGGGTGAATTCCGCGTGTCACTGGTCGGTTACACGAATGCCGGAAAGTCCTCGGTGCTGCGCGCCCTCGCGGGCGACTCGCAGGTGTTCGTCGAGGATCGCTTGTTCGCGACCCTCGATCCGCTCACGCGCGAGGTCAAGCTCGGCGAGCACCAGAAGGCGTTGGTGACGGACACCGTCGGTTTCATCCGCAAGCTGCCGCACCATCTCGTCGCGTCCTTCCGCGCGACGCTCGAGGAAGTAAACGAGTCCGACCTGCTTCTTCACGTCATCGACGCGAGCCGTTCGACGTGGGAGGATCACGTCCACGTCGTCGACGGCGTACTGAACGAGCTCGGCGTGCTCGACAAGCCCGTGCTCCACGTCTTCAACAAGATCGACCGCATCGACAACGACGCGCTACTCTCGCTCCAGGAGCGGGTGCGCGACCAATACCCCGATTCGATCTTCGTCTCGGCCGTCGCGGAAGATGGACTCGAGCCGCTCCTGCGCTCGCTCACGACGCGCGTGCGCACGATGCGCCCGGTCTCCGAGGTACGCATCTCCGTGGGCGACGGACGGCTGCTGGCCGAGCTGCATCGCGAGGGCGAGGTAATCGATCAGCGGAGCGAAGACGCGGAGCTCGTACTGCACGTACGCGCGACGGAAGCGCTGATCGGTCGCCTCAAGCGAGGCGGCGCGACGGTCAGCTAGGCACGACCACGGATCGGGACAGCTCAAGGAAGAGCGACCG
>JBDSHG010000195.1:0-4056 GCA_039918615.1 Gemmatimonadaceae bacterium | reverse complement strand
TGTCGTGATACGCGAGCACGAGCACGTCGCCGCGCCGGCGTGCTCGCATGGCGCGCGGAACGCCGCTCCACAGCGCGCCGTGCTCGATCGTGCTCTTCACGAGACCACGCAGATTCATGGCGCGCGCGAGCGGACGATCAGCGCGGGGTGGCTGCGCCCTGGATGGTCGCTTCGATCGTGTTGCGCACCGCACCCAGGTCCGCCTCCGCCGGCGCCGCGCGAGGTGCGAGCCGCACGTTGATCTGCGCTTTCAGGGGTGGCGCGCTGCTGGCGCGCATGCGCACGAGCTTGATCAGCCCCACCGAAAGTGCGAGCAGGAAATACAGGTACGCGAAGTACTCGGCGGACACGAAGATCCCCGAGATCGCGAAGCCGACAATGGCCGCGATCAGCATCTGCGCGAGCGAGATCTCCCGGGTCGACACCCACCGCCTAAACTTCCCGCGCTTGGAGATGCGCGACAGTGAGACACCGGTAACTACCAGCATCGCGAGGAACACCGCGAGCCCCGGGATTCCCAGCTCCGCGCCGGTTTCGAGAAACGAGTTGTGCGCGACCGACCACTTGAACCCCGCTCCCTGAGCCTGCAGACTCAGCGCGAGATCCGATCCTCCCTCTGCCATGGGATACGCCGCGACTCCGACACCGACGACGGGGTTGTGCTCCATGTAGCTCATGCCGCGCTTCCACACCTCGACGCGCCCTTCGTTCGACGTGTAGTTGTAGTCGGTGGTGGGATGAAGAATGGTCCCCATCATCGTCCAGTACTTGTCGCTCGCAAAGCCGAAGAAGAGCGCGACACCCGCGACCGTGATGAGTAGTCGCGTGCGACTCGGGATCGCCCGATAGAACAGCAGAATGTAGAGCATGACGCCGATCAGCCCGATGAATCCGCCGCGCGATCCGCTCTTCACCATCGCGGTAAGGAACATTCCAAGCGCTACCAGCGCGGCGATCCGCCGAGACGCCTTCTGCCCCTTGCCGAGAAAGTAGAAGGCGAACGGGATTGTGCAGACCATCACGAGCGCGAAGTCGTTCGCGTCGTAGTAGATGAGTCCGCCCAGGCGACCGTCACCGCCCACCTGGAAGAAGAGCGCCACGACGGTCGCGAAGGCGAGCGCACCATAGAGATTCATCAGGGCGTACCACTCGACGTCGCGGACGGTACGAACGGTCGACGCGACGAGAACGTAGAAGACGACATCGGGCACGTAACTCTTGAGCACGAACTCGGCGCTGTGTCCACGCCAGAGGCTGAACGGAACGCCGATGATCATGATGATCATGAGCGCAAAAATCAGCTTCGATGTCGGTTGCGAAGTGACGGCGCGCACGCGCCGCGCGGGATGCTTCACGCCGGCGTACATCAGCACCGCGGCGATGAGCGCGATGAGCGCGAGTTGAAGCTTTCCGAGGATCGGGAAGGCATCCTGGATTCGCCACACGTACGTGAAGAGCATGAGCGCGACCGCCCGCATCAGGCGGTCCGGGCGCGGCTCGGCGTTGGCTGGAGCTGTCGAAACGACCGGGTGCCTTCCGGTCGCCTGACGCTGGAAAGTCATGGCAGGTATGGACATCGGTGGTTATGCCCGCGAATTGGGTGCCACGGCTTGGTGGTCGCTAAGTATCAGCAGATGGCGTCTTGTTGCGGGAGTGCCACACCACTGGATCAGAACGCCCCGCGACGATCCGCTGTATCGAATCGAGCAGCGTCGCCGTGTCGTTCTCCCAATTGTAGCGCTCCGTTACCGCTCGCCTCCCGGCTGCGGCCATGGCCGCGAGCGCCGCAGGTTCGGCGACGCGCGCGATCGCATCTGCCATCGAGCGCGCGTCGCCCGAGCGGAAGACCTCGCCACACTTCGTCTCTCCTATAATACGCGCGCACGGCGTCGTGTCGGAGCTCACCACCGGAAGCCCCGCGGCCATGTAGTCGAAAAGCTTGTTGGGGATCGTGCTGTTCCACAGCTCCGTCGCGTGATGTGGGATGACGCCAATATCCGCGGCAGCAATCGCCGCCAGCGCGTCGGCGTGCGGCAGAAGTCCGAGAAATTTCACGGAGCTGTCGAGTCCCGCCTCGTCCGACCGCGTGCGGAAGATCTCCGCGTCCCGCCCACCTCCGACGATGATCGCGCGAAAGCGATCACCATGCTCGGCATGCAGGATCTTCATCGCGTCGACCATCTCGCCGATGCCGCGCGCGACCTCGAGCAGACCGAGGTAGGCAACGGTGATCGTGGCGCTCGCCGCACGCGTTGCGATGTGGCGCTGCTCCGCGCGCGCGCGAGGCGGTGTGTTCGATACGACGCTGAGCTTGCGCGGGTTGGCACCGAGGCTCTCGAGACGGCGCGAGGATTCCTCGACTACGGTAATGGTCCAGTCGACGTGAGCGATGCTGTAGTGCTCCACCATCGCGGTGAGCTTCGGATTTCTCGCGAAGAAATCGACGACGGCGTTGCGCGAGCCAAGCCGACGGTCGCGCATGAGGGCTGGGTAGTTCTCCGCCATGTCGAGCGCGACCGGCACGCCGTGCTTGCGTCCCGCGGCGACGGCGGTGGGGCAGAGCGGAAGGTCGCGCACGATGATGAGATCGGCTTTCGCCTCGCGCACCGCGTCGTTGACGAGCGTCGACCAGCGCGGGCTGAAGAAGGCCGGGAAGCCGAGGGACCCATCGAGCGACCGTCCAGCCCATCGCCACGGGCGCATGCGATGCACCATTCCCTCGGCAAGCTGCTCGCGCTCCGGCGACCACTTCCGGTTGCGCGCGACGATCGTCACACGGTGGCCGGCGGCGGTAAGCGCGCGGCAGACCTTTTCGGTGCGGACATCCCACGGATAGTCGGCGTCCCACACGTAGACGATGGATAGATCAGGCAAGTGCGAGCTAGCTCCCCTCCAGACACGTGAGCGCCGAGCCGGTCGACCGATGGCGGCCGTCGAAAGCTAAGGATCAACCGGCTCGTGCGCCCGCGCGTGGAGCGGAGACCGCTACATCCTGCTCCCCTTCAGGAGGATCGCGGCTTCGCTGTTACGAAGTCGAAGCGTCGTCACCGGCGCACCGACAGTACCGTCGGCGTTGAGCGGTGTCCATCGCTCGCCCGTGGGAAGTGCGACCGTAATCGCGCTCGCGTCGCCGTACGTCTGCGCGGTCCATCCCTGCTGCAGACGAAGCAGGATGAGCGCGCGATCGAAGTCGCGGTTGTAGACGATGTATTGATTGCCCGCCGGATCCGTGCCGTGCGTAGTCTGAACGCGTATCGCGAGTGGGTGGCCGATGTTCGCCTCCTGCGCCTTCGTCCACAGTGTGGAATACGGCTTGTTCCACTGGTTCTCGAGCTGAAGCGCCAGGAGCTTCGGCGATGCGCCAACCGCGAGATAGTAGCTCGCGAGCTCCCAGAGCTTCGCGCGCTGGACGTTCGTCGACGAATTGCCCCTGGGATACGACGTGGCCATCCCCGCCATGTCCTGCGTGCTATAGGTGCTGACGAAGTCGACGAAGATGCCGGCAGTATTGAGCCGCCCTGCCCATTGCCAGCGCTGGATCATTCCGGAGTGCTTGAAGTTGTTGAACATCTCGAGATGCACGGCGCCGGCGGCTGCTGCTGCAGCGTAGTCGCCCTCCGTCATGTATTCGGCGAGGTTCAGCATCACGAGTTTCGTGCCGAGCCCGCGCCTGATCGCGCCCACGAGCTGTGTGAGCGACGTGAAGTACGCCGAGCCGCTCGCGAACTCGCGCGTCGGAGGAAGCCACGCGTTGATGTCGCCGGAGGATGCCTCGTCGAAGAAGACGCCGCTCTCCGATCCGACGACGCGCTGGATGCGATTCACGTTGTAGGCAATCGCGCCCGGCTCAGCCGGATTGATCGCCCATCGATTCGAGCCCCACCGTCTGAAGTAGATACGGCTCGCCGAGTCACCGACGCTTCCCTTCTTATGCACGAACGCCTTCTCGAGCGTGTACTGCGTGTGAGTCGCGTACCAGCTTTTCATGTCGGCGTAGTACGAGGAGGCGAGGCCACCGGAGCTGGTCATCGTCGTCCACGATAGCGCGTACGGAAA
>JBDSHG010000194.1:0-48204 GCA_039918615.1 Gemmatimonadaceae bacterium | reverse complement strand
GAGCACCGCGGCGTCCTTGCTCACCGTCGCGTCGGGGATCGCCTTGATGAACGCACTCACGCTCGCTCCCGTGAGCCCCGTCTTCAACTCTGCCATTCGCGCGCTCCGGATTCGGGTCGAGTCGACGCCCGAATCTAGCGATCAGGAATTCGAGATCGCCAGTGTCGCGGGCGCGCCGAGCGCCTTCCGTACCGCCGGCGCAACGACGTCACCGAGCAGCTCGATCGAATGCATGATCTGCGCGTGCGGCATCGTGCCGACGCTCATCTGCATCAGGAAGCGGTCGTGCGCGAAGAGCTCGTGCTCCCAAAGCACCTTGTCGATCACTTCCTGCGGATCACCAACCAGCAGCGCGCCCCGCTTCGACCGCTCGGCCTCGAACTTCGCGCGCGTCGGCAGTGTCCACCCTCGCTCGCGCCCGATGCGTCCCATCACGTCGAAGTACGGCGGATAGGCCTCGTCCGACGCCTGCTTCGACGTGTCCGCGATGTAGCCGTGCGAGTTGATGCTTACCGGCAGCGTGGCCGGATCGTGCCCCGCGCGCTTCGCCGCCTCGCGATAGAGATCGACCATTGGCTTGAAGCGCTCTGGCTCCCCGCCGATGATCGCGAGCGCCATCGGGAGGCCGAGTGTTGCCGCACGCACCACGGACTGCGGCGTGCCGCCGACCGCGACCCACACGGGCAGCGGATTCTGCACGGGGCGCGGGAATACGGACAGTCCGTGGATCGGCGCACGATGCACTCCGCTCCACTCCGCCTTCTCGCTCGCGCGCAGCTTCAGCAGCAGCTCGAGCTTTTCGGCGAACAGCTCATCGTAGTCGTCGAGATCGTAACCGAAGAGCGGGAACGACTCGATGAACGAGCCACGTCCCGCCATGATCTCGGCTCTTCCATTCGAAAGGAGGTCGAGCGTCGCGAAGTCCTGGAAGACACGAACGGGATCGTCGGAGCTGAGCACCGTCACGGCGCTCGTGAGACGGATGCGCTTCGTGCGCGCCGCGCCGGCGGCGAGCACCACCGCCGGCGACGACACGACGTAGTCGGGACGATGATGCTCGCCCACTCCGAAGACATCGAGGCCAAGCTGGTCCGCGAGCTCGATCTCCTCGAGCAGATCCGCGAGCCGCTGCTCCGCGCTCACCAGATGCCCACTGGCATCCGGCGTACGCTCGGCGAATGTATAGATCCCGATTTCCATAATGGAGTCTCGTGCTTACGCTGCGACGACGGGCTGACGACGCGCGAGCAGGTTGCCCACGCCGCCGAGGAATCCGATGGCGAGCACGATGAGGGCGAGCGTCGGCGTGTAGAGCGGCTGCAGACCGAGCAGCGAGTCGAGCGAGTAGCTCCCGAAGCCAGTCAGAGCCAGCGCCACTGCTGCGGCACCATAGAACAACGCGACCTCGATCCCGCCGTTCGCGGCGAAGAGGCCGTTCTTCCAGTGGACGCTCACCGCCGCCACGATCATCACGGACAGCATGAGCGCAGGACCGATCGGTCCGAGCAATCCGAGCGCAACGAGGATGCCGCTCACGATCTCGGTCGCCGAGGCGACGATCGCAAAGAGGCGGCCCGGTCGAAAGCCGATCGCTTCGAAGAAGCCCGCGGTACCGGCGATGCCGTGTCCGCCGAACCAGCCGAAGAGTTTCTGCGAGCCGTGGGCGGCCATCAGAAGTCCGACTGCGAGCCGGGCGACGAGAAGCCCGGCGCTGATAGTTGCGAGATCGAGAAGAGAAGTATGCATGGGTCAATCACGAGAAAGAGAAATAAAACTACCTGTTATAACAACTATTAGATCGAAAAAAAAGTTCACACATCCATGCGAATCACCGCTAAAGCCTCCGTGAGGGCCTCAACCGCCCGCGGAGCGAGCCGCTCGATCCGCTCACGGCCGAACGCCTCGAGCTCGGGGCTCGTCGCGTGGGTCAGCACCCGCCGCCCCTTCGGCGTGATCCGCGCCGTCACGTGCCGCCGATCCCCGGAGTCGCGCTCCTTGGTCAGCAGCCCCATGACCTCCATGCGGTCGAGCAGACGTGAAACGTCCGGCACGCTCGAGATGAGCCGCTCGCCGATCTCCCTGCCGCACAGCCCCCGCGCCCCCGCTCCCCGCAGAATGCGCAGCACGTTGTACTGCGTCATCGTGATCCCGTAGGGGCGGAGCAGCTCGTTCGTGCCATGCTCCAGTATCGTGGCCGTACGGAGAATCGAGAGCAGCGCCTCATCGCTCGGCCTCGCGAAGGGTTTGGTCTGCTTGATCTCGCGCTGCAGGTGACTGTTCATGCGTGAAACATACCTGTCATAACAAATACTTTCAACCTGGGCGCCGGCCGCCTCCGGGCGCCTACGGCGCCGGAGTCGCCGCGCCCGGACCCACGCGCGCCCCCGCGAGCGTCGCGATGGCGCCGAGCGCCGTCTGCGCCGCGTTGAGCCCCAGGCGAAAGTCGTTGTCGGTGTAGAAGGAGAAGACGTCGGTGGGCTGATGCCACTGCGGATCCCACCCATCGCCGATCTGCGCGCCGCGCTCGTTCTCGCGCATGCTGATCGCCGGGACGATGTCCATGAACGGCGACGAGTCCGTGTTCGTCATGTGCCGCCCCACCTGCGCCGGATAGTCGGTGGCGTACTGCTCATTCGCATCGGCGAACGCCCACGCGAGCTTCTCTGCATCGGCCGCGTACTTCGAGCGCGATTGAAATTCGATGTTGACGTCGGCTTCGGAGCGCTGCTCCTTCGCCATCGTGCCGTCGGGCTTCGGCATCCCGTGGTCGAACATCATCATGTCGTGCTGCACCATGCCAAGCCATTTTGGCTCGGGATATTGCCCCGAACCCTTCGGCGACTCGATCCCCTGCAGCGCCTGGCGCTGCGCGACGTACGCCTTCGCGCCGTCGAGCCCCGTCTCCTCGTTGTTCCAGAGCGCAAAGCGAATCGTGCGATCGGTGCGCACGTCGGGCGACGAGAAGACGCGCGCGAGCTCCATCACGAGCGCGGTGCCGGAGCCATCATCGTTCGCGGCCTCGCCCCAGCCGATGCCATCCATATGTCCGCCGACGATGTACATCTCGTTCGGATGCGTGGTGCCGACCTTCGTGCAATAGACCTCCTGCCGCTCGCCTGCGACGCTCTGCGGCGTGTCGAGCGCGCGGAGCTTCGCGTCGGGCTGACGCGCGGAATCGGTGTTGACGCCGGTGGGCATCTGCGCGCCGCGATTCCGTCCGCCGCCGATGGCATTTCGCGCGGCGCGCGCGCGCGCGACGGAGTCCATTGGCGTGCGCACGCGGGGCGGCGGGGGCTGGAAGTCGTACACGATGCGCGCCGTCTTGCACCCGTAGCTCTCGAGCTGCGCCTGGATCCAGTCGACGGCCTGCGCGTTGCGCGCCGTGCCCTGTCGCCGGTCGCCGAAGTGCGTGAGCCCCTTGATCGTCGCCTTGTACTTCTCGAGATCGAGGCGCGAGACGAGCGTCGCTATGTCGGTGACCGGCGTGTCGGCGTAAATGGCGACTGTGTGCGCGACGGCGGCGGGCGCGGGAGCCGGCGCGGGCGTCGTGGTGCGCGGGGAGCACGCGGCAGCGAAGAGGGCGCCGGCGGCGAGATAACGCTTGAGGGAAATGTTCACGGGGCCGGGTTGGTCGAGGGTGGAAGAATCGTACTGCGTTGTCGGCAAAGGCGCGACTGGACTTCGCGAGCGCACGGGCGAAGCTTTCGAGAGCCTCCTCCCCTGGCGACAACGAGAATGACGGCTGGCCTTGCCGACCTCGACGGCTTCCGTTCGCTTCCCGCTCCCGCGGCGGCGGCCTTTGCCTCGCGCGCGCGACTTCGGCGTTTCGCGGCCGGAGAGGCGCTCTTTCGGGAGGGCGCCGAATCACATGGCATATTCGTCGTCCTGGATGGGGAGGTGCGCGTCGTCCGCATCTCGCGCGGCAGACAGCATGTCTTGCACGTGGAGCGAAAGGGCGGAACGCTTGGAGAGGTGCCCTTCTTCGACCGCCATCCCTATCCGGCGACGGCGATAGCGCATTCGATCGTCGACGCGGCGTACCTGGACCGCATCGCGATAGCCGACGCGATGCGTAGCTCGCCCGAGGTCGCACTGTTCTTCCTGGGAAGATTGGCGAAGCGGATTCGCGAATTCGCCGATCGTCTGGATGGGCTGGCGACCGCGGACGTTCGCGCGCGTCTGAGCGGCTTCCTGCTGGAGCAGCTGGCGATTGCGGACGGGCCAGTCGTGACAATGACGCAGAGGGAGCTCGCCGAGGAGCTTGGCACCGTACGAGAAGTGGTGATGCGCGCGCTGCGTGCGATGCGCGCTGAGCGAATTCTTCGCTCTGCCGGAAAGGGGCGCATCGAAGTTCTCGACGTGCATGCGCTGCGCCGGTTGGCTTCCCGCTTCTCGTGAGATATTCGCGCAGCTCCGCCCATGGAGACGAAAGTTCCAGACGGATTGCGCGGGCCGCGACACTATTCAGGCTCTGCTCCCAAACGATTCCCCTACGCAACACTGGAGCATCCGCCATGTCGAGTCTCAAGCCGCTCGTCCAAGGTGCGCTCATGATCGCGCTGTGCGCCGCGTGCTCACGCTCGCGCGCGACGCGAGATCCAGGGTCGACCGCAGCGGACACCACCTTCGCCGCGATGCAGCAGCGAGGCCGGATGGCGATGGGTGTCGATCAATCGACATCGACGCATCGATTCGACGCGCTTCCGGATGGTGGCAGAATCGAGCTTCAACGCGATACGAACGACTCGCTCGACGTCGCCCGGATCCGCGCGCATCTGCATCTCATACAGCACGCGTTTCAAACCGGAGACTTCTCGACGCCGCAATTCGTACACATGCAAACCATGCCGGGAACGGCGATCATGGCTCAGAAACGCGACGTCATTGCCTACGCGTACCATGATTTGCCGCGTGGCGGGGAAGTGGTGATGAGCACTGTAGACACTGTCGCGCTCATGGCCATCCATCGTTTCATGGAAGCGCAGCGAATGGGGCACCACGCGGGTGGTGTTGGCGCCAATCCGTGATTTCGGCAGCCGGCGTGCAGGGTTCCTGATTTCATGGGTTCGTCGCCCCCGCGACGGGTGACAGTTGACAAATCAATATTCCTTGATATAATATTCGGGTATGAGCCCTTCGACGCTGACAGCCAATCCCGCTTACGCCGCTTCACTCTTTCATGCGCTGTCGGACGTCACCCGTCTGGAGATCATCGAGAAGCTGCGCGGAGGCGAGCGCTGCGTCTGTGAGTTGACGGACGCGCTGGATGCCGCGCAGTCCCGTCTCTCCTTTCACCTGCGCGTCCTGAAGGAAGCCGGGCTCGTCACCGATCGGAAGGAAGGCCGCTGGTCGTACTACGCGCTCGTCCCGGACGCGCTCGTCGAGCTCCACGACATCGTCGTTTCGCTTCACTCCTCCGCGAAGCGCCGAGAGCTGCGCGTCACTGGCCGCTGCTGCTGACTCAGCTTCAAATGGAGTTGCCGCGTGCACAACACATCAACCTTTCTTGATTGAACCGAGGACACGCAAATGACAAACGATTCGGAGATGACGCAGATCGTGCGAGAGAAGTACGGCGAAGCCGCCCGTCGGGTTCTCGACACGGTGAAACAGTCCGACGCAAATACCGGGGCCTGCTGCACGCCGGCGCCCGGCACCATCAACTCGTGCTGTGGCGGCGCCGCCTTCAATGGGCAAATCGACCCGATCACATCGAACCTGTACATCAACGGCGAGAGCGACCAGCTGCCGGAGGCCGCACTCCTCGCCTCGCTCGGCTGCGGTAATCCGACGTTTCTCGCGGAGCTGAAGCCGGGAGAAATCGTTCTCGATTTGGGCTCCGGCGGTGGAATCGACGTCTTGCTCTCCGCCCGTCGCGTGGGCCCAACCGGGAAAGCCTACGGTCTGGACATGACCGACAACATGCTCGAGCTGGCGCATCGCAATCAGCGCGATGCCGGCGTCGAGAACGTCGAATTCCTCAAGGGAGAGATCGAGGCGATCCCGCTCCCCGACAATTCGGTCGACGTCATCATCAGCAACTGCGTCATCAACCTCTCCGGCGACAAGCGCCGTGTCCTCGCAGAGGCATTCCGCGTGCTGAAGCCAGGCGGCCGCTTTGCCGTGAGCGACGTCGTCGTGCGCGGCCCCGTGCCCGAGAACATTCGAAAAAGCATGGAGCTCTGGGTGGGCTGCGTGGCCGGCGCGCTCGAGGAGTCCGAATTCGAGCATATGCTCGCCGACGCGGGATTCATCGACTCCAGCATCGAGCCGACGCGATTCTACTCCGCCGAAGATGCCACAGCCTTTCTGGCGTCGGCGGGCCTCGACACAAACGGGCTCGCGCAGAAAATCGACGGAAAGTTCATGAGCGCATTCGTTCGTGCAACGAAACCGGCGAAGAAGGACGCTCGCACCACGCCTGCATGCTGCGGCCCCGATTGCTGCTCGTGAGCTCGACCCCCGAGCCGTTGAGCGTCCTCTTTCTCTGCACCGGCAACTCGGCGCGAAGCCAGATCGCCGAGGCGTTGCTTTCTGCACGCAGCAAGGGGCGGTTCCGGGTGGGGAGCGCGGGCGTTCGCCCCGCTCCCATTGTGAATCCGTTCGCGGTGGAGACGCTGCGAGAGCGCGGCATCGAGTGGACCGGCCACGTGCCGAAGACGATCGATGCCATCGCGCACGAGCGCTGGGACTTTGTCATCACGGTCTGTGACAACGCCCAAGAAAGCTGTCCGATCTTTCCGGGCCAGCCGGTGTTTGCGCACTGGGGCATGCCCGATCCGGCGGAAGTCGTTGGAGAAGATTCGAAAAAGCGGGAGGCCTTTCGCCTGACCGCTCTCCTGCTGGCGCGGCGAATCGACTTGCTGCTCGCGCTTCCGCTCGAGACGCTCGAACGACGCGCTCAGGAAGAGCGACTCCGTGCGATCGGTGGCTCTTCAAGCGAATCCCAACGCACCGCGAAGGCCGATGCGTAGCTGCGTCGCGACGCGACGCCTACTCCCCGCCGCTCCCCGCCTTCACCAACTCGATCCACTTCGCGAACGCGCCTAAGAAATCGCTGAAGAATTTTCTGCTTTCTTCCTTGATGAAGTTGAAGTCCGCATCGACGAGCTCCCCGGCCTTCGACACGTACGCCTCCGGCTGCGCCATCGCGAGCACGTTCACATACACCAGCACCTGGCGCAGATGATGATTGGCGCCGAACGCGCCGAGCCCGTAAGGAGTGACGCTCACGACCGCGCCCGGCTTCCCCGTGAAGACGCCGTACCCGCTCGGCCGCGATCCGACGTCTACAGCGTTCTTGAGACACCCCGGCACCGAGCGATTGTATTCCGGCGTCGCAAACAGAACCGCATCGCAGCGCACGACACGCTCGCGAAAGGTCGTCCACTCCCTCGGCGGTGAATCAGTTTCGAGATCAGAATCGTACATCTGTAAATCACGGATCTCGACGATCTTGAGCGTTATCGATGCAGGCGCGATCTTCTTCATCGCCATCGCGACCTTCCGCGTCAATGATTCCTTCCGAAGGCTGCCCACCAGAACTACGACGTCACGCGCTGTCCTCATCTCGTCACTCCTGTGAGTTACGGTGCTGCTGAGCCGGTTATCGGCTCGAAGCATAAAGAACTAACTAACTATGTGACAACGACTTCGGGCTTCTTGGCCACTACTGGGTGTAACAGTTCGATGCAGCCGTTCCCTTTGCAATAATCGGCTCGTCTTACCCTCGATGCCGCATGCATTCTCTGCTCTTTCGTAAGGTCGTCACGCGATGAAGCGCACCGATCTCATCCCCGTCCTTCTCCTGATGCCTGTGCTCGCCTTCGTCGGCGTGCAGGCGATGCGCATGCGCACGATCACTGCCACGAGTCAGGCAGCATCGCTCGCACCCGCATCGCGTGTGCACAAACATCGCGGAGCTACGCGGACGACGGAAAGCGCAGCGTCGCTCGTCGAGGGCGATGATGCGAACGCGGAAATGGATGCCGACGTCGACACGAAGACGCGCGACGTGCTCGACATTCGTCGCCGGATTCAGCTCGGCGAGAACGGCACGTACATCGGCGAGATCCTCGGCGAGCGCGACTCTGCGCTCGCACGCTGGCCCGAGCGGGTGACGACGCCGGTGCGCGTGTGGGTCAGCAGCGGACCGGCGATCGATGGATGGGACCCGTCCTACCCCGAGCGTGTGCGCGACGCCTTCGATCAGTGGGCGAATCTCGGCATTCCCGTCAAGTTCACCTTCGTTCGCGACTCGACCGATGCCGACGTCCACGTCAGCTGGATCGACCACTTCGACTCGCCGATCAGCGGCAAGACGATCTGGGCGCGCGACGGAAAGTGGTGGATCGTCACCGCGAACATCACGCTCGCGCTGCGCCACAACGCCGGCGAGCTGCTCGACGCGAAGGCCGTCCACGCGATCGCGCTTCACGAAGTCGGACACCTGCTCGGCCTCGATCACACGGCTGACACCGCCAACATCATGACGGCGCGCGTGCGCGTCCGTGATCTGAGCGAGGCTGATCGCGCGACGATGAAGCTGCTCTACTCGCTTCCGCCGGGCTCGGTCAAGTAATTCCGCTCCACGCCCGCAATTCGTTGTAAGATTTCCGCCATGTCGCTCTATGACGTGGCTATAGTCGGTGGCGGACCCGCGGGACTCACCGCCGCGATGTGGCTCGGCCGCTATCTGCACCGCGTCGTCCTCGTCGACTCCGGCGATCCGCGCAACTGGCTGACACGCGGCGTCAACGGCTATCTCGGCCTCCCGAATGTGACCCCCGCAGCGCTTCGCGGCGCAGGGCGCGACGAGGCGCGACACCAGGGCGCGGAGCTCATCGACGGCTGCGTGGACAGAATCACCGGATTATCCGCCGGCGACTTCCGCGTCACGCTCGAAAGCGGCGACACGTACGATGCGAAGCGCGTCCTCCTCGCCTTCGGCGTGCGCGACGTGTGGCCCGAGATCCCCGGGCTCGAGCACATCTTCGGCGCGACGGCATACCACTGCCCCGACTGCGACGGCCACGAGACGCGCGGCAAGAAGACCGTCGTCATCGGGGTCGGGCGTCGCGCGGTCGGGCTGGCGCTCGCGCTGGCGACGTGGACGCGGGAGCTGGTCGTCTGCACCAACGGCGCGGATCCCGAGCTCACGGCGCCCCTCCTCGCGCAGCTCGACGCGCTCAACATCCCCGTCATCACCTCGCGCATCACCTGCGCGCAGCACACGGACCGCATCCTTCACGCGCTCGAGCTCGGCGACGGGATGACGCTCGACTGCGAGCGGCTCTTCTTCCAGATGGGCCACTACCCCGCCGACGACCTCGCGCAACGACTGGGGTGCGAGCGCAACGGCGAAGGGTGCATCGTGATCGACGAGCACCACCACACGAGCGTGGAGCACGTCTACGCGGCAGGCGATCTGGTGCCCGGAACGCAGATCGCGCTGGCCGCCGCCGCGGGGGGCGCAAAGGCCGCTATCGCGATCCACCACTCGCTTTTAGCCCCCGAATTCATCATCACGCCGCTGCCGCAAAACATTACAGCACTCATAGAGTGACGGCACCTCCCGGTCCTCGTCTTGCCAATAGAGGGGATTGGACTATTATGTGCCGGTTCGCAGCGATACGCTGGAACATCCCTCCCCGATTCGCAGTACGTTGATCAAGTGTTCCTGCCGCTCCTCCGGAGCTGCTGGTCACCTTCGTTTTCCCCAAGGGGTTTTCTGGTGCTAACCACGCTGATCGCCGCAGTCGCCATGATCGCAGCAGCTGACGGAGGGCTCCCGGTTGCAGCGCCCGCCACCGTCGGCATGTCCGCGAAGCGACTGGAAACGATCGACCGCGTGGTCACCCGTGGCATCAAGGCCGGTGGATTTCCCGGCGCCGCCGTCGTCGTTGGCCGCAAGGGCAACGCCGTCTGGGAGAAAGGCTTCGGCCGCATCGACTGGGCAACGTCGAGCAGTCGTGTGTCCGCCACCGAGACCATCTACGATCTCGCCTCGCTCACGAAAGTCATCGGCACCACCACCGCCGTCATGATCCTCTACGACGAAGGGCGCATCAAGCTCGACGCACCCGTCGTCACCTACCTCCCGGAGTTTACGGGTGGTTATAAGGACTCGGTTACCGTTCGCCAGCTACTCGAGCATCGCTCGGGACTTCCGGCCGATCGCGACCTCTGGCGCATCGCGCACTCTCCGGCGGAAGCGCGGCAGGTGGTGCTCGAAGCGCCGCTCGAGTGCAAGCCCGGCCAGTGCTACATCTACTCCGACCTCGGCGCCATCACCCTCGGCATGATGGTCGAGCGCGTCACGGGCCAGGGACTCGACGTCTTCCTGCACGAGCGCGTGTTCGCGCCGCTCGGAATGGTCAACACGTTTTTCAAGCCGGCAGACTCGGTGAAAGCCCGCGTCGCGCCAACCGAAGTCTCCCCGCCGCGCGGCTATCCGCTGCAGGGCGAGGTGCACGACGAGAACGCCTACGCGCTCGGCGGCGTCGCCGGACACGCGGGGCTGTTCAGCACGGCGAGTGATCTGTCGATCTTCGCGCAGATGATCCTCGAGGGCGGCGAGTACAAGGGCGTCCGCATCGTGAGCGACTCCGCGGTCAAGCTCTTCACCACGCGCGCGGCCGGCAGTCGCGCGCTCGGCTGGGCGATGGCCGACGGCCAGTGGGGCTCCGGCCGCTTCATGAGCGAAGGCTCGTTCGGCCACGTCGGCTACACCGGCACGTCGCTCTGGATCGACCCCGACCGCGAGATGTTCGTGATTCTGCTGACGAACCGCGTGCACGCCGCGCGGGCCCGCCAACCGGCCAAGGTGATCGCCGATGTCCGCGCCGACCTCACCGATGCTGCCGCGATCGCGGTGATCGACGATCCGTCGCAGACCATCGCGATGCCGGCGTCGTTCCGCGCGGATGCCGCGAAGGGGTGGAACCGCCGCGTTCGCAGCCGCCACACCACCCGCCACACCACCCGCCACTCGCGCGCCACGAGCGCGTCGCACTCGAAGGCGAAGGTTTCGGTGTCGGCGAGCAAGTCGAAGTCGAAGAGCACGCACGCCGCCGCGTCGAAGTCCAAGACGCACAAGAAGAAAGCCGCGTAGCTCGCTGGTCCGCTTGTCCAGCGCACGGCGGCGGGCGAGCTTTCGGGACGGAACAAGGAGTCCTGATGAGTGATCTACCCGCCGCCGCGCCCAAGAGCGAAGCCGCTCCGGCGCCCGCAGCCGAAGTCCCAACATCGTTCGCACCAACGCTCGACGAGGACACGGTCCGCGCCGCGCTTCGTCGCGTGAAAGACCCCGACCTCAACCTCAACATCGTCGACCTCGGCCTCGTCTACGGCATCGCTGTGACCGGCCCCAAGGTGTCGGTCGACATGAGCCTCACGTCGCCCGGCTGCCCGTCGGGCCCCGAGATCATGACGGCGGCCGAGCAGCAGATCCGCGCGCTGGATGGCGTGGAGGATGTGGCGGTGAATCTCGTGTGGGATCCGATGTGGAGTCCGGAGCGGATCGAGCCGAGGATTCGGGCGTACATGGGGTTTTGAAGAGAGCGACGTGGCCGGCGATGTTCGCCGGCTTCTTCGTATGCGCGAACTGCTCGCGCGGGGTGGATGCTCAGGAATGCGCACTGGTCGATAGGGCATCCGGCGAAGCCGTAGGGGCGATCCCGCGTTTCGAATCGTCTGCTGTCCATCGGCGGACGAGCAGGCAGTAGCAGACGCTGGAGACGACTCGGGCTATTGCGCCGCCGATAGTCGTTTCGGGTTGCTTGATGTTGCCGAAGCCGCCTTCAACGAAGGGCACGGCGAGAGCGCCAAAGACCGTCGCGCTTCCGATGGCAATGATTGCTGCCACGCGCTCCCCCGCCTGGATTCGCTTTGTGAGAGTCAGGCCGCCGATGAAGATTGCTGCCATCGCAATGGGCCATCCCAGCACGAGGCTGATCGATGTAATCAAGAATGCGTCGTCGAAACCAATTCGATGTCCGCTGCCGGTTGCTTGATCAACGAGGGCAACGTGGCAACCACCGCGGGCACGAGAGCCGAAGTGGCGATCACCGTCCACCCGAAGCGTACCTGCTCTCTGGATATTGGCTGACGGTTCAAGAGTTCCTCATTCGTTCTTGTGGACGAGCGGTGTGGAGGGTCAGGAGTGCGCACCGGTCGATGGAGAGCTGCTGATGGGGGTCTGGCAGAAGTAGATGCCCGAGCAGAACAGCGTCACCAGACGCATGAACAATCGGAATCGCGCTCGCCGGGTTTCTGTGAGCCGACCCACCCGCAGCGACTACGCCAACGCCTTCAAGAACGCCGACCCCAGCACCTCGATCTGCCACTTCCGCAAATCCGGAATCTCCGCGAGCTCCTCGAGCGTCTTCGGTTTCTTCCGCGCGATCATCTCGAGCTTCTCGCGCGCGCACAGAAATCCCGGATCGAGTCCGAGCCGCTGCGCTGCCTCTTCCCGCACCGTGCGCAGTGCGTTGACCTTTGCGTCGAAGTCCGCGTCGCGATCCCACCTCGGCGCACGAGGAAATTTCGGGAGCTGATCCTCCGGAACCGCGAGTCCGCGCATGACCGCGGCGAGCATCTCCGTTCCGCGACGCTCCGCGATCCCGCGCGGCACCCCTTTGATCGCGGTGAGCGCCTCCATCGTCCGCGGCGCCTCCTTCGCGACCGCGAACAGCGCCTCGTTTCCCGCCACGCGGAACGTCGCACGGTCGAGCTCGCGCGCGATCCCGTCGCGGAAGCGCACCAACTCCCGGAACAGTGCGAGCTCGCGTCGGCCGAGATCGCGGGCGCCCTTGATGCGCATGTAGCCGTTGTCCTCGCCGTCCGGCGCCTCCCAGCGAGTGCCCTCGCTGTGCTCGAACTCCTCCTGCGCCCAGCTCCATCGCCCAGCCGTCTCGAGCTCGCCCGCGAGGCGGTCGCGCAGCTCGAGCAGATACATCGTGTCCTGCGACGCGTAGTCGAGCATGTCCTTCGGCAGCGGACGCATCGACCAGTCCGCGCGCTGATGCTTCTTG
This sequence comes from Gemmatimonadaceae bacterium, assembly GCA_039918615.1. Taxonomy (GTDB): domain Bacteria; phylum Gemmatimonadota; class Gemmatimonadetes; order Gemmatimonadales; family Gemmatimonadaceae; genus FEN-1250. Next base: position 35,170 of record JBDSHG010000194.1, on the reverse strand, counting down.
TCGAGCTTGAGCCCGAAGCTGCGCTCGAGCAGCGCCGCGAGTCCGAACGCGCGAATGCCGAGCAGCTGCGCGGCGACGCGCGTGTCGAACAGCTTGCGCGTGTTCCAGCCGTAGTCCTGATGGAGTAGACGCAGATCGTAGTCAGCGTCGTGAAAGACCTTCTCGATCTTGTCGCTCTCGAGGATGCGGCCAAGCGCGGCGGGCTTGCCGATGGCGAGCGGATCGAGCACCGCGGTGTGCTCGCGCGTGCTCATCTGCAGCAGGTAGATTCGGTCGACGAAGCGATGGAAGCTGGCACCTTCGGTGTCCACGGCGACGGTGCTGCTCTGCTCCAGGGCGCCCAGGAATTTATCGGCGGCTGGGACGGTATCGATGTACGACGGTTCGTGCACGGTCAGCCCAGCTGCCACGTCTCTTCCTCGCTCTGCGAAGTCTGTTATCGTAAGCTCTCATCGTGTGTCACCGAACGCGAGGGGTTGCGCGGCTCACCGCTCGCCCCGCGGTTGGTCCAGAAGTGCCCGGCCTCTCCCTTGCGTTGACCAGCGCCCATGACCCCACCGAAAGACACGAAACGGAAGCCGGCGACGCACACCCGATCGTCGGGCTCGAGCTGGCGCAGCGCGGACATCCTCCGCGCCGCCTCGATCGTTGCCGGCCTCTTCATCATCCTGAAGCTGCTCTGGGTCGCGAACGAGATCGTCATCGTCGTGTTCCTCGGCACGCTCTTCGGCATCGCCGTCGCCGCCGGCGTCGACAAGCTCGAGCGCTTCAGGGTGCCGCGCGGATTCGGCGCAGCCTTCGTCGTCCTCTCGTTCCTCGCCATCATGTACGCGCTCGGCTCCTTCGTCGCGCCGACGATCGCCGAGCAGGGGCGCGAGCTGCGGCGCCAGCTCCCCGAGGCGATCGGACGGGCCGAGGGATGGCTGAACAAGCGAAACCCGGCGATCATGTCGTCTATTCTGGGCGCCACCGACAGCACGCAGGTGCAGGCCGCGGACAGCACGCGCCCCGACACCAGCGGCGCGAAGGGCGCGCCCGCGAAACCGGCGCCCGGCGACAGCACGCAGGAGCACGCGCCCAGGTCCGGCCTCGGCGCCAACATCTCGAAGCACATGGGGAGCGCGGCGCGCTACCTGTTCCCGTTCATCACGTCGACGTTCGAGGTGATCGCGGGACTGGTGCTGATCCTGATGATGTCGGTGTACATCGGCGCCGATCCGTTCACGTATCGCAACGGTATTCTCCACCTCTTCCCGAAGCGCAAGCGCGAGCGGATTGGCGAGGTGCTTACCGCGATGGCGGTGATGCTGCGGAAGTGGCTCGTGACGCAGCTGATCGCAATGCTCGTCATCGGCGTCGTGTCGACGATTGCGCTGCTCTTGCTCGGGGTGAAGGCGCCCTTCGCGCTCGGCATCATCGCGGGGCTGCTCGAGTTCGTGCCGACGATCGGACCGGTGCTGAGCGCAGTGCCCGCGATTGCGATGGGCTTCCTCGATTCACCCGAGAAGGCGCTGTACGTCGGCCTCGTGTACATCGCGATCCAGCAGCTCGAAAATCACATCCTGATTCCGCTCCTGATGAAGGGCGGCATGGACCTCCCGCCGGTGCTCACGATCGTGACGCAGGGGCTGATGGCGCTACTGTTCGGATTCCTCGGGCTGATGATCGCGGTGCCGCTGCTCGCGGCGGTGATGGTGCCGATCAAGATGCTGTACGTCGAGGACGCGCTGGGGGACGATATCGGGGTGGAGGATGATGGCGACGATGGGCCGATGCGCGATGACTAGCTGATCACCCTTCCCCTCCTCGCCCGCTTCCCCGCCCTCGCGCGCATCCCGCGCGTCGCGCTCGGCGACTTCCCGACTCCCGTCCAGCGCCTCGACCTAGACGGCGAGTCCATGGCCGGCGAGCTCTGGATCAAGCGCGACGATCTCACCGCCTCGCCCCTCGGAGGTAACAAGGTCCGCGCGCTCGAATTTCTCCTCGGCGGGCTCGAGCCTGGCGATGAAGTCCTCACCGCCGGGGGCGAAGGATCGACGCACGTGCTCACCACCGCGACCTATGTGCGCGCGCTCGGCGGCACGACGCGCGCGGTGCGCTGGCGCCACGAGATGAATCCCTCGGCGCTCGACGTCGCCGCCCGCGCGCGCGCGATCTGCGCGCGCATCGAAACCACGGGCGGCCCGATGTTCGGCCTCCTCCGCGCGCAGCTCGCCCGTCGCCCCAACACCAGATGGATCCCGCCCGGCGGCACGTCGCCGCTCGGGATGCTCGGCCACCTCAACGCGGCGCTCGAGCTCGCGGAGCAGATCGCGCGCGGCGAGCTCCCGATGCCCGCCCGCGTCGTGCTCCCCGTTGGCAGTGGGGGCACCGCCGCGGGACTCGCGCTCGGCTTCGCGCTCGCGGGGCTCGAGATCGCGGTGGTCGGCGCGCGCGTTGCGCCGCGCATCGCGGCCGGACGGCGGCGCGTACTCTCGCTCGCCGATCGCGAGCGGCGCTATCTCTCGCGGCTCACCGGCGAGCGGATTTCCGTCATCAATCCAGTGAGTGTGACGGTGATCCATTCCGTCTACGCGGGGGCCTACGGTCGTGCGCTCCGTGCGGCAGAGGCGTCGACGGCCCTGCTGGCGCGGGCAACCGGGGTGCGCCTCGACGGCACCTACAGCGCCAAGGCCTTTTCGGCCGCGCATGCGCTCGCTCGAAGCGCGCGGGGAACCACGCTCTTCTGGCTAACGTTCGACGGACGCGCGCCTAGGTTGCACGAGAGACGCGACGTACCGTAAATCGCAGTTCTGTATGATCTTATACGCTTAACCTGATAGCCGCATTACATTGGGTAAACAGGCGTTGTTTTTGCTTTGGCCGCCCATAACTTCCTCGCTTCACCGCGTCCCGCCACCACGGGATAGTGGTCGCTACCCATCAGCTGGAGCTCGATTGAGATTCGACTTCTTCTCGCGCAAACCGCGCATCGTATCCGTTGAGTAGCAAGTCCCCCACGGCCCCTCGCAGCGCGATCATCCTCGTGGTCGAGCGCGATCCGCACATCCGCGAGCTCGAAGCCTTCTTCCTCAACGAAGCGGGTTTCGGCGTGGAGTTTGCCGCTGATGGTGTCGCCGCGCTCGAGATGGCGCGCACGATGAAGCCCGACATCATCATCACCGAGGTCCTCGTGCCAAAGCTGGACGGGTTGGCGCTCTGTCGCGCTGTACGAAAGGAGGCGGAGCTGAAGAACACTGTCATCCTCGTCTTCAGTATCCTCGCGGCCGCCACGCGCGCGCGCGAAGCCGGCGCCGATGCATTCATCATGAAGCCGCTCGCCGAACAGCGCCTCGTCGAGACGGTGCGCGAGCTTCTCGCCACGCGCGACGCACAGCCGGCCTCGAGCGTCTCATGATCGCGCCGGCCTCGAGCGACATTAGCGAGCACTTCTCGCGCATCAGCACCGGCAACCCGCAGGCCGACACCGTGCTCGGCGGCGGATTCCCGTCCCAATCGATCAACATCGTGATGGGACAGCCGGGCACCGGCAAGACGGTGTTCGCCGAGCAGATGCTCTTTCACAACGCGTCGCCCGATAGACCGATCGTGTACGTCAGCACACTCTCCGAGCCGATGTCGAAGATGGTGAGCTACGTGCAGCGTTTCTCGTACTTCGACGTCGACAAGCTCGGCACCGAGATCCAGTACGAGGACATCGGCCCAATGCTCTCGAGCGATGGGATCGAGTCGCTCGTCCCGTGGCTCACGGATCTCATCAAGCGCTCGTCACCGAAGATCATCGTCATCGACTCCTTTCGCGCGATCCACGATCTTGCGACCTCGGTTCCCGAGACGCGACGCGTGATCTCCGAGCTCGCCGGCCTCCTCTCGGCGTACGACACTACGGCGTTCCTGCTCGGCGAGTACACGTCGGACGACATCCAGCGCTACCCAGAGTTCGCCGTCAGCGATTCGATCATCCAGCTCGCGCGCCAGCCGCTCGGCACCCGCGACGAGCGCTATCTGCGCGTGCTCAAGTTGCGCGGCTCGTCTTATCGTGAGGGGCAGCACGCGTTCAAGATCACGGAGGATGGAATTCAGCTCTTTCCGCGCCTCGTCTCTCCGCGCGTCGCCGCGACGTATAAGCCCCGCGCCGACCGCACGTCCACTGGCGTCGCCGGTCTCGACGCGATGCTCGACGGCGGAGTGTGGGAAGGCTCGACGACACTGCTCGTCGGTCCCACAGGGTCCGGGAAGACGACGGTCGCGATGCACTTCGCGCTCGAGGGCGTTGCGCGCAAGCAGCCGACGCTCTACGTGAACTTCCAGGAGAATCCCTCGCAGCTTGCGCGCTCGTTCGCGAATCTCGGCGCGGATCAGAAGGCGATGCGCGAGGCCGGCATCGAGTTTCTCTACGTGTCGCCCGTCGAGCTGCAGATCGACAGCATCATCGTCGACATCTTCGAGCGCATTCGAACCGGCACGATCCGGCGGGTCGTCGTCGATGCCGTGGGCGATCTCGCGAGCGCCGCGAGCGACCCGCAGCGGCTGCACAACTACCTCTATTCACTCGTGCAGCACTTCGCGGCAAATGGCGTCACGAGCCTGCTCACCTTCGAGTCGGGGATCTCCTCGCCGGGCGACGACGGCACCCAGGAGCGCTTCAGCTACATGTCGGACAACGTGCTGTCGATCGCGCTCGGCGGCGAGGAGCGCACGCGCCGCACGATCCGCGTGATCAAGACGCGCAACAGTGCCCACGACCCCGTGGTGCGCCAGCTCGACATCACCTCGCTCGGCGCGCACGTCTCGTGACGCAGCCGCACGCCGAGGGCACGCGCGATGTGCGCGCGCGGCGTCTCACCGAGGTCAGTCGCGCCTTCACGTACGCGTCGTCGCTGAAGGACATCCTCCATCTCGCCACGGATCAGGCGGCCGAGATGCTCGGCGCGCAGAAGGCGATTCTGATGCTGACGGACGACGAGGGACTCCTTCGCGTGCGCGCCGCGTACGGCGTGAGCGAAGATGTCGTCGAGCGCTTCCGCGAGTCCTTCGACGAGTCGCTCATCACGCGGCTCACCGGGCTCCTCGGCGCGGGGTCGCCAGAGGGATTTATCGGCGTGCCGCTGGTGGTCGGCGGCAGGGTGACGGGATTGCTCGCGGTCGTGCGCCCCAAGCGCGCCGACGGCGAGGCAGACGATCTCAATGGCTTCGCCGATGACGAGTGGCTGCTCTCCGCGCTCGCCGACCAGACCGCGGCGCCCCTCGAGAACGCGCAGCTGAGCGAGGCGCTCGGCCGCTCGCAGCTGCTCGTCGAGAATGCGCGGCTGTACGAGGCGGAGAAGGCGGCGAGAAAGGAGGCCGAGGCTGCGAGGATCGAGGCGGAGAACGCGAATCGGGCGAAGAGCGAATTCCTCGCGAACATGAGCCACGAGCTGCGCACGCCGTTGAACGCGATCGCGGGGTATGTGGAGCTGCTCGACATGGAGATTCGCGGGCCGATCACGCCGACGCAGCGCGAGGATCTCGCGCGCATCAAGGTGAGCCAGAAGCTGCTGCTCCGCCTCGTGAACGATGTGCTGAATCTCGCGAAGCTCGAGAGCGGCCATGTCGACGTGCGGGCAAAGGAAGTCGACGTGAGCAAGGCGCTGGCGGCGATCGAGCCGCTGGTGCTGCCGCAGCTGATGGAGAAGGGGCTGCACTTCGACACCGATTCGTGCTCCGACGAGCTGCGCGCGACTGCGGATCCGGAGAAGCTCGAGCAGATTCTGCTCAACCTGTTGTCGAACGCGATCAAGTTCACGCCGGCCGATGGCTCGATTCAGCTGTCGTGCGAATCGACCGAGACGGCGGTGACGATCTCGGTGAGCGATACCGGGCGCGGGATTCCGCTCGAAAAGCAGGACAGGATTTTCGAGCCGTTCGTGCGCGTGGACGAGGGCTTTACGCGCAAGACCGAGGGGACCGGGCTCGGCCTCGCGATCAGCCGCAATCTGGCGCGCGCGATGGGCGGCGAGCTCTCGGTGAAGAGCACACCCGGCGACGGCTCGACGTTCACGTTGACGCTCATGCGCTCGGCGTAGCTGCAGTTACTTGCGCTTTGCGCACATGGGCAAAATTGGGATCGCGGCTCCGGGTGTCTATCTTTCGTGCTCTCCTTCCCCGCCCGGAGCACGATGGTCGCCGAGTCCCCCACGATTTCTACCGCCGAGCTCGCACACATAGCGCGAACGCTGCGCCTGCACGTCGTCAAGATGATCGCTGCCGCGAACAGCGGACATCCCGGCGGATCGCTCTCGGCCGTCGACATTATTACTGCGCTGTATTTCGGTCGCGTGCTCAAGCACGATCCGAAAAATCCCGCTTGGCCCGATCGCGACAGATTCATCCTCTCGAAGGGACATGGAGTGCCGGCGTTGTACGCGGCGCTCGCGGAGGCCGGATATTTTCCGGTGAGCGAGCTGATGACGCTGCGCCAGGTGAACTCGCGAATGCAGGGCCATCCCGTGCAGGGGCTGACGCCGGGGATCGAAGCGAGCACGGGCTCGCTCGGCCAAGGGCTGTCGGTGGGCGTTGGTCATGCGCTCGCGGCACGGCTCGATGGAAAGGCGTTTCGTACGTATGTGTTGCTCGGAGACGGCGAGTGTCAGGAAGGGCAGGTGTGGGAGGCGGCGATGACCGCGGGGAACTACGAGCTCGGCTCGCTCACCGCGATCGTGGACTCGAACAGATATCAGCTCGATGGTGCGGTGGAGGACATCAACTCGCTGACGCCGATCGACGCGAAGTTCGAATCGTTCGGGTGGCGCGTGATCGAGGTGGATGGACACGATGTGGGTGCCGTGCGTGTCGCGCTGCATCAGGCGCGCGAGTCGCACGACGTGCCCGTGTGCATCATCGCGAACACCGTGAAGGGAAAGGGTGTGACGTACATGGAGAACAACAACGACTTCCACGGCAAATCGCCAAGCGCGGACCAGCTGCAGGTCGCGCTCTCGCAGCTTGCGGACTGATCGATGACGACGACGCAACCGCTCGTGCTCGGCCGCGCCACGCGCGAGGCGTATGGTGAGGCGCTGCTCGAGGTGGGCGCCGAGAACAAGAACATCATCGTCATCGACGCGGATCTCGCGAAGTCGACGTTCAGCTGGACGTTCGGAAAAGTGTTTCCCGAAAGATTCTTCAATATCGGGATTCAGGAAGCGAACATGGTCGGGATCGCGAGCGGGCTCGCGAGCAGCGGGAAGATCCCGTTCATCTCGAGCTTCGCGGCGTTCATTCTATGTAAGGGCTTCGATCAGCTGCGCATGGGCGCGGCGTATCCGAAGCTGAACGTGAAGGTCGCGGGGTCGCACGGCGGGATCTCGATCGGAGAGGATGGCGTGAGTCAGCAGAGCGTGGAGGATGTCGCGCTCGCGTGCGCGCTGCCGGGATTTGTGGTGTGTGTGCCGAGCGATGAGCATACGATGCGCGCGGCGGTGCGTGCGGCGGTGGAGCACGACGGGCCGGTGTATCTCAGGCTCGGTCGTCCCAAGACGCATATCGTTCACGATATGGACGTGCACTTCGAGTTTGGCCGATCGATTCAGGTGCGCGATGGGAAGTCGTTGACCATCGTGGCGAATGGATTGCTCGTTGCGCAGGCGTTGATGGCCGCGAAGACGCTGGCGAAGAAGGGTGTGGAGGCGCGAGTGCTGGACATGCACACGATCAAGCCTCTCGATACGGCGGCGTTGGAGCGCGCGAGTCACGAGACGGGCGCGTTCGTGGTGGCCGAGGAGCACATGCATCATGGCGGATTGGGGAGCGCGGTGGCGCAGGCGCTCGTGGCGGGAACGCCGGCGCCGGTAGAGTATGTGGACCTCGGCGATCGGTATGCGGAGAGCGGCAAGCCCGACGATCTGCTCGATAAGTACGGCATGAGGGCGAAGGACATCGTGAGCGCGGCGGAGCGGGTGCTCGCTCGCAAATGATGCAGGTACCGCCGGACAAATCGCTGTTGGCCGGCGGAACGAGTTGGCCGCTCTGGTTCGCGTTCGCGTGGATCGTGCTGGGAGTGAGCGCGCTGATCTCGATCTGGATGGGAAGGCGTCATGGAAAGCCGGCGAAGCTGGTGTGGACGGTGATCGTGGTGTTCGTGCCGGTGCTCGGTGGGCTCGGGTGGTTCGTGCTGGGGCGCGAGCGGCGGAGAACGCCGCGGCCGTAGAGCTACCGCTCACTGCACGATACGCCCGACTACAGCGTGTTTTCGCAATTACCGGCTCGGATCGCACGACGGCCCTGCATCATTCCCGCTTCACAGTCTCCTGGAGAATTGATGCGCCGCTCACCCGTGATTCTGATCGCAACCGTGATGACCGCCGGCGGGCTTACGTCGACTTCGGCGCAACAGTCGCCGGACTCGCTCATCGTGTCGACCGCGTGGCTCGCGGCGCATCTGAGTGATCCGCGAGTGGTCGTGCTGCAGGTCGACATGGACATGAACATGGGCGGCGAGATCCCGTACGCGGCCGGGCACATTCCTGGCGCGCGGAAGCTGTCGTACACGGAGATCGAGGTCGCGAACGGCGGTCTGGATTCCGAGATGCCGCCGGTCGGCAAGTTGCGCGAGACGTTCGAGGGCCTTGGCGTGTCGGACTCGTCGCGCGTGGTCGTCGTATACTCGAGCGAGGCGCCGGTAGCGGCGCGCGTCGTGATGGTGCTCGACTACCTCGGCCATGATCGCGTTTCGTTTCTCGACGGTGGATTGCCGAAGTGGCGCGCCGAGAAGCGCGAGCTCTCCGCGAAGGTGCCGACGTTCACGCGCGGCTCGATGCATCCGCAAGTGCGCGCGAACGTGATTGTGGACGCTCCGTGGATCGAGGCGCGAATCGGGAAGCCGGGGCTCGCGCTCATCGACACGCGCACCGACGGCGAGTATCTCGGAACGGCGGGGCGTCACGGTATGCCGAGCGAGGGGCATTTGGCGGGTGCGCGACAGCTGCAATGGGAACAGCTATTTCAGGGCGATAGCGGTTCGCAGAGTGGTGCGCCGCTGAAGGATCGCGCTGCGCTCAGGAAGCTCTTCGCCGACCGCATGCAGCCAGGTGATACTGTCGTCACGTACTGTTGGGTTGGCTATCGCGCGAGTACGACGTATTTCGCTGCGCGGGCGCTCGGGCTACCGGTGAAGCTGTATGACGGATCGTACGAGGACTGGTCGAAGCGAAAGCTGCCGACGCGTGCGGGGGCGACGCCGTAGGTTGCTGCGTGCGGCGCATATGAATCTCATTCAAGGAACGTGACGGCGATGATCGAGGATGCGGCGACGAGGTCGCGGCGGTAACCGATGTCTTCTTTTCTCCGCAACGTGCTATGCGCTGCACTGATCGCTACGATGGCATGCGCATACGACACTCCCGGCGACTTTGGTCCGTACCATTCGAAGAATAAGCAGCTGCGGCTAACGAGCGGCGACACGCTTGTCGTCTACCGAGTGAAGTACTGGCGCTTCGAGGATGGATCTGCGCCCGCCCTTCAGATTGAATACGAGTCTCCCGCATCCGTAGCCGATACCAATGCCGTCATCGAGCAGGGTATCCGCATCTGGCCCGTGTTCGCTCAATACGTCGAGGCAGCTGAGCTCAAGCGCGCCATAATAACTGCGACGAATTTACGAAGGCGAGGTTTTGCAGGGTTCTGGCGACAGTCGGGGGAGCATTATGGTTTAGTGGCCGAGCGTGACAAGAGCGGCGATTGGCGTTTTGAGGGACGTCAGGGGGTATTGCCGCCCACCGATCATCCATCGTCACCGAAGATCTTCGAGGCCAGCGGCAAGCCGATGTCGACGAATGTCGGAGTGGACAACAAGTAGCTCGCGGCTGGTCGCGAGTAGGCGACGGAGAGTTCGAAGCCTTAGTGTGCGATCGTTCGCTCGAGCAGCGCGAGCTCGATGCCGCGATAGTGCTCCGATAGCGGCGAGTCGTTCGGAATTCTCCGCGTACCAAGCAGAGTGAATCCGCGCTTCCCGTAGTACGCGATCAGCGCGTGATTGCTGGCCCACGTGTCCATGCGAAGTCCCTCGCGTCCGAGCGCTTCGGCGCGCTCGAGCGCCCACGCGATGACGGCGTCGACGAGTCCGCGCCCCGGATACGATGACGCGCGCGCGATGCGGTGCAGGTAGATGTGCGCGCCGCGTTCGAGCTCGGCCCAGATCGGCTCGTCGTCGTACACGGCCGAGAAGACGCCGACGAGCGCATCGCCGTCGAGCACGCGATGGAGGGCGCCGGAGTTTATCTCGGCGAGAATCGCGGCGTCGGTGAACTCGGGCCAGAGGGGAGAGCCGGTCTCGCGTTGGAGCGCGCGACCGTGCGCGTAGGCCGAGCGAATGGCGTCGAGATCCGCGGGAGTGGCTTGCTCGACTAGCATTGACAAATCCCGGTTCAGACCGCGACTGATCGGAGCAGCTCCAGCTGTCGATAGCGCCGGAATTCCGCCTGAAAGAAAAGGTAGAGTCCGAAAATAGCTGCGCCGACGGCCGAAGCGTACATGAGCGTCACCACCATCACGAGCATGCTTCGATTCAGATAGTGATGCGAATTGTGGGCAGCAGCCACCACTCCCATCACGATGACGATTGGCGGCGCAACGCGGCCCAATGCGTACCACATGAGTCGTAGGTCGCGAGGGAGGCGAAACAAGGCATGCCACCATGGCCGTGTCTCATCGTCGAACCACCAGTCGCTGACGAAGGCATCGAAATGCAACCCCGCCTTCGCCGGCAGCGTTGGTGCGGTCTCGCAGATCGCGCGCCAGGCAGCGGCGATGAGCAATGCGGCGATCAGCGCGTTCGATACAAGAAGGGCGGGCCACTTGAACCCCAGCACGCTCGTCAGCGGATTTGCTTCCTCGGCCAGCGATGGTGTCGCGCGATACGTCGTCAGAATGTCGAGGCCGCGAGTGACGAGGAGCGCAATCGTCACTGACGCGAATTTGAGCTGCCTCAATGATGCCTCGACAAGACTGTTACAGTTACCGCGTCGGCCGCCCCGGCGGGTTCGGTCCCTCGAAGACTTCCTTGTTCAGCGCGATGTACTCTTTCTGGTTCGCGGGAACGTCTTCTTCCGGGAAGATCGCGGTGACCGGGCACTCTGGCTCGCAGGCGCCGCAGTCGATGCACTCGTCCGGTTTGATGAACAGCTGGTCCGGCCCTTCATATATGCAATCGACAGGACAGACGTCGACACACGCCTTGTCCTTGATGTTGATACATGCTTCGGTGATTACGTACGGCATTTCAGCCCTCGACGTTGTACTTTCGACTTGCGTACTACATTGGAAAGTAAGGCGAAAATCGGGCCTCCGACAGGGAAGCTCGCCAGCCGAATCGGTTGCCTACTTGCTCCAGGCCGGCGCCTTGCCCGCACCGTGGTCCAGCTCCGGATTGCGACGGTAGAGCGTGGTCGTTCGCCCGATCACCTGGATGACCTCCGCCTTCACCGCCTCGGCTAGCTCGTTCGCGGCATCCCGCGCCGTGACGTCCGCGTTCTTCACGAGCTGCACCTTCACCAGCTCGTGCGTGCGGAGCGCGTCGTCGAGCGAGTTGACGAGCGCGCGGGTGAGGCCGTGCTGGCCGACGTGTACCGTGGCGGACAGATGGTGCGCGTGCGCGCGGAATGCTGCGCGCTCCTTCCCGTTCATCGACATCGTGCGCTCAGTCGTCCCCGCCGACAGACGCGATCACGCGGTCGATTTCAGCGGTGGCTTCGGAGCCCGTCAGCGCTGTCTCCTTCTCCGCCAACTCCTTCGCGAGCTGCGCTATCCCGTCGTCGATCGTGCGCGAGTGATGCATCGAGCAGAACTTCGGCCCGCACATCGCGCAGAACTCCGCGCTCTTGAAGTACTCGGCCGGCAGCGTCTCGTCGTGATATTCGCGCGCGCGCTCGGGATCGAGCGAGAGACGGAACTGCTCGTTCCAATCGAAGGCGTAGCGCGCGCGTGAGAGCGCGTCGTCGCGATCGCGTGCGTGCGGACGACCGCGCGCGACGTCCGCCGCGTGCGCCGCGATCTTGTACGCGATCACACCCTCGCGCACATCGTTGGCGTTCGGCAGCCCGAGATGCTCCTTCGGCGTGACATAGCAGAGCATGTCCGCGCCATACCAGCCGATCATCGCGGCGCCGATCGCGCTCGAGATGTGATCGTAGCCCGGCGAGATGTCCGTGACGAGCGGCCCAAGAGTATAGAAGGGCGCCTCGTGACAGACTTCCTTCTGACGACGGACATTCATCTCGATCTGATCCATCGGGATGTGTCCGGGCCCTTCGACCATCACCTGCACGTCGAACTCCCATGCGCGCTTCGTGAGCTCGCCGAGTGTGTCGAGCTCGGCGAACTGCGCCTTGTCGCTCGCGTCGTGGAGGCAGCCCGGACGAAGCGAATCGCCGAGCGAGATCGTGACGTCGTACTGGCGGAGGATGTCGAGGACATCATCATAGTGCTCGTACAGCGGATTCTGTTTGCGATGATGCATCATCCAGACGGCGTGCAGCGAGCCACCGCGACTGACGATGCCCGTGACGCGTCCGTAGACGAGCGGGAGATGCTGCAGCAGGATCCCCGCGTGCAGCGTCATGTAGTCGACGCCTTGCCGAGCTTGATGCTCGATGACTTCGAGGAAGTCGTTGATCGTGAGCTCCTCGAGCTCCTTCCCCTGCAGCACCGCCTGGTAGATCGGCACCGTCCCGATCGGCACCGTGGACGCGCGGATGATCGCTTCGCGCGTGATGTCGATGTCCTGGCCGGTGGAGAGGTCCATGACCGTGTCGGCGCCGTACTTCACCGCGAGCAGGAGCTTTCCGACTTCCTCATCTAGGGAAGAGGAGACGGCGGAGTTCCCGATGTTCGCGTTGACTTTGACGGAGGCGACCTTGCCGATGGCCATGGGCTGGAGGGCGCCCTCCAGGTGATACATATTGGCAGGGATCACCAAGCGGCCTCTTGCTACCTCGGCGCGAATGAGCTCAGGGTCGAGGGATTCGCGTTGGGCGACGAAGTGCATCGGCGGGGTGATCTCGCCGGCGCGGGCGTAGGCCATTTGGGTGCGGGCGGGGGCGCGGGTGGGGCTGGCGCTGGGCGCTCCGCGGACTGCGGGTGTGTCAGATGATGCGGACATATTCGACTCCCTACGCCGGTGCGAACCGGATCAGGTTCAACGGGACTCTCTCAGCCGCGGCTCAGGGGTGAGCCGGGCACCCCGGTCAATTCAGAATTTTAGTGGCAAACAAGCGTGCGCGAAATGGCCTTTCGAGAGTCATACACGCTCCCTTTCCCGAGCCTCTGCCAACGAATTGGATCTACACCTGTTGATTCAATCTCACGTAATGAGATGCGCGTGCGCTATCGGGTGTGCGCGCAAGGGTCGATGCTGGATAAGTGGATGGCTTATCAAATTTTCTTGCACAAATCTGCCATTCCAATACAACACGCGGAATCTGCCAGCAATGAGGGCGGGTAGCCCCCGTTTAGGTCCAATCTTACGCTGACAGTCGGATTTGATTTTCCTCTGACGCATGTGCACTCGCAAACTGTGCTGGGGTTCGTCCCCCCAGCGCACGGTGTGGTCGCGCGGTGTTGTAGCTGACCCGCCACGCTTCGATCGTACCCCGCGCATCGGCGAGCGAGCGAAACCAATGTTGATTCAGGCACTCGTCGCGCACCCGTCCGTTGAACGCTTCGATGAACGTGTTGTCCACCGGGTTGCCCGGCCGGCTGAAGACCAGCTGCACGTGGTGGTGGTGCGCCCAGACATCGAGCGCCTTGCTACGAAACTCCGGCCCGTTGTCCACCGTGATGCGCTCGGGCAGGCCGCGCGTGGTGCGCAGTCGCTCGAGCACCGCCACGACCCGGTCTGCGCCCAGACTCACGTCCACTTCCATCGTCGGCGAGTCGCGCGTGAACACATCGATCAGCGTGAGCGCGCGAAAGGCGCGGCCATCGGCCAACGTATCTCGCATGAAATCCATCGCCCACTGCTCGTTCGCTCGGGTCGCGCCGGGCAGCACCACCCGCGGCTCGGCCGTGCCTGTGCGCCGCCGGCACCGGCGCCGGACCGCGAGACCCTCCAAACGATAGAGCCGCTGCACCCGTTTGTGATTATCGTACACCCCCGCCTGCCGCAGCTTCCAGATCAACCGCGGCAGGCCCCAGCGCGGAGAGGCGTCGGCCAGATCGCTCAAGCGTTTGCGAAGCGCCGCATCGTCGCGGTGGTCCGGCACGTAGCGCACCGCACTCCGGTGCACGCCGGGCCACCGACACGCGCGTCGTTCGCTCCCGGCGGTGCGCGTGCTCTCGGCCACGATGGTCCGCCGCTGCTCCATCGTCACCACTCTTTTCCCAGCACGTCCTTCAGCACCTGGAGATTCAGCGCCTGATCGGCGACCACGCGCTTGAGCCGCCGATTCTCCTCCTCCAGCTGCTTGAGCCGGCGTGCATCCGGCACTTCCATCCCGCCGTACTTCCGGCGCCACCGGTAGAACGTTTCCTTGGCGATCCCATGACGGCGCACGATCTCGCTCGTCTTGCCCGTCTTCTCCGCTTCCTTCAGAATCCCAACGATCTGCTCATCGGTGAATCGCGATTTCCGCATCCAGTCCTCCTCGCCACGCTCGTGGCTGTGAAGACTGTCAACTTAGAAGTGGACCTCTAAACTGGGCTACCCGCCCGCGGACCTCCACCGTCTCACCGCAAGCATTGCCAATGCATCCAAATCGCTCGATTTGCAACTGGTGAGGCGTCAAGATGTTCCGCTTCCTGTTTAGCGCGCCCTATCATATAGTCGGTATGATTCTTTTCCGTTTCCATTATCGCATGAACGCCGTTGACCTCCTCCTCCCATCGAATTGTCGCAATGGTGCTCAACGAGTCGTCGACTCGGGCACTGAGCAGATAATCGTTATTCTCGGGAAACGTTGGGCTCTCGGACTAAGCGTTCGGTCTCGGATGTTGGAGCTGAAATCACATCAAGCTTCATCCCATTCAATGGACAGTCGTGGCTGAAGACTGGTCCCTTGAAGAGGTTGCAGCGACGATAGCTGACTATTTCGCCATGCTAGAGCTCGAGCTGCGCGGAGAGTCGTACAACAAGAAGGATCACAATCGCCGTCTTCAATCGGTGCTGCACGGGCGCTCCGCCGGGGCAATTGAGTTCAAGCACGCCAATATCAGCGCCGTCCTGTTAGAGCTCGGGTTTCCCTACATTGATGGTTACAAGCCGCGAGCTAACTATCAGGAGCTCCTAAAGGACGAAGTGTCGGAGCGCTTGGGGCTGGATGCACGCCTCAATGGTGCCTCAGCGGAACTAGTCGAAGCTCCCGCCCCAGGCATAGAGTCCGTACGACCGCTCGCGGATATTCTTGTGCCTGTACCAGTTCGCGTGAGAACGGCAGGCTACGAGCGACGCCAATTGCCCGCTGTGCTTCGTCGAGGAGTCGACTATCTCGCGATAGAAGCTCGAAACGCTTCGCTGGGTCGCGCGGGAGAGGTGTTCGCCTTAGAAGTAGAACATCGTCGTTTGTGGGAAGCCGGACGTCGCGAACTTGCGCAGCGCATCGAACACGTGTCGCAGACGCAGGGCGTTGGTCTGGGATACGATATTTCGTCTTTTGAAATTGATGGCCGCGAGCGACTCATTGAGGTCAAGACCACGGCGTTCGGATCCATGACACCCTTTTACGCGAGCGCGACGGAGGTAGCAGTATCCGATCGGCGCGCGCATCACTTCAGTCTCTATCGTGTCTTCAAATTCCGCGAGTCGCCTCGTTTGTTCATTCTCACCGGTTCACTTCGCATATCGACTATTCTCGATCCCATACAATTCCGTGCGTCCGTGCCGTAGACCGCAAGACAATCTGATGATGCTAAGAGCATAAGAATGCTCACCTTCCAATCCAATAATTCACCTTCACCTGAAACAGATTCACCGGCTTATCCCGAAACACCGCCGCCGCCGCACTCCCAAATCCGAACGTCCCCTCCGAGTCAAACCCAGTCCGCTGCTGCGTCCACACGAAGTACACCGTCGACCCCGGCCGATACTCCCACCGCAGCACCGCACTCCCGCGCAGTGCCCGCGTCGTAAAATCGGGATCCCCAAAACTGAACGCTGCCGCCGGCCCCGCCCCATCCGGATCCACCGTGTACGACGCCCCTGCTCCCTCCGACGCCGGCGTCCGCGAGATCGTCCCAATGTCCTCCCCATACACCAGCTTCTTCACCGTCCTCGGCGCCGCAAACTCGCGGAACGATGAGTACGCGCCGCTCGCGATGAACGGCTGCACGAAGAGCTGCAGCGTAAGATTCGGCGAGAAGGTCCAGTTGATGCGCGTGTCGAGCGAGATCGTGCGCGTCTTGATGTACCCGAACACGTAGCGATTCCCAAAAAACGCCACGTCGGTCGAATCCGGAACCGTCGTCACATACTGTGCCGCATCCTCATCGGTCTGGTACGTCGGCGAGAGCTGCACGAACACACTCGCCATCGGCTTGAACGCGATGCCTGGCTTGAGAGTGAGTGTCCGCGTCGGTGCATCCACCCCGTGCGCTACTCCCACGAGCATGTCGAGCACCGCACGTTTGCGCGCGTCCGTGGAAATCTCGATTTGACCGAGGTTGTAACCGGTGTGCATCACCGCGGGACCGCCGCGTGTCAGCCGATCGTCTTCCGTCGTGGGACTGAAGATCCAGATAGAGCGCAAATTCCAGTAGTTCGTGAACTGCATGCCGTAGTACGCGTGCCAATCTTCGTTGTTCTTGAGACCATCATACGTGAACTGCTGCTGACCGCCGGCGATCGTGTTGATGCTCCGATACCACTTCGTCGGCACCGTCCACTGCCTGCCGATGTTTGCGTCCATCCACTTGTAGTCGGCACGGTCGAGATACGCGAGGTCGTTCACCTCGAAGCCCGGGCTCCGCCAATTGGTCAACACCTCCCACAGCCAATTCCCGTTGTCCTTCGCGAGGCGCGTGTAGAATCCGTATCCGCGCAGCGCGGTGGCCAGCGTGTCGTATCGCTCATCGAAGAAGCCGCCGCCGCGCTCCCCGCGATCCGGACGCTGAAAATAGTGCGCGCTCGAGCGCTCGGTGGCGGTGATCGACGCGGCCGATCCTTCGACGCTGGACAGCACCGCGCTCCCCGTCCACGAATAGTCGTGATGGTGCCACGTGTGCGACCAGTCCAGCCCCGCCGCCTCGGCGCGATTGCGCAGATGATCCGTGAGCACGCTGTCGTCGAGCCGGCGCACGGTTGACGTGAGCGCGATGCCGACGGCCGAGTTGCCGTTGTTGAGCTCTTTCTGCACGCGGCCGACGAAGTAGTTCGAGAGCGGCTCGACCTCCTGCTTCAGCGGCGTCGGTGATGATGCGGTGAGATAGCGCTCCATCTGCGGACTCGTCACCGCGTCGAGCAGCCCCACGGTGTAGCCGCTGTTCGTTCGCCCCGTGATCTTCGCGGCACCGATGATCGGCGTGTAGTCGGGCGTTTCCGCGAAGGTGGATTGCGAATGCACCAAATCCGACAGCTGCGGCAGGCGTCCGATGCGTCGCGAGTAGAACACACTGAGGCCACTCACGTTGTCACAGAACTGACAACTCAACCCGCCGAAGCTGAACGCACTCGACCCTGCGATGAAGAAGGGACGCTTCTCGTCGTAGAACGTCTCGAACGGCGAGAGATTGAGCGTCGCGGGATCGACCTCCACCTGTCCGAAGTCCGGATAGAAAGTGGCGTCGAGCGTGAGATTCGAGGTCAGCAGATACTTCACGTCGCCGCCCGCACGAATGCGCGTGTCGTGGCTTCCGTGAAAAGGATCATTCGCATCGGAGGTCTGCAGCTGCTCGCCGGTCAGAATGTACGGCAGAAGCTCGAGCTGGCGCGGGCGCTCGCCGATGCGAATGCCCTCCACGGTGCCGTAGTACGCCGGCCCACCCGCGTCGCTGCGCTTCCAGAAGGACCACATGTCGCGCTCGTTCAGTCTGTCGTCGTACCGCCAGATCTGCATCCCCCACACCTGCACCGAGTCGCGCGAGAAGCGGAGCTGCGAATACGGGATGCGCATCTCCGCAGTCCACCCGAGTGAATCGATCTTCGTTGCTGCGGTCCAGATGGGATCCCACCCCTGATCGCCATTGAGCTGATCGCCGCGCACCCCCGCAGGATTTACCTCGAACAGCGCTTGGTCGCGATGGTTGTGATACGGATCGAGCACCACGATGAGCTTGTCCGTCGTGAGCGAATTGAACGATCCGTTATTCCCATTCGCATCGAGCAGCTGATCGCGGCGCGCGAGTGGCGCACGCACCCCGCGCGCGCCCTGCGGCTCGGACATGCGCGCGCCGATGTAGAGCGTCTGATCATCATATAGTAGGCGAATCTCCGTGGGGACCGATGCCGGAGCCCCCTCATCGGGCTGATACTGCCGCAAGCCGGTGATCGGCGTCGCGGCGCGCCACGCCGAGTCGTCGAGAGTTCCATCGATCACGATCGCGCCGACGCGTCGCGCAGCGCGTGCCACCGGGGCCGCAGGAGCGGAGACGCGCACACTGTCAGAGCCTTGTGCGCGCGCGGGAACGCAGATCGTAACGCTCGCGAGGAGCACCATCGTGTATTCGTGTCGCATGAAAGACATCTACGAGAGAGAGTGCGACGCTGTTTCGACATTTACGCAAAAGCGTGTCGCGCGACGATTGGCATGAGAGTCGTTCGCTCGATTGGATGCATGCGCACGCTGAATCGTTTGAAGCGCGTTCGTTCTCAGACCGGTGTCGCTCGTTGATTCACGAATTGCGCTTGCGTGCCTCTGCGCCATCGCCCTTATATCAAGCGTTGGCCCACGTGCACACTGACCCGCACCCGCCCAAGCACATGATCCGGACTTCACGCTTTCACTCGAAGCGTCTCGCGCGCACCATCACTGCACTCGCGACCGCGCTCATCGCCGCGAACTGCTCGCGCCCCTCTCGCTCCTCGGATCCGCCGTCGTCCAACCTTCCCGCATCCCTCAGCTCCACATCCCGCCTCCCCACCGGCGTCCGCCTCGATCCCGCCGGCCGCTCCACTCCGCTCGGCAACATGCCCCTCTCCGCCCTCCTCGCCCCCGACGGACGCAGCATCGTCGTGAGCCTCTCCGGTTATCGCGAGCAGGGACTTCAGATCGTCAACCGCGAAACGGGCGCGCTCGTCCAGCGCCTCCCGCAATCGGGTGCGTTCGTCGGCCTCGCCTTCAGCGCCGACGGCTCGATGCTCTACGCCTCCGGCGGCGCCACCGACCGCGTGTACATCTACTCCTGGCGGGCTTCCTCTAATGCGCCCGCGACGCTCATCGACAGCATCACGATGGTGAGCGGGACCACCGCGCCGAACGACAGCGCTCCACCGTCCGGCTCCCGCTACGTCGCCGGTCTCGCGCTCTCTCGCGATGGACACATGCTCTACGTCGCCGAGAATCTCGCGGACTCGATCGTCGTCGTCGATCTCGCATCGCACCGCATCGTGCAGCGACTCGGCACCGGATCGTATCCCTATGCCGTGGTCGTCGCGGCGGATGGTCGCGTCTATGTCTCCGACTGGGGCGCCGGTTCGGTTAGCGTCTATCACGCACTCGCATCCGGGCGGCTCGCGGCCGAGCGACCCATCGATGTCGGTCGCCACCCGTCCGCACTCACGCTCTCCGCAAACGGGAGCCGACTCTTCGCCGCCTCCGCGAGCACCGATCGCACCGCCGTCGTCGACACGCGCTCACGGCGGGTCATTCGCTGGCTGCACGACCCTCCGCCTGACGATCTCGCGGAGGGGAGCACTCCGGATGCACTCGCCCTCTCTGCCGACGGCACTCGGCTCTTTGTCGCCGAGGCGGACGTGAACGCAGTCGCGGTGTTCAATCTCTCCGCGCTCACCTCCGGCATCGCATCGGCGCACGGCAGCGACTCGCTCAGCGGTCGCATTCCCACGGAGTGGTATCCGACCGCGTTGCTCGCACCCGGCTCCACGCATTCCGCAGACTCGCTGCTCGTGATCAACGGCAAGGGTCGCGGTGCCGGCCCGAATCCCACTGGGCCCCGCCCCGATCAGAAGCGCGCAGACGAAGATCCGCGCGGCTACACACTGGGCCAGCTCGATGGCACGCTCACCGTAGTCCCGGCCGCACGCGGCGAGGCGCTCGGGATGCTATCGCACCGCGTCGCCGAGTCGAATGGATGGACCGCGCCGCGCACGCGCTTTAAATATCCGCCGGTCGAGCACGTCATCTACATCATCAAGGAGAATCGCACCTACGATCAAGTGCTCGGCGATCTTCTCCCTGGCGACGGCGACAGCTCGCTCACGTTTTTCCCCCGCGCCATCTCGCCGAATCATCACGCGCTCGCTGAGCGATTTGGGACGTACGATCGATTCTTCGTCAACGCGGAAGTGAGCGCGCAGGGACATCCCTGGAGCACCGCGGGCTATGTCACCGACTACGTCGAGAAGACGACCCCCGATATCTATCGTGGCCGTCGCCCTGAGCCGGACGAGCCCGGCGACGTCGACGATCCGGTGGCCGGATACCTATGGGATGCGGCCGTGCGCAAGCATCTCTCGCTGCGCAACTACGGTGAGGCGTCCGAGGTGATGCCACGCGACCCCGATGCCGCAGACGCGAAGCGCGATGGGAGCGAGCACGACGTGCGCGCGCTGCTGCCGTCGCTCCAGCCGTATACCAATCCTTCCTATCCGCCCTTCGACATGGCGGTGTCGGACCAGCGACGCGCGGATGTCTGGATCTCCGAGTTCCACGAGTACGAGCGCGCCGGAAAAATGCCGTCGTTCGAAATCCTGCATCTCCCGCGAGATCACACGGCCGGCCTTCGCGCCGGCCTGTGCACACCTCGCGCATGCTTCGCCGACAACGACCTCGCACTGGGCCGCATCATCGAAGCGCTCTCGCATTCGCAGTTCTGGAGCAAAACGGTGGTGTTCGTTCTCGAAGACGACGCGCAGGCCGGGCCAGATCACGTCGACTCGCATCGCTCGGTCATGTTCGTCATCTCGCCGTGGGCACGCGGCGGTGTAGTGCACCGCTTCGTCAATACCACCGATGTACTCGCGACGATGGAGGAGATGCTCGGCCTCGATGCCTTCTCGCACTTCGATCACTTCGGGCGCCCCCTCCGCGAGATCTGGCGCTCATCGCCCGACAATCGTGCGTACACCGCACTCACTCCGGCACAGCCGCTCGCCGAGCTGAATCTCGCTTCGGCACCGGGCGCGCGCGCATCCGCGCACATCGATCTCGCGCGAGAGGATCGGGTCGACGACGCGGTATTCAATCGAATCCTCTGGCGCGCGTTCAAGGGCACGACGCCCTATCCCACACGGAAACGCCTCGCGCTACTCGAGGCCGCGCGTGCACGCTGACTCCGCCGCATCGAATCCAGCCGGCTCGTCCGCGCCCAGCCTTCCCGGCGGCGTCTTAATGTTGACCTGCGCACCCCCGCGCAACCATCCTTCCCACATGACCGACCCACTCATCATCGCTCGCGCCGGCGACACCGACCTCGCGATCCTCCCCGCCATGGGGAACCGTCACGGCCTCATCACTGGCGCCACCGGCACGGGCAAGACCGTGACGCTGCAGGTGATAGCCGAGCACTTCTCGCGCATTGGAGTGCCGGTGTTCGTGGCGGATGTAAAGGGCGATTTGAGCGGCATCGCGAAGGCTGGCGCGATGAACGACAAGATGGCCGCGCGACTCAAGACGCTCGGCCTTCCCGAACCGAAGTGGGGCGCATGTCCCGCGACATTCTGGGATGTGTTCGGTGAGCAGGGACATCCCGTGCGCGCCACGGTCAGCGACATGGGCCCGCTCCTGCTCGGCCGACTGCTCGATCTCAACGAGACGCAGCAAGGCGTGCTGGCAATCGTCTTTCAGGTCGCCGACGACAATGGGCTGCTGCTGCTCAACCTCGCAGACCTGCGCGCGATGCTCCAGTTCATCGGCGACAATGCGTCACAGCTCACCACCAAGTATGGCAACGTCTCGTCCGCGAGCGTCGGTGCGATACAACGTGGGCTGCTGCAAATCGAGCAGCAGGGCGGCGCGCATTTTTTCGGCGAACCGATGCTCAACATCGACGATCTGATGCAGACGGTCGACGGACAGGGCGTCGTGAACATCATGGTAGCCGACAAGCTGATGAACAGCCCACGGCTGTACGCGTGCTTTCTTCTGTGGCTGCTGTCCGAGCTGTTCGAGCACCTTCCCGAAGTGGGGGATCCGGAGAAACCGAAGCTCGTGTTCTTCTTCGACGAGGCGCATCTGCTGTTCACCGATGCGCCGGCACCGCTGATGGAGAAAGTCGAGCAGGTGGTGCGGTTGATCCGGTCGAAGGGAGTCGGGGTGTTCTTCATCACGCAGAACCCAATCGACGTTCCCGACAAGGTACTGGGCCAGCTCGGCAATCGTGTGCAGCACGCGCTGCGCGCTTTCACCCCACGCGATCAGCAGGCGGTGAAGACGACGGCGGACACGATGCGCCCGAATCCGAAGCTCGACATCCAGAAGGTGATTCTCGAGCTCAGCGTCGGCGAGGCGCTCGTCTCGTTTCTCGATGCGAAGGGCACGCCGTCTGTGACTGAGCGCGCGTGGGTCTATGCGCCCGGCTCGCAAATCGGGCCGATCACGCCGGATGAACGCAAGGCACTCATCGCGAGCTCGGTGGTCGCGGGCGTCTACGAGAAGGAAGTCGACCGCGAGTCGGCGCAGGAGATGCTGCAGGCGCGCGCGAATGCGGCGACCGCTCCGGGCGCCGCTACTGCGCCGAACGCTCCCGGAGGGCCGTTCGCGCCGCCCGCGCCGAATGCGCCGAGCGCCATCAGCGGCGCGCTGAGTGGACTGGGCGGACTGATATTTGGATCGACGGGCCCACGAGGCGGCAAGCACGATGGGCTCGTCGATCTTATGGCGAAGAGCGCCGCACGAAGCGCCGGCAGCACGATCACGCGCTCGATCTTGCGCGGCGTTCTGGGCTCGCTGACGAAGCGTTAGTTGGGGAGATGGACGACAGCGGCGCGGGCCTGCGAGACTTTCTCGCGAAGCTCGCGCACGATGTGTGAGCACCGTTTTGTCCCTGAGCGCCTGCTACTGTCGAGCTACGAGCTCGCCTTCGCGAGATCCTTGATCGCCGCAGTCATCGCCTTCACGCGCGTCTGATCCTTCGCCCCACTCGCGTCCTTCTCCACCTGCCCCGCGAGCTTGTTCAGCGCATCGCGCCGCCCCTTCCCACTCTCCTTCTCCGCCGCGTCGAGCGCGCTCGCGATCGCCGTTGTCCGCTCCGCAGCAAGTCCGTTGTCGCGCACGAGCTGATCGAGGTACGAGCGCACCACTGGGAATGCCGCCGGCCACACGATCTTTGGCTGGCTCTGGGGATTATACTGGTCGAAGTGTACGAGCTTCGCCGCAGCGATCTCGTTGGCCGAGATCTTGTCGCTGGGCTCGAGCTCGAGGATATCGAAGCCGCGGTCGAGCTCCGACGAGTAGATCAGCCCGTTCCACCAGTACGCCCCCCACGAGCCACCGATCGTTCCGCGCGGCGCGTGTTCATCCCCTGGTTCCGCACTCGGCGCCGGCGCCGCATCGATCGGGCCGCGATCGAAGTACGCGAGCTCCTTCGGATTGTCGGGATCCGTGAACTCCATCACGCTGATCCCGCCCTGATACCACCCCTGCACCATGATGTCGCGCCCGGGAACCGGAATCAGCCCGCCGTTGTGCGACACGCAATTCTCCTGCGCGGACTGCGCCGTCGGAATCTTGAAGTACGAGTGCTGCGTGTACTTTTTGTTCGCGCCGATGGTGAGGATGGTGTTTCCGCCCATCTCCATCTCGGAGGTCGCCTGGCACATCGGCCCCGTGCCGCCGCCCCATTCATCCGTGAACACGACGCTCTTCGCATCGTTGCTGAACACGGCCGTATGCCAGAGCGAGAAGTTCGTGTCGGCGCGCGCGTCGAGACGCACGGGCTTCTCGGGGTTCGAGATGTCGACCAGCAATCCGTAGCTCGCGCACGCACCGGCGAGGAGATTCATCGCGGGATACGCGGTCACGTCGTGACAGTTGCGCGGCCCCGTCGGCGCCGGAGGCGGAACCGTGGTGTCTGCACCGGGACGGCGACGCACCGGTCGCGCCGCCGCGCGCGGTGCGGCATCGAGCCCCGTGAAGATGCGCGCGCCCGTCACCACCTCGGCTTGCTCGGGATGCGCGAGTGGCACCTTGATCACGTCGAGCCGGTAGAGTGAGTTCGTCGAATCCGCCGGATCCGTTCCCTCCTTGCACCCCGCGAGCTCGCTCGCCGGGCGCGCGCCCTGATTTCCCGAGACGTAGAGATAGACGATCCCCTTGTCCTTCGGATCGGGAATCAGCGTGTGCGTGTGCGACCCCTTGCACGTCTCCACGTTCTTCACGAGCCGCGGCTCGGCGGGATTCGAGACGTCGTAGATGCGAACGCCCGCCATGTGGTCCTTCGGATCCTTCACGCCTCCCTTCGCGCAATCGGTGCGATTGCCTCCGCCCTCGGCCGAGATGAAGAGCAGATTCCCGTAGATCGTCGGATCGCCCTGCGACGTGATGCACTGCACGACCGACACCACCTGCGGCTTCAGCGGATCACTCACGTTCCAGACTGTGAAGCCCGCGAAGTTACCCTGGTAGACGTACTTGCCGCCGAAGGCGAGATCGGAGTTGATGAACGTCAGCCCGCGCGATGTGTCGAACGCCGCCGGCTTCGGCGAGAACGACACGAGCTTCATGTTGAGCTCTGCGGTGCCGGCGTCGAGCCGCCCCGCTTTGAGGCCGTTTCGCGGATCATTGCCGCTCGGGAACGTCTGCGCGGCGAGGAGCGACGGAACGGCGAAGAACGCGACGAGCGCGAACATGCAGCGGGAAAAACGCATCGGCAAAAGCTCCGGGTGGCAGCGAGTGAAAGTCAGTTGTCGGTCAGTTGGGACAGCAGCTGGCGCATCACGCGAATCTCCGCGGTCTGCACGGTGATGACGTCGTTCGCGAACACGTTCACGTTCACCTCCTGGCCGGCCTGCGGTGCGGCGAAGAGATCCTTGACCATCTGCAGCGCTCCCTCGTGATGTTGGATCATCAGCGTGAGGAACGTGCTGTCGAAGGCGGCGCCGGTGGCCGCCTCGAGCTCCTTCAGCTGCGCCGCAGTCAGCATCCCGGCCATCATCATGGTACGCCACGACGACGTGTCCGGAGCAAACTGCCCGTTCTGGCGCAGCCACCCCTGCATAATGTTGATCTCCGCAACCTGCGACTGATCGATCTTGTTCGCCAGCCTCACGACGCGCGGATTTGCATGGTGCGCCACGGCCATCCGCGACATGTAGATCGCCTGCGAGTGATGCGCGATCATCCCCTGCATGAACTCGACGTCCGCCACCGTGTAGATTGCGCCCTCGGGGATCGTGATTTGACCATGCGCGCTCATTCCCGCCATCGGTTGCTGCGCGCTCGCGATGATGGGGCGCGCAGGCATGAGCGCGAGTGGAATGAGCGCGACTATCACGAGGCGGCGGAGATCGTTCACTTGGCGGTCGTTGCACCGGGCAAGAGGAGCGAGCGTGAGGGGCTCACATGGCTACGCAGCGACGCCACCGGACGTTGAGCCGCCTTCGCGGGGATGCACCGCGCGAAGACATCGCCATGGAGGTTGGCGCACCAATTTGCCATCTTCAAGCCGTGGTGTATACACGGACATCTCATGAGTATGGAACCGTGGCAACCAACTGAGGCCATCCCCGAATGCCAGGACGTCCACTCCCCTGCACTCCCGACGCCGAGGCAAAGCACGTGCGTGACCTCGGTCATCTTCATCACTTCGACTTCGATCTCTATCGATGCGAAGCATGCGGAAAGGCGTGGGTGTGGGCGTTTAGCTCGTACGGATCCGATTGGGAGAAGGTGACCGAGGAGGACGCTGCGAAAATGGCGACGATCCCCGAAACGGAGCTGCGCCCATTCATGAAAGTCCGGGCCCAGGATTTCTGATGCGCACTCGCCCCGGCGGTTCGACGGTGACGCAGGACGAATGACCCGGGGCGGCGCTATGGAGGTTGGCGCGCCAATCCACCATCTTCTCCGATAGGCCCGCGCGCGCCCGCCCCCCGCACTCCCACTCTCCGTGATCGACGACACCCTCCGCACCGCGCTGGCCGATCGCTACCGCGTCGAGCGTGAGCTGGGTGCGGGCGGCATGGCGACGGTGTATCTGGCCGAGGATCTGAAGCATCGCCGGAGGGTCGCGCTCAAGCTGCTCCGCCCCGAGCTCACCGCGCAGCTCGGCCCCGAGCGCTTTCTCCAGGAGATCGCGCTCACCGCATCGCTGCAGCATCCGCACATACTCCCGCTCTTCGACAGCGGTGCGATCGACGGACAGCTCTTCTACGTGATGCCGTACGTCGACGGCGAGACGCTGCGCGAGCGCATCGCTCGTGGCGCGATCCCGATGGACGAGGCGCTCGACATCCTCCGCGACATCGCGCGCGCACTCGCCTACGCTCACGCGCAGGGCGTCGTGCATCGCGACATCAAGCCGGACAACGTCCTTCTCTCCTCCGGCACCGCCGTCGTCAGCGACTTCGGTATTGCGAAGGCGCTGAGCGCCTCGCGCGATCCCGACGAGCACTCTGGCTTCACGCTCACGCGCGCCGGAACATCGCTCGGCACGCCGGCCTACATGTCTCCCGAGCAGGCGATCGGCGATGTCGTCGATGCGCGCACGGACATCTATGCGTGGGGAGTCATCGCGTACGAGCTGCTCGCGGGCACGCATCCGTTCGCATCGCACACCACCGCGCAGCGACTGATCGCTGCGCAGTTGAGCGAGCTGCCTACGACGCTCGTGGTGAAGAATCCTTCAGTGCCATCCGGGGTGTCGGCGCTCGTGATGGCATGCCTCGCCAAGGAGCCCGCGGCGCGCCCGGCGAACGGCGGTGAGCTGCTCTCGCGACTCTCTGCTGCATCCGTATCCGCGAAGGCTACCTCTCGCACGCGCCTCTGGCCGCTGATCGCGGCTGCCGCGTTGCTCGTCATTGCAGTCGCCACAATTGTCGTCACGCGTCGCAGCATCGTTCCCGTCTCCGCGCGCTCCATCGTCGTCGTCCCCTTCGACAATCTCGGCAATCCCTCCGACGCGTACTTCGCAGAGGGGATGAGCGACGAGATTGCGGATCAGCTCGCGCGGTTGCCCGGACTTCAGGTGATCGGCCGCGAGGGCGTGAAGCGCTTCAGCGGCTCGCAGGAATCGCCGCGCGACATCGCACGCGAGCTCGGCGCCGCATACGTCTTGAGCGGGACTGTGCGGTGGGCGCGACAGACGACGAGCAACGGAGATCTCAACGGCGCGACGCGCGTGCGCATCGTGCCGACGCTCCTCAACGTCGCGACCGGAACGCAGGCGTGGGGACAGCCGTACGAGGAGCCGCTCACCGATGTGTTCAAGGTGCAGGCGAGCGTGGCCGAGCGGGTCGCGGCGGCGCTGTCGGTCACGCTTGGCGACACCGCGCGCGCCGCCCTGCATCACGAGGAGAGCACGAACCCCGATGCGCGCGACGCGCAGCTGCTCGGCCGCTTTCTGCTGCGCCAGCGCGGGTATTCCAACCTCCGTCAGGCGGCTGATGCCTTCCAGCGCGCCATCGCACGCGACTCGAATTACGCGCGCGCGTGGGCGGGATTGTCGGAGGCGAATGGGCTGATCCCCTCATACAGCGACACGCTGCTGGACGATTCGGCTTTTCGCGCGCGGGCACACGCGGCGGCAGAACGTGCGATGTCGCTCGACAGCATGCTCCCTGAATCTCAAATCGCGCTCGCGCGCGCGCTCGCGACGGACTTTCGTTTCCGCGAGGCGCTCCCGCGTGTGCAGCGCGCGATCGAGCTCGATCGGAATGCCACCCTCGCGTACGCGCTGGAGGACGAGGTACTCTCGGCACTCGGGCGTGCGGACGAGGCGGATTCCGCCATTCGTCGCGCATTCGCGCTTGATAGTCTGTCGCCGCTCGTGGCGAACCTGAGCTCCATCACGTTCGCCACCGCGGGGAAGATGGATAGCGCCATTCGCTACGCGCAGCGCGCCGTCGCGATCTCACCGGAGATCAACCTCTGGAAGCGCAATCTCGCGATGAGCTACGCGATTGCTGGCCGATATGACGACGCCGTGCGGACGTGCGAGGCGACGGGAAAGCCACAGGCGAGCTGCACCGGGTTGTATGGCGCGTTCTCCGCCGACCCTTCGCGGCGCTTGGCTGCGGTACGAGAGCTCGGGGCGATGGGCCGACTTCCCGGTGTCACCGGTGCGCCAGGCTTTACCGCTCTCGCCTACGCGGGCCTCGGCATGGCCGACTCGGTGTTCGCACGCCTTGCCGTCGCGGTTGCGCGCCGCGATGACGTCCTGGAGCACACGGTCACCGCGCAGCTGTTCGAGCCGTATCACAAGGATCCGCGCTGGGACGCGATCATCGGCGCGATGCAGCGCAGGTGATGCTACGTGGCGCGCGCGCGATTCTCGTCGCACTTGCCTCCATCGCGGGTGGTTCCGCGGTAGCGTCATGTGGCCACGCTGCGCGCGACCTCGATGAGTCGTATGAAGTCACTGCAACCTTTCCACACGATTCCGATGCCTACACGCAGGGACTCGTGTATGCAGACAGCGTCATCTACGAGAGCACTGGGCGTTATGGCCACTCGGATCTGCGTCGTGTAGATCTCCGCACCGGCCACGTGCTGGCGTCGCGATCGCTGTCTGCGAATCGGTTCGGTGAGGGACTAGCTCTACTTCGAGGAAAACTCTACCAGCTGACGTGGAAAGAAGGCATCGCGTACAGTTACGACGCTGCAACGCTCGTTCCGCTCGACTCCTTTCACTATGCGGGCGAGGGCTGGGGACTAGCGACCGACGGCACATCGTTGATCGTGAGCGACGGCTCGGATTCACTTCGCTTCCTTTCGCCGGTCGATTTCGCGCTGCAGCGCGTTGTTCACGTTCGATACGCCGGTGCGCCACTTTTTCAGATGAACGAGCTCGAGTATGTCGATGGAATGGTCCTCGCCAACGTCTATCAGTCCAACTGGGTCATGCAAATCGATCCGGCCTCGGGTCTCGTTCGTAAGGCGATTGCCTTTGCGAACCTCTATCCTGATCGCCCCGCGACTGCGGAGGTCATGAACGGGATCGCGCTTGCGCCTGACGGACAGCTCTTGCTAACGGGTAAAATGTGGCCGCGGATGTTCAAGGTTCGTCTCACTCCCCCTCCCGTTCAGTGATCGACCGCCCCGCGCCCGCGGATCGCTATCACGTCAGACGCGCCGTCGAGCACGACGTGCCCGCGCTCCTCACGCTCATGCGGCGCCTCGCGGCGTTCGAGGGCTACGACACGGACTTCGCGGTGACCGAGGAGACCCTGCTCGCGCAGGGATTCTCGCGCGAGACGCCGGATTTCTACGCGCTCGTCGCTGAGGATGATGCCGCGGCGACGGGGTTGATCGGGATGCTCGTCTACTATCTCATCCCGTTCACCTTCCGCGCGCGGCCGACGCTCTTCATCAAGGAGCTCTACGTGGCCGAGTCCGGGCGCGGGCTCGGCGTGGGCGAGGCGCTGATGCGCGCGGCGGCGAACGCCGCGGTGGCGCGTGACTGCGCGGCGATCAAGTGGCAGGTCGCGGATTGGAACACGAGCGCGCGCACCTTCTACGAGAAGCTCGGCGCGCGGCCGGATCCGATGTGGGTGGACTACTCGCTCGGTGAGAGTGCGCTCCGCAATCTCGCGGACGGCTAGCCCTCGAGCTTGTAGATCTCCCGCTTCCCCTGATCGACGAGGTCATGGTAGTCCTTCATGAGCTCCTCGAACTGCTTCATGTCTTCGGCCGATCCTTTTGGCGGCTCCGACATCATCTTCTCGAACGTTGCGAGATCGGCGACCTCCATCTCCGAGACGACGGTCCAATACCGCTCCGCCGCGAAATCCGTCATGATGCGCATGGAAGGCATGCCGATCTTGACGCCGAGCTTGTTCATGGCGACGAACTTCTCGACGAGCGGGCGAACCTTTCCGGGCTTGCAGTACATGATCTCGCGAATGAGCAGCATCGGATTCTCCGTGAACGTTGCGGGCGATTGGGATTCAACCTTCAATGTTCCCGCGGACCACCCGGAGTCAAGCGAGGCGGCGTTGGCGATGGCGAGTGACTAGCGCCAGGTGGGCCAGAGCTCGGCGACGATCGTGTGCGCCTGCACGCCATCCATAATTGCGGCGATCGACGGCACCGCGACATCCGGCGCGAGCACCGCGTCGCCGACGACGAGCGTCGGCTTCGGGCCGACGCGGAAGCGGCCGCCATTCTCCGCGCGACTGAACGGCTGCATCAACGTCGCGACGCTCGGCATGCCGGTCGCCCAGAAGTCCACGGCGAGGACGTCGCCGGATGGAGTGCTGTCCATGCGTCGCCATGCGCCTTCGCGCGCGAACGCCCACGCGGCGACGTGGTCCTTCGCCTCGCGCATCGCGATCTTTCCCGCGACGATGGCCTCCTCCTGCGTGTCGGCCTCGAAGCGCGTCATGCGGCGATCGCCGTCGGCGCCCTCGAGCACGGCAAGAGGACAGAGCCGCTCATCGGATTCAGTGTCCGAGAGGCTCCACGTTGCGTGCGCGAGAACGAATCCCGCGAGAGAGAGTGCGCGCTGAGGTAGTGCCATCATGACCACGCAAGAATGAACCGCGCGGGCGCGCGCGGCAACATCCAGAGGTACGGGGGCGACAGCGGCCACGTTTACGGTATCGAGATTCATTCGCGCCTGCCGTTCCGGACGGCGGCGTTTCGTGATACATCTGATGTTCACGACACAGCACAGTCCGGAGGATCCGTGGTCTCGTATTCCATATTCGGCGCCGCCGCGGCGTCGTGATCGCACTGACACTGCTCACCACGCCCCTCGCTCTCTACCGGCTGCCTCCCAGCGAGGCCGTTCCCGACTGGACCGTGCGCGCGCGCGACTTTCTCACGATCTCTCGCACGCCGACCGAGCTCTCGATCGTCGCCGACGAGGCCGCCCTTCCCGAAGAGCTCGACGCAGAGCGCGGGTATCGCGCGTTCCGCGTGAACGGTCCGCTGCCCTTGGACCTGATCGGTATCTTCGCCGTCATCGCATCCCCACTGGCTGATGCCGAGGTGCCGATCTTTCCAATTGCGACGTTCGACACGGATTACGTTTTGGTCCCCGGAGGCGCACTCGCGACGGCGATCGCCGCGCTCGAGGCAGCCGGGCATCGCATCGTCGTCGAAGACGCGCGCGGCGCCGCTCGTACGACATGAGCCTTCGAACTCTCGCCACGCTACTTGTCGCGTTCCCGATCCTCGCATCGTGCGGCACGCATCCCGTACGGAGCGCGTCAGTCGCGCCGGCCGATAGCCAATCGTATCCGCACGCGAGCGAGCCGATCGGCACCGTGCGCCAGATGTACGACGGCGCGCTCACGCCGGAGATGGCGGTCAACACCTTCCGCAACATCGACCGTCTCTTCCCGACGCGCATCGTGCCGCATGGCGCGCATCCGAAATCTTTGCCTCCGTCAGCGACGCCGCTCGGCGATGTCCACTTCGCAGACGGAGATAGGAGCTACGATCTCGAGCAATTCCTCGATCTCAATCGCGTCGCCGGCATCCTCGTCCTCAGCAGCGGCCGCATCGCGCTCGAGCGCTATCGCTACGGCAACACCGAGCGCACGCGCTGGATGTCGATGTCGGTTGCGAAGTCGATCACGTCGACACTCGTCGGCGCCGCAATCGCGCAGGGGCGCATCGCGTCGCTGAACGACCCCGTCACGAAGTACGTCGCGTCGCTCTCGGGCAGCGCGTACGACGGCGTCTCCGTGCGCGACATCCTCATGATGTCGTCGGGTGTCCACTGGAGAGAGAAATACACGGACTCGTCATCCGATCGTCGCCATCTCCTCGAGGCGCAGATCGCGCAGAAGCCCGGCGCGGCGATGAGGCTCATGGCCTCGCTGCCGCGCGCCGCGCAACCCGGCCTCGTCAACAACTACAGCACCGGCGAGACGCAGGTCGCGGGCGAGATCGTCCGCGCCGCCGTCGGCCGCCCGCTCGCCGACTACCTCGCCGATCGCATCTGGAGCCGCTACGCGATGGAGGCCGACGCGAAGTGGTGGCTCGATTCACCCGACGGTCACGAGATCGGCGGCAGCGGCTTCAGCGCGACGCTCCGCGACTACGGTCGCTTCGGACAGTTCATCCTCGACGGCGGCATCGCGAACGGCGACACAATCCTGCCGCGCGGATGGATCCACGAGGCGTCGACGGCGAAGGCACTGCGCGATGGCACGCCAATTCCCTACGGCTACTTCTGGTGGCCTGGCACGTCTCCTGAGGAAATTCGCGACGGGGCGTTCGAGGCGGATGGGATCTTCGGCCAACACATCTACATCAATCCCGCCGCGCATCTCGTGATCGTCGTCTGGAGCGCGCAGACCAAGCCAACCGGCGGCGAAGTCGTTGATGACTGGAAATTCTTCGATGCCGTTTCCGAGCAGCTGCGCTAGAGTGGCGGCCCGCCCCGACGTTTCCTTTCGCGCAATCACGAAAGCCGATCTCCCACTCGTGCGCGAGTGATGAGCCCCACTGGCGAGCCCGCGTACGCGATGTAATTTCCGGGAGGCGCTTGCGAGGCGCCCCCGGGCCCGCGGGAAGGGTTGAACCCACTCGTTCATCACAGCACCACCAAATCACTGCCACCGTGCAGCCGGTTTGCGGGCCTTCGGCGATCACCGCATGGAGGCACCATGAAAGTCCTACCCGCGTCACCAGACCTTTCACATCTGAAGAAGCAGGCGAAGAATCTCCTGCGCGATGCGCGCGCCGGAGAGGTTGCAGCGTTGCAGCGATTCATCGAGGCGCTCCCCGCCGCGCGCGGTGCGACTGTCGCCGCGCTCGCCACCCGCGACCTTGCGCTGCACGACGCGCAATCCGTCGTCGCGCGCGAGTACGGATTCGCATCGTGGGTCGAGCTACGGCGTCACGTCGAGTGGACGCATGCGGGAGCGGCCGAGCGGCGGAAGTCGTGGTTCGATCTCGTGTACGACGGCGGAGTGCGAGCGCGGCGACGCGCGATGCGGCTGCTCGAAGAGGAGCCCGAGTTATTTCGCGGTGATCCGTGGGTTGCGTGCGCGGTGGGTGATGTGGGCACGCTGCGGACCGTGATCGCAGCCGAGGCGGGGTGGGCGAACCGCGCCGGCGGTCCGCGGCAGATGCCGCCACTCATCGCCGTCACGCATTCGAGGATGATGGCCGAGGAGGGGCTCGAGGAGCGGCTGGTGTCGAGCGCGGAGCTGCTGCTCGAGAGCGGTGCGGATGTGAATCTCCGCTTCACCGTCCCTCGATATCCCGAGTGGTCGCTCTCGGCGCTCTACGGCGCCGCCGGCGTCACGCACAGCGCGCGGATGACGGAGCTGCTGCTCGCCGCCGGTGCGAATCCCGACGACAATGAGTCGCTGTATCACTCAGTGGAGGGTGCGGACTCCACGTGTACGCGCCTGCTGCTGCGCGCCGGCGCGCGCGTCGACGGGACGAACTCTCTGGGCCGGGTGCTGGACTTCGACAAGCTCGACGATCTACGGCTGATGCTCGAGCACGGCGGCGACGCAAACGAGAAGCCGTGGGTGCACCACGCCATCGAGCGTGGAAGATCGCTCGCGCACGTGCAGGCGTTGGTCGAGGCAGGCGCGGATTTGCGGAAGACCAACGACCACGGCGTGAGCGTCTACCGATTCGCGCAGGCGCTCGGCCGCACCGACGTCGTCGAGCTGCTCCGCGAGGCGGGAGTCGAGGAGTCGCTGAGCGGGACCGATGCGTTCGTCGCCGCGTGCGCGCGCGGCGATGCGAGCGCGGCGCGCGCAATGCTCGCGCGCACGCCGGACATGATCGCGAGTCTCGGCGAGCATCAGCTGCGCGCGCTGCCGGAGCTCGCCGCGACCGGGAACATCGCGGGGGTGCGCACGATGCTGGAGGTCGGCTGGCCCGTGGACGTGAAGATGGGGTGGAACGCGACGGCACTCAATCACGCTGCGTTCCGTGGCGATGCGCGAATCGTGGATCTCGTGCTGGACCACGGCGCAGACTGGCGCGTTAAGCACGCGTACGACGATAATGTGATCGGGACGTTGTCGTTCGCGTCGCAGATGGAGACGATGGATACGATCGCGTCTCGAGACTATGTTGGGTGCGCGCGGGCGCTGCTGGCGCACGGCGTGCCGGTGCCGAATCCGGAGGCCTATTCGTTCTCGGACGAGCTCACGGCGTTCTTCGATGCAAAGCGGTTGCGGACGTAGGCGAGCCCGGCCTTCTTGATGTTCTTGCTGGCGGCGGCCTGCTGTTTGGACGTAGCCACGGGTTCCTCCTCGCGGTTGGCTGAATATGACTGATCGATGTGGACGCGAGCGATGTGACGGCGCATCTTGTTGGCCAGCTGGAGGATGCTCTCAGCGAATCGCTCACCACGCGAGGGACGTCTTGTCGTACGCCACCAGCTCCATTGCGGCATGGGATGGGCAATTCACGAGAATGCCACTGCGAGTCGGCATCACAGCCGGCGCGCTCTTCTCGATGGTGTCGTACATACCGATCCGAGCGTTCCGATACATGCTCACCAGATTCCGTTGTGGCACCGCCATCTACGGTGCGGTCGGCGTCGCGATCCCGCTCCTGGATCGGAAGCCGCTCGACTGGAATCGCGAGCGAAGAGAGAGGTGATGCCGTTGCGGCGCGTGGCCTTCGTGATCTTCCTGATCGTCGCATGCACCCGCACTGGAGACTCCATGCCGAAGGACAACCTCCGCGTGTTTGCCGCGGATTATGCGAAAGCCTGGTCGAGCAAGAACGCCGCGAGTGTCGCCGCGCATTTTGCGGAGGATGGCTCGCTCAGTATCAACGGCGGGCCGCAGTCTGTCGGACGCAAGGCGATCACAGTGGATGCGCAGGGCTTCATGACCGCCTTCCCGGACATGGTCGTGACAATGGACAGTATCCGCATGAACGGCAGTCAGCCGGTCTTTCACTGGACGCTGTCCGGCACGAACACGGGACCGAACGGCACC
>JBDSHG010000193.1:0-15811 GCA_039918615.1 Gemmatimonadaceae bacterium | reverse complement strand
CGTGCTTCTCACGGGCGTCTCCGCCGCCGCGATCGCTGCATGCGCGAAAGTCGGCGAAGATGTGTTCAACCACGAATCCGCACCGTTCGACGAACCGATTCGCGATTGGGTGCTCGTCCATCAGTCGTCGCTGGCGCGCAGCGTTTTCCTTCTGGCGACGCACGCCGGTTCGCCCAAGGTACTCATTCCGAGCACTGCGGTAGTTGCCGCGTGGCTCTGGCGTCGCCAAGGACTTCCGATCGCCGCCGCCGTTGTGGTGGCGCCGGCCGTCGCCTCGGCGGCCTTTCTCCTCGCGAAGCGGATCTACGCACGCGCACGCCCCGCGGGCGGTGCGCGACTGCACGAGTTGACCTACTCGTTTCCAAGCGGTCACGCCACTGCATCCGCAGCCATTTTCGGTCCACTTGGCTATGTGCTCTGGCGCGAGAACATGCTGAGCCCTGCGGTGGCGCTCCCGCTCGCAACGGTGCCGACGCTGCTCATTGGCTCGAGCCGCGTCTATCTCGATGTCCATTGGGCGACCGACGTGCTTGGAGGATGGAGTGTCGGTGCGATCGTCGCGATGATGAGCGCATTGGTTTACGAGCGAGTGCGCGCAAATACGCGGAAAGCTGGGCGCGCATGGTGACTGCAGCGCAGGCCGCGCAATAAGCGTCCGCGTTTTGGGGCCGAGCGTTTCGAGTTGCACCAGGCAGCAGCACTCGACGTCGCCGCGCTCCAACTCGCACCACGTGTCGTGGTTCTCCCGGATCTTCACGTCGCGTGTCCGCTTTGCTCTTTCCACCGCGCTAGTCATTACATAGGTCCCACTGACAACGGCGGTCGCCGTCTAGCACGAAGCGCGTCAGTACGACCTCTTGCGGCCTGTAGTACAGAGAGTAAATCACGTCGAGCGCCATTTGCGAGCGGGCGGCGGGCAGGGAGGACTGGTGCGCCAGGGCGGCGTGTCGAGCTTACTGGCGATCAGTCATTCGCCGTGTATGGTTGAATTCCAGTATCGGGTTGCTTCGATTCGATTTCCGCTCGCTTTGAACCATCATTCCCGCCCCTCACCTGGAGTGCCACATGCGCATTAGCCTGCAGCAGAATTCTTTGACTACGCTCGCCCGGGCGCGAGGAATCGCCGCAATGATGGCCGTCGTGGCTCTGGCCGCGTGTGACCAGCCGACGCAACCCAGCGCGCTGCAACCGCCGGCGCCGTCGAGCTCGAAAGTCGACGGGGAACCAGCCACCGTGAGCGTGTTTGCATCAGGACTGAACAATCCACGCGGCCTGCGCTTCGGGCCCGACGGTTATCTCTACGTGGCCGAGGGCGGAACGGGCGGGAGCAACTCCACAATCGGTCAGTGCGATCAGGTGCCGAGCGTCGGACCGTACACGGGAAGCACGACCGGCTCGCGAATCTCGAAGATCAGCCCCGCCGGCATCGTGTCGACAGCCGTCGATAATCTTCCGTCGAGCAGCACGAACATGCAGACCGGGCAGCTGACCAGCGGCGTCGCCGACGTTGAGTTCATCGGACACACGCTGTACGGGCTACTCACCGGCGCAGGTTGCTCACATGGCGTTCCGTCGATTCCCAACCAGATATTTCGCGTCAACAGAAATGGAAGCTGGAGGACGGTCGCGGATCTCAGCGCGTACTACAAGAGCCACCCCACCCTTCACTTCGAACCGGACGACTTCGAGCCGGACGGCACGCCGTACAGCATGATCGGCGTTCGCGGTCACCTCTACGTCGTGGAGCCGAACCACGGGTCGCTCGACCGCGTCTCACTCAACGGAAATATCAGGCGCGTCGTGGACATCTCGGCAACGTTCGGCCACATCGTGCCGACGTCCGTGTCGTATCACGGAAACTTCTTCATCGGCAACCTCGGCACGTTTCCGGTAATGCCGGGAACTGAGCAAATCATTAAGGTCACGCCGAGCGGCAGGCTCAGGACGTGGGCGACGGGTTTGACCACGGTGCTCGGCAGCGTGTGGGACCATCGTGATCGCCTGTACGTGCTCGAGTCGACGACGGTGCCAGGCGCTCCAACGCCGTTCACCGGACGGATTCGGCGCATCGATCCGTCAGGGCGGATGACAATGATCGCCGACAAACTCTTTCTCCCTAGCGGCATGACGCTCGGTCCTGACGGCAATCTCTATGTGTCGAACGTCGGCTTCGGTCCACTGTCCCTCGTGGCTGGCCAGGGCCAAATTCTCAAAGTACAGATCCACTAGTCCGAGGGCGCCCACTCAGGATCCGCGCGGTCACTCCGCGCGGATCGCTCGCACCGGACCGAGATCGCCGGATTGGAATTTCTGAATCGGGGTCGTGGAACGCTTCCGTGCGATCTCGCGCGATCAGTCTCTGCTCGGTTGCTCTCGATTCCGCTGTCGACTGAACCAGATAGGACGCTTCACGCCTGACCGTACGCGCAAAGTGATCGACGTCTCGCGGCAACGGGGGAGGCGGAGCGAAGGCTGCTCCACATATTTACTTTCGACGAGCAGCATATCGATAATTGAGATACTACTCATCAAGTCTTTGTGAGAGAATGCCTTGTCAGATGCTAATTCCGTCCCGCGACGCCTACTTCTCCACCGCTCGCCGCGGCCAGAGGGTCTTCGCGAGCGCGAAGGCGAGCAGCGCCAGCAGCAGGAGTTGCGCGAGCACGGTCTCCCACGTGGGGTAGATGCCCAATGATTCCACGCTGGACAAGCCGGGAATCACGGATATGGGGATGACATTTCCCTCCTGCAGCTCACGGATGCCCTTGCCCATGAAAACGAACGCCATGTAGTACAACAGGATGCTCGTCACGCCAAAAAACGGTCGAAGCGGAATGCGCACGCCGTACCGATAGAAGAGCGTGAAGATGATCGCGAGCGCCGCGAAGCCGGCGACGATGCCCATGACGATCGGCAGCGCGAGGGGTCCGCCCTCACTGAACAACGCCTGATAGAACAGCGCGGTCTCGGCGCCCTCGCGATACACCGCGAGGAAGGCCACGAACGCGAGCGCGCGGCCGCCGCCCTGCTCGAGCGCCGTGGTGACCTTGCCGCGGATGAACTGCTGCCACTTCGCCGCTTCGACGCGCGAAATGAGCCAGTAGCTCACCGAGAAGAGCACCGCGACGGCAATGAGCAGTGTCACCCCTTCGATGATTTCGCGGCTCGCCGGTACTGCGGCGAGCGCCGTCTCGAGGACCACCGCGGTCAGCGCGCTCGCCGCCAGACCTAGACCGACGCCGAGCCAGATGGAGCGCAAGCGCTCGCGATGACCGGTCTTGAGCAGAAACGCCACGACGGCGCCCACGACGAGGATGGCCTCGAATCCCTCGCGCAGGATGATCAGAAAGGATTGCCAGAATGCCTGGCTCCCGCTGCCAGTTGGCTTCGTCAGCTCGATGATGGCGGGGAGATCGGCTTCGATTGCGTTGCGCGCGCGCTCCGCGCCGTGGATGTCGCCGCTCCGCACCGCGCCCTTGAAATCGGCGAATAGTCGCTCGACGGAAGCAACGAAACCCGGATTCTTTGCGCGCGCGCGCGTCTCGAGCGGCTCGAAGGCGAGGTACGCGTCGAACGCACGGCGGCCGGCCTCGCGGGCTTGGCCGATCCGCGCCGCAGCGAGCGACTGTTCCATGAGCGTTCGCACGTTGCGCCCGACGACGGCCGCGTCCGCGCTGTCGCTGGTGGCGAGCGCGTGCGATGCGGGCGCGCGGAGGGCGAGCTCGCGCAGATACGCGATAATGCTTTCGACCTCGTCCTCGGTGAACGCGCCGCCCGCCGGCCGTTGCGTGCCGAGCATGCCGAGCTTCACCTGTCGCGCGAGCTGATCGTCGCTCTGTTCCGACTGCCACGCGAACGAGCCGATCTCGGGCGGCAGCCTCCCGAGGTCATGCGCGATGAGGGCCTCGCCCTCCACAACCTGCGCCGGCGAAGTGCGAAGCGTCATCAGATACCACACGATGTTCCATCGCTGCTCCGGCGTCAGGACGTCGGCCCAGCCAGTCATCTGCGTACCGGGGATGCCGACCGATGCGACCCGGTACATCATCGCCGGACTCGCATTTCTCGTCGTCGCTTTCTCACCAATGGCGGGCGGCCTGGGAACGATGCCGACCGCCGCCGGCCCATCGCCCCGACCGAGGGCGCCATGGCACTTCGCGCAGCTCTGTTCGAAGAGCCTGCGCCCGTCGTTGATATCGACTGGGATGCGCGGAAGCTCCAGCGCGGCCTGCGTCCCGATCGTATCGGCGAATCGCTGCTGCATCGCCGCGAGGAGCTGCGGTGGGCGCCCCGCCTCCGCCGCTGTGATGAGCGAATCGAGTATCGCTCGCGCGCCCACGATGCGTTCTCCCGTGAGCGGTGCTGCGTAGCTCCGCGCCTCGCGCAAAAAATCGATGGCCTCCCGTTGCTCGGATGCGTCCACAAGCCCGCCCTGCACGTCCACTCCCTTGCCATACTCTGCGACCGCGACGCTCACAATGTTGGCGATCCGGCGCATCGGATCTTCCTGCGCCAGGAGAGATGTCGCGCCAAGCATGAGCACAACCACGCAAACGGCAGCGCGACCGAGAATCGTTCGGAAGTTCATTGTGAAGAAATTCTATCGAGATTCTCCGCGAGGCAACGTGATGCGCGTGCCGGACGACGGATGTCGCTGTCAGGGTTTCCCCGTACGGAGTGTAGGGGAAATCCGCAGTCCAGTTCATCCACATCCTTCTTCACCGCGTAGAACTGGTCCTGCACCACCGGCGCCGACTCCCAGGGGCCAACCAGCGCCGACAAATCTTTCGGAAGATGTGTAGTCGCACTTGCTCCCGTCGACGACAGGAACCGTCCCGAGCGTAGTCCCGAGCGCCGCCTCTGCCTCGCGCGATACGAGGCTGCACGGATTGCGTTCCGCGGGACGCGCCGCTGCACGCGCCGTGGCAGCGGGCATTGGCGCGGCGATCGGCAGAGTATAATCTGACTGTCGGACGGTGGGGGATTCAGAGGCGCAGACAGCAGGGGGCAATGAGCAAATCCGAGGAAGGCAAGATCGGGCTGTGGGCCGTTGTCGCCATCGGTGTCGGCGGGATGGTGGGCGGCGGGAGTTGGGGAGCGCCGGATTTCTGTTGATCTTTGCCGCCGTCAATCTCGGCAACGCGCGGCGCGCACGGAACACCAAGAGCCACGCATGGATTTCCGCAATCGGGGCCGCGGCGTGCGTCGCGGCACTGGGCGCTCTGGTGTGGCAGACGGCGACGAACGCCCCTCTAAAGTTGTGGGTGCTGGCGGGCATGATCACGATTGCCGTGGCGATCGAGGCCACGTACCGGCTGGTCAGGGGAGCCGCGCCGGCGTCATGAATGGACGCATTTTTCCGCGCTCGACGGCATTCGTTCACCAGCAGCGATACTCTGACGCAATGCGACCCCTTTGAATTCCATCAACGTCAGACACTGGGGCGTCATCAGTGTTGCGGAAAGCGATTGTGGCAACGCACGCCACCGCGCTCCCGATCGGGCTCGCATCGTGCACGCGACGATGAGCAGTGAGCTGTCGCGACGTGAGTGAGGAACATGCCAAGACCAATTGAAACCGCCGTTGAGTGCCGACAGGAACTGGTTGCACTCAGCACGACGTACGAGCAGGCGAGCTGGAAGTTCAAGATCGAAAGCTCGTTTCCGCGCTGGCGCGATCGCACGGAGCAGCGCCTTGCTGCAGCCGTGTCGCAGAAGGCGTCTTCCGAGTTCGGACGCCTGCAGCGCAAGCCGAGACCGAACGAGTCATGGATCGATGTCGTCGCGAAGAATCTCGCGTTCCTCGAGGAGCTCATTCACGACGTCCAGATACATCCGGACGAGTACGGCCCTTCGGTTATCGCGCACGAGCGCAGGATGACGACCGCATCGCGCGACCGATCGAATCCCACGCCCCGCAGAGTTCCAATTACAGGGCCGGAGAAGGTTACGCTGGGCTGGCTTGCCCGACGCAATCTCTCCGTTCCACTCATCGCCATCTACGTCGGATCACTTGTCGCAGCGTTCGCGCTGGGAGTACGCCTGGCACACGTGCCGGTGGTCGAACGAATCATCCACTGGTGAGAACGCCTGTTCGCTCGATCGCCTCGAGCACACGCATCAGCCGCGCCTTCACCTCTTCGGCGACGGGGCGGATTGCATCGTTCCCGCTCAGCTGCAGCGCTTCCACGGGGTCCAGCGCGGCGACCACGCTCCGCCCCGGCTCGTCGGCGGCGTAGACGACAATGTTGCACGGCAGCAGCAGGCCGATGTCGAGCTCTGTCATGAGCGCCTGGTGTGCGAGCGGCGGGTTACACGCACCGAGGATGACATACGGGCGAAAGTCGACGCCGAGCTTCTTCTTCAGTGTCGCCGCGACGTCGATCTCGGAGAGGACGCCGAATCCTTCCGACGCGAGCGCCTCCCTCGTGCGCTCGACGGCCCGACTGTACTCGAGCGGAACGGTCGTGCTGATGCCGTAACGGGTGGTCTGCGAAATCATGATGCCTCTCTGGACGACCGCGTTCGGCGGCAGCCAAGGCTTGGGGTGATGCTGCCGGCGCACGGAGAGCCCGTCGCGCGACTTGGCGCCGTTCGCGTGCATTACCATACTCTCACACAGTCATCGCCGTCGGCGAAGTGCGATTTCGCATCAGAACTTGCTCATCGCCGCCGCTACGAGATTTCGCGCATGCTCCTGCTGCTTGCGACCCATCACGGAGCCCGCAGTAATGAGCACATCCTTCTTCACCGCGTAGAACTGGTCCTGCACAACCTGCGCCGAGTCCCAGGGGCCAACCAGCAGAGAGTCTGCTGCGACGGGTTGAGCCGTCTGTTGGCTGGCGTCGGCGCCGGGCTCGAAGGCTTTGCCCACGTCCGCTGCAGTCGCCACGTGCTGACGAAACTGCGCGTAGCCATTGCGCCAGCTCACGCCCAGGCTGATCGCGCCGACAAATCTTTCGGAAGATGTGTAGTCGCACTTGCTGCCGTCGACGACAGGATCCGTCGCGAGCGTAGTCCCGAGCGCCGCCTCCGCCTCGGCGCGCGACACGAGGCTGCACGGACTGCGTTCCGCGGGACGCGCCGCTGCACGCGCCATGGCAGCGGCGATCCCTTCGGCGGGATCAATTGGCAGCGGCTGGTCGATGCGTTTCAGCGCGGCGTCCGCCATCTTGGCCGCCTGCTCCAGCGTCGCGTTCGATCCGGAGACGTCGACGGTCACCGCCTGGTCGCCGTGCAAGGCGATGAACGTGCAGCACGTGACGACCTTGGCCTCATCCCATCCGCCAGTCAGCTGGGATCCGTTGGCGAGCTTGAGCACGCCCTTCATATGCTGATCTGCGAGCTTCTGCACGGCACCGTGCATCTTCATCATCTGCGCGCCACCCGTCCAATCGACTTCGACCTCGACAACGTGGTAGGAGGTAGTTTCGTAGCGACAGGCTTCGCCATCGGGTGCCGGTCCCTCCTTGCCGGTCTTGTTGAATCTGTAAGGCGGCCCGGCAAGCGTGACGCCGAGGATAGCTTCGACCTCCTTGGACTCGAGCAGACCGCAGGGGTTCCGTCCCGCGCCAGACGCGAGATTCGATTCCCCTGCGGGGTTGTCTGTTGCGACCGAGCCCGCGCCAGAAGTGTCAGCCGCCTTCTTGCCGCAGGCGATCAGCAGGATCGCGGCGACTGCGGTGAGCAGATGACCCGTCGATGACCGCCCGCTCCGTTGTGCAATGCGATTCATGACTTCTCTCCTGATCCAGGGGAACGTGTCGGCGAGCTTGACGAGTCGAGAACTCTCGTTCTCGAATCTGCAGGCAAGGATCTCGTGCGGCGACCTCATCCGCCAGCGACAACAATGGGGGGTTGGGCAGCCGAGCGCGACTGCGCTGAACAAACTGCTTCTCAGTCCGGGGCGTAGTGCTCCCCGCTTGGGGCAAGACATACGCGTCGTCATCACACTCGACGACAAGGATTACAGCCCTCCCAAGCTACCGGCGAGAAGTGAGCACAGCTATTTCCCGGACGAGCTGGACACGTTGAGTCCGGGAGCCGGGTGGAAGACCATGGTCGCCGATGCGGCAGCGTCGGCACTGACAGGAAGCTCTTCGTGGGCCGGCGTGCTTCCGATTCTCTGGAGTCAGGGCACTGGCGCTGATGTCATAAAGCGAATTGCGGCACCGATGGTCGGGGGGATGATCACGAGCCCGATTCTTACGCTCGTGGTGATTCCAGCGATCTACTCGCTGTGGAAGGAGCGGTTTACGTTGCAGGACCGATGAAAGCGCAGCGTTGACTCAGGGCGCCGGTCAGGCAAACCGGTGGACAACACCTTCATGGGCGCGTTTACGGAGAGTATGCGCGATGGGTGTTTAAAAAAATTGATTTCGCTCGCTCGCCGATGGGCGCCGGACGATCGAAGGACGGAGCATCAACTACACTACGACACGACCATCCCTGGCCTTCGGCGGACAAATCCCTGCAGAGTTGTACAAGCGGATGCACGGAGAGAATCCCAGCTTTGGAGCCCTGCGCGCCAGCAAAGTCTCGACGCCTTCTCGGTTGCTTTGATTCGGTTGTGAAAAAGCCATTTCCACCTGTAGAAGGGCGGCGTTCGTCGGCGGTCATCTCGAGCATTCAACAAACATGCAGCCTGTCGATTCTATTGGCGATTTCAAGAGCGTGGCGGAGTTGGAGACGCTGAACGCTCGCGTGCGAGAAGAAAATCGGTTCGTCGACGTGCTTCGCGCTGAGCTCGCGCGAACGGTGATTGGGCAACGCGCGCTGATCGACGGCCTCCTGATCGGTCTGCTCGGCGACGGTCACGTGTTGGTGGAGGGGGTGCCTGGACTCGCCAAGACCCTCGCCGTGCGAACGCTCGCGTCCGCAGTGAGCTGTCGGTTCCAACGCGTGCAGTTCACTCCCGACTTGTTGCCGTCCGATCTGGTCGGGTCGATGGTGTACAATCAGCGGACCGGAGAGTTCGTCGTCCAACGGGGTCCGATCTTCGCGAACATAGTCCTCGCGGATGAGATCAACCGCGCGCCGGCCAAGGTCCAGAGTGCATTGCTCGAGGCAATGCAGGAGCATCAGGTGACGATCGGCGGCGCATCGTATCCGCTCGAAGAACCATTTCTCGTACTCGCTACGCAGAACCCGATAGATCAGGAAGGAACGTATCCGCTGCCCGAAGCGCAGGTCGACCGCTTCATGTTGAAGCTCGTGGTGACATACCCCGACCGCGCCGACGAGAGCG
Source organism: Gemmatimonadaceae bacterium (assembly GCA_039918615.1). GTDB lineage: Bacteria > Gemmatimonadota > Gemmatimonadetes > Gemmatimonadales > Gemmatimonadaceae > FEN-1250. The sequence goes on along the minus strand of JBDSHG010000193.1, from coordinate 6,565 downwards.
AGATGTTGGCACAGATGAGTTCGCGGCCCGACCTCACCGTGCGTCCGATAATCGACGCAACCCACGTGCTACGTGCGCGGGAAGTCGTCGACAATATCTACGTCGATCGGCGCGCCAGAGAGTACGCGCTCGACGTGGTGCGTGCAACGCGCGATCCGGTCGCCGCAGGTCGGCAGGAGCTTGCGCCGCTCATAGCCTATGGTGCGAGCCCACGGGCTGCGGTTGCCCTCGTTCGCGCAGCCAAGGCACATGCCTTCCTCGACGGTCGAGGCTACGTGACGCCCGCTGACATCAAGGCACTCGGTGCAGCCGTTCTCCGTCATCGGGTTCTGCTCACCTACGAAGCCGACGCGGAAAATGTCACCTCCGATACCGTGGTCGCGCGGATCTTCGACACCGTTCCGGTGCCATGAGAATCGCATGAGCCGCATCTCACACGCCCCTGATACGCCAGTCTCCGGAAGTGCTCGCCCCACGCTGGCCGACGTGTTGCATCGGGTGCGGCTGCTCGATCTTCGGAGCCGTCATGTCATCACCGAAACTCTCGCCGGTGAATACTCGAGTGCCTTTCGAGGGCGCGGCGTCGACTTCGCGGACGTGCGCGAGTATACGCCGGGCGACGACGTTCGGACCATCGATTGGAGAGTCACGGCGAGGTCGGGCGCGGTCTTCGTGCGGCGCTACGTCGAGGAACGCGAGCTCACGGTGCTCTTCCTGATCGACCTGAGCGCATCCGAGGGGTTTGGCAGCCGAGTGCGGACGAAGTCGGAGCTGGCGGCGGAATTGAGCGCGGTGCTCGCGATGACTGCCGTTCGCAATAACGACCGCGTGGGAGCGGTGCTCTTCACCGATCGCGTTGAGCACTTCCTTCCCCCCAGGAAGGGACGGCGTCACGCACTCCGCTTCCTTCGCGAGCTGCTTTCGTTTCAGCCCTCTAGCCGGCGCACTGATCTGCGTCCAGCGCTTGCGTTCGCGAATCGCGTGCTCCGCCGACGGGCCGTGGTGTTCATCATCTCGGACTGGATGGCGACTGGTCACGAGCGCGAGCTTGCGGCGACAGCGAGGCTGCACGATACAATCGCCGCGCAGCTCGTTGACCCGCGCGAACGCGAGCTGCCGAACGTCGGACTCATGACGCTTCGCGACCCGGAGAACGGCAGCTGGCGGGTAATCGACACGTCGGACCGCGCCGTCCGCGAGCAGCTGCAACGGCGGGCGACGGAGTTCGATTTGGCCCTCGAGCGGTCGCTGCGGCAACAGGGCATTGATTTCCTTCACCTTGCGACGAACGAGCAATACATCATGCCGCTTCGCTCGCTCTTTCGCCGCCGCGAGCACGCCGGCCGACGGTGATCCCACAGCGCCGGATTCGAACGCGCGGAATGGGCGTGGCGTTTGTGCTCAGTGCCGCGATGTTCCCGTCAGCGAGCGTCGCGCAAACACTCGTCGTGACAGCGAGTTCCGTTCGCGCCGCCGTTGGTGAACCAATCACTGTTCGCATGGAGGCACGACTTGGCGTGAGGGCGCGTCTGCTGGAGCAGACGCCCCATGCTCTTGATTCCCTGCCCGACGGTGTCAGTGTGATTTCGGTCGATAGCTTGTCGCGCTCGTCCGAAGGCGTCTTCGCCGGCCGGATGCGCCTGGTCTTCTTTCGACCTGGATCGACCAGCGTCCCCTCGCTGGCGCTCGCGTACGTCCCTGCAGCGGGAGCACCGGCCGACACGCTGCGTAGCCTGCCAGTTGCGATCGACATTGTGCGGTCGCTCCCGCCCGGGAACCAACCGCTGCGTGACATCAAGGACCTCGCTCCTCTGGAGAACCACCGCTTCAAGCCGGGCGTTCGCGCGATCGCGCTGCTGGCGGTGGCACTTCTCATTGTGTTTGTGGGTTTTCGGCGCATCCGACGTCGCGGTGCGCAGGCAGCGCCGATCACAGGTCCGCCCGACCATGTTCGAAACTCGTACGAAATTGCGTGCACGCGTTTGGCCGAAGTCGACGCCGAGCAGTGGCCTGCCCGCGGCGCGGTCATCCAACACTACGAGCAGGTGGCGGGCGTGCTGCGCCTCTATCTCGAAGACGCATTCGCCGTTTGCGCGACAGAACTCACAACATCAGAATTAGTTGACGCCCTCCCGCCGGAATTGCGAGCTGACGGCCAAGCGAAGGAGTGTCGAACGCTGCTCAATGAAGCGGATCTCGTGAAGTTCGCTCGACTCCGTCCCGACGAGTCGGCGGCGCGCATCTTTCTGGCAGCGGCAATGCGACTGCTCGATCGATGGCACCATGCGGCAAAGCACATGTCCGTGTCTGCGAGCGCTTCCGAGCACGTGCGTGCCAGCGCAGACGAACAACGCTGATGCAATTCGCCAACCCGATTGTCCTCGCGCTGCTGCCATTCGCTGCCGGCTTCTTCTGGGTGTTTCGTCCGAAGGCGACTCGTGCGCCAGCGGCGTTCATCTCGTTCCCGCCACTTGCCTTCTTTCGACTCGAGGCCGGCCGCGGTGCCCGATGGCGCGCGATTCCCGCAGTGCTTCGTGCGAGCGCGCTCGCGCTGATGATTCTGGCGCTCGCGCGACCGCGGAGCGCAGGCGACGCAACGAACCTCCCGGTGCACGGTCGTAACATCATCTGCATGCTCGACGTCTCGAGTAGCATGAACTCCGTCGATGCCGCTCCTGACAGCCGGCTCGAGGTTGCCAAAGCGGCACTAGCGCGATTCGTCGAGCGCCGTAAGGGAGATTTTCTCGGGCTGGTCGTTTTCGCCAACGGAGCGTTCACGCAGGTGCCGCTCACCCCCGACAAAGACGTACTGCTCGACCTGCTGCGGCAAGTGGGCAATGGCATGCTACCGGACGGTACCGCGATCGGAACCGGATTGGCGATGAGTGAGGAACACCTCAAGGACCTTCCGCGAGGGAGCGGTGTGATCGTGCTGTTCACCGACGGCGGGAACAACACAGGGTCTCCAGATCCAATCAAGGCCGCCGAGATCGCTCGCGCTCTCGGCATCCGCGTTTACACGATCGGAGTCATCCCGTCGCTGTCCGCTCGCGAGGAGGATGTGTTGCAGCGGATTGCGTCGATCACGGGGGGTCGATTTTACAGAGCAACCGACCCGGCCGCGATAGCCGGCATCATGGATGCGATCGACCGAGTCGAGAAGACGCAACGATATCTCCCCGAGGTTCGTACCTACCGCGAGCACTATGTGTTCTTGCTCATCCCGGCAACCGTGCTGCTCCTGCTGGAGCTCGTGCTTCGCATCGCTTGGCTCAGGCGCCTCCCGTGACGTCAGTGTGGTCCGTGTGGTCCGTAACGTTTACCTCGCCAGGTTATCTCATTCTCCTAGGGACGCTGCTACCTCTCATGGCGGTGATCCTTCATCGCGGGAATCTCCGGCGCAATTTCGCGATGTCCGTCATCGGTGATGCTACGCTTCTCGAGCTGTCTTCGTCCCTTCCGGGAAAACGTCGGCACCTACTGATACAATCCCTTGATCTGGCGGCTCTCACTTTTCTGCTGCTGGCCCTCGCTCGCCCGCAGAGTCTTGAGCCGCGCGCGACAGTGAAGACCTTTGCGCGTGACATCGTATTCCTGCTTGATCTTTCGCGCTCCATGAACGCGCAAGACGTGGAGCCGTCGCGTCTCGCTGCCGCCAAGAATGCGGCGATCACGATTGCGCGCAACTTTCCCGGCGATCGCGTGGGCATCGTGGTATTTGGCGGGAGTGCCTTCCTCCAGCTGCCGCCCACTTTAGACCACTCCGCCTTTGAGCAGTTCATCGAGGCGGCGAGCACGAAGGACATTCCAGATCCGTCGACGAACATGGGAGCAGCGATGGCCATTGTCGCGACACTCTTCGAGCGCGGTGCGTCGTCCGGCGGACGCACGGCGGTACTGCTCTCCGATGGAGAGGATATGAAGGGAGACTCGGATGGCTTCGCTGCGCGGATTGACCGACTTGCCCAGGACAGCGTTCGAGTATTCGCGATAGGGATCGGGACAACCGCAGGGGCAGAGATCCCGGAGCGCGATTCTACCGGAGCACCGACTGTGCACCGCGACACATCGGGGACCGCCGTCGTCTCGCGGCTCCAGGAACCCTTGCTTCGAAAGACAAGCGAGGGAACCGGCGGTCGCTATATCCACTGGGATGGAAGCGCATCGGCCAGCCCGCTGATGACCGATCTTTCGCCGGTCGCTCGACATCAGGAAAGTTCGCGAACGTCGCAGTCAGCGACTGACCACTTTCAGCTGCCGCTAGCCTTGGCGCTTATCGCGCTGACGATGGAAATGTTCGCGGCCGTTTACCGTCGGCGGAGCTACAAGTGATACCGGAATGAGAATCGTTGCGCTCGGTCTCACCGTGCTGGCGATACTGCTCGCGCCATTTGGCGTATCGGTTCCGTTGGCTGCGCAGAATGCGCAATCGCCTGAGGATGCGGCGGAATCGGCCTATCGCAACGGGCAATACCGAGCGGCATATGATCAGTTTCGCGCTCTGGCAAGAACGATCGTCGCTGCCAAGCGACCAGATGCGTTGCCTCCAGTCGATTATGATAGCGGGTTGTCCCTGTATCGACTCGCACAGTACGAGAAGGCAATACCGATGTTCCGCAGTGCGCTGTCCGGTAGCGTTGTGCTACAGGAACTGTGTTATTACAACCTCGGCAACACCTACATGCGGCTTGCGGGGATAGCGGCTGACCGCCGCGGACTGTTGCGCGCCGCAGTCGACTCGTACGAAGCAGCGCTTCTCCTCGACGCGCGTGACAGTGATGCGCGGTGGAACCTCGAGATCGCATTGCGTCAGCTGTCGGCTCAGGACGTGCGCGCCGGGAATCGAGGATTGCACAAGGCGGCGTGGGCGAGCGGCAACCTCACGAAATCCGGCTATGCGGGCGCCCCAGAGACGGGCGCTGGTGCAGCTCCGGGCGGGGGTTTGGGCGCTAATCAAAGCGAGCACACCGAAGAGCAGATAACAGAAATCACGGCGAGACAGCTGCTGAAAGCCGAGCAGGGCGCGGCGACTCCGACGGAGGTAAGCCACGTGCGTTCAGTCACTCGCAGGCTCGTTCACGCGAACGATTGGTGACGAAGGATGTAGCTGGTTGTTCCAAGCGAAGGCACCGGAGACGACGTCAACGTTCCTCACCGACTACTCCAACGTCATCCCGATCACCAGAAAGACCAGAAATCCCGTGAAAAACATCAACGTACCCGTTGTCGTCTCGCGCTCTTCGTTCGCTTCACGTAGTAGCTCTTCGGTCACCAGATAGAGCAGCGCAGCCACGCCGAAGGAAAGCACCACTTCCATCGCTCCTCCTGAGAGCCGGCTGAGCACAGTCGCCCCGAGTACTGCGCTTACGAACACCAAGCTACCGAGTGCCGTCACGATTGTGATGACTCGAGTGCGACTCAGCCCGGCGCTCATCATTTCGCCGGCGACTGCGAGCCCCACGCTCAATTGCTCCGCCGCCTCCGCGAGCGCCAATAAAATGCCGATCCTCGCGCCGGCAGCGAAGCCCACGCCGAGCAGCAATCCATCGAGCAAGAAATCAATGCCGATCGCAATTAGGAGGCTGAGGCCGACGGCGGCAGTTGCGCGCGGAAGATCGGCAGAGACGCGAACTCGGTCAGAAACCTGCTGCGGCCTCTCAACCGCGCCGTCCGTCTCTTCGTTGTCCTTGCTCCGCATACGGTCCAACACACGATCTACTCCAAGCATCGTTCCGATACCCAGCGCGAATCCAAGAACAACATCTCCGACGAGCGCGCGCCGTTGGATTTCCGGCAGCAGCTCTACGGCGACAACGGCGAAGACCACTCCCGCCGCGAGATACAACACGTGGCTTCGGAGCCGCCGCATCGCTGGCCAGAAGGTGCTGATAGTCGCGCCCAGGATCGTGAAGCAAACTGGCACCAATGAATAGAGCAGTGTGACGCGAAGGATCGGAGTCACGCGTCGAGCTCCATCTCGCCGAAGCGCCCGTAGCGCAACGCAAGCGTCGGCAGCACGAACAGGCTCAAGACCGTCGACGTGACGAGCCCCCCGAGGATCACGATCGCGAGCGGTCCCTCGATCTCACGTCCAGGATCGCCGCTTCCGATCGCGAGCGGCAAGAGACCAAGCCCCGTAATGACAGCCGTCATCAAAATGGGTCCAAGTCGCTCGGTCGCTCCGCGGATGGCCGCTGCCGGCCCCCAGGTTTCTCCCTCATGCCGTACGAGATGGTCATAATGCGCGATCAGCATGATTGCGTTGCGGGTGGAAATGCCAAAGAGCGTCACGAACCCGACCAACGATCCAAGCGACACGGAAGCACCGGTGACAAATACCGCGAACACACCACCGACGAGGGCGAAGGGCAGGTTGGCGAGTACCAGGAGAAGCTGGCGCAGGTTACCGAAGGCGAGCCAGAGCAGCACGAGGATACCCGCGCTCGCAAGAATACCGCGGAGGAGCAATTCTCGCTGCGCCTCGCGTCGTGCGGTCGCTGACCCAACCACCTCCGTGTAGATGCCGCGGGGCAGTGATGCTCCGGTCAACCGTTTCTCGACCTTC
>JBDSHG010000192.1:0-17543 GCA_039918615.1 Gemmatimonadaceae bacterium | reverse complement strand
GCACCAACCGCACCGCCCTCTAGCTGGAACTCCCGACTGTACCGTCGTCGTCCTGGCATGTCGCACCTCCATTCCGAAAGAACACCTTTAAGATGGTGTCCACGGAACCCGGCATAGCTCAAAGTTGGTCGGCGGCTTGTGGCACCCGTATCGTCGAGCGTGGGCGACGGCTCGGAAGCACCTTCCGATCACGGACGTCGCGGCGGCAGGTGGGTGGAAGGATACCGAAGCCCTGCTCACCTGCTACCAGCAGGCAGATACGCAAACGCTCCTCGCCGTGATGGCCGAGGAGCGGAAAGTTCATGAACAACACATTGCACGAGCGGCAAACGGGTAATCAAACAGGTAATGTCCGTTCGGCTTGCTACCATAAGTGCTTTAAAATCAATCGGGACGGCGGGATTTGAACCCGCGACCCCCTGAACCCCATTCAGGTGCGCTACCGGGCTGCGCTACGTCCCGTACTACCGGTGTGCTGCTCTTCGCCGTTCGACCAACCCGCGGCGAGACCGAACGTTAGTGGGCTCGAAAGAGCTAAGAAAGGGGTCTGTCCGCCTCGCTATGCCTCGTGTCGCCCGTCCAATAATTCCGGATACGTTGGATTCGTGTACGGCGCAAGCGACGTGAGGAGCGAGCGCACGCGCTGCGCACCGCCGCCGTATTCGAGCGCGGAGGCGGCGGCCGGGACGGCCAACAGGCGGACTGCCGCATACGCGTGGTTGCGCGTCGAAGAGCTCACGTGCGCATCTCCCGTTGCTCGCCGTGGTGATCGAATAAAGATCCCTAGCAAAAAGAATCCTAGCATACTGGCCGGCGCCGGCGGGCGGTGTGCGCAGACCACTGTAGCGAACCGCTAAAACGCACCGGATCGCGGATGAACCCGGCGCCAACGTATCTTCCATGCATGCGTGAGGCGCACTGTCATGCCGCCGTCATGTTACCGACAGAGTTTTCAGCGTCAACTGGCGGCACGTCACCCGAATCCGCGACATGAACTACGCTGCCATTACGCAGTCGGCGCTGCTTGCGCTCATGCGCAACAAGATGCGGAGCCTGCTCACCGTGCTCGGCATTACCATTGGAATCGCGGCGGTCATTTGCGTCGTCGCGATCGGCAAGGCCGGGCAGACGCGTGTCGAGCAACAGCTCAACAATCTGGGCGACAATCTCGTGTGGGTCGAGGCGGGGGGACGCGCTGTGAATGGTGTGCGCACGGGCACCCACGCCGCACCGACGCTCACGCTCGGAGATGCGCTCGCGATCAAAGCGCAGGTGTCGCTCATCAAGTCGGTGTCGCCAAATGTCGACGGATCGACGCAGGTCATCTTCGGCAACCAGAACTGGTACACACAGTATCGCGGCGTCTCTCCCGACTATCTGGATATCAAGCGGTGGGACATCGATCAGGGTGCCGCATTTTCCAACGACGATGTGGATCATGCCGCCGACGTGTGTCTGATCGGTCGCACGGTTCGCGAGCAGCTCTTCGGATCCTCGAATCCGATCGGCCAGGTGATGCGCGTGAAGACGCTGCCATGCAAGGTGATCGGGACGCTGCGACCGAAGGGACTTTCGGTGTCGGGGCAGGATCAGGACGACATGATCATGATGCCGTACACCACGGTGCAGAAAAAACTCAAAGGCGTGACGTGGCTCGACGACATTCTCTGCTCCGCCATCTCACAGGACGCCGTGAAACTCGCCGGGAAGCAGGCGGGTGCCGTGCTCCGAGACCGGCACCATTTGCGTCCGGACGAAGAGGACGATTTCAACATTCGCAATCCGGAGGACGTGATCAAGGCGCAGATCGAGGCGAGCCGGACACTGAGTCTTCTGCTCATCACGATCGCATCGATCTCGCTACTAGTCGGTGGAATCGGGATCATGAACGTGATGCTCGTTTCGGTGACAGAGCGCACGCGCGAGATCGGCGTGCGCGTCGCCGTCGGCGCGCCGGAGGCGGCGATCCAGCTCCAGTTCCTCGGCGAGTCCGTGCTGCTGAGCCTCGTTGGAGGATTCGCGGGCGTGATCGTCGGCGTGATCGGCTCGGTGGTCGCCGGGCGCGCGCTGGGATGGGAGATGCAGATGTCGCTGGAAGCGGTGGTGCTCGCGGCGCTGTTTTCCGTGGCGGTGGGCGTGTTCTTCGGCTACTACCCAGCGCGCAAGGCGTCGTTGCTCGATCCGATCGAGGCACTTCGCTATGAGTGACGCACCGGCAACGAGCGGCGTGCCGTCCTCCTCTGTCGTGGGCGCGTCATGGGCGAGCAGACACATGACCCGCAACCGCTGGACGATGGTCGGGGCGCTGGTGGCCGTCGTGATAGTCGGAACGGCAGTCGCTCGACGCAAGACCGGCACGGTCGAGTACTTCACTGCGAAGACGGAGCGCGGCGAGGTCCGCGACGCCATCGACGCGAGCGGTCAGGTAAACGCCGTCGTGAGCGTACAGGTCGGCTCGCAGGTGTCCGGCACGATCGCGAAGCTGAACGTCGATTTCAACTCGCACGTGAAGAAGGACCAGGTCGTCGCCCTGATTGATCCGTCACTATTTCAGGGCGCGCTGCTGCAAGCGGATGCGGATCTGGCCGCATCGAAGGCGAACGTCGCCGCCGCCGCCGCGAATGTCGCGAAGGCGCAGTCGACGGCGAAACAGACATCGGCGGACTTCGGGCGCATGTCTCAGCTCGCGCGTACAGGCGCGGCGACGGGAACGGAGCTCAGCCTCGCGACAGCCAACTACGAGGCGGCGCACGCCACAGTCGACGCGGGACAGGCGGCGCTCGTGCAAGCGCGCGCACAGATGGCGCAGAAGGAGGCCGCCGTGTCGGTCGCGAAAACGAATCTCGATCACACCATCATCCGCTCGCCCATCGACGGCGTGGTCGTCGCGCGCAACGTCGACGTGGGGCAGACGGTGGCGGCCTCGCTGCAGGCGCCGACGATCTTCACGATCGCGCAGGACCTCACCAAGATGCAGCTGTACGCCAAGCTCGACGAGTCAGATGTCGGGCGCATCACGCTCGGGCAGTCGGTGACGTTCAAGGTCGACGCGTTCCCCAAGGAGACGTTCGACGGCACGGTGAGTCAGATCCGTATGAATCCGACGACCGTGCAGAACGTCGTGACGTACGACGCCATCATCGATTTCGCGAATCCGGGCCGCAAGGTCTTTCCGGGGATGACGGCCTTCGTCACGATTCCGGTTGCCACCGCGACGGATGTCGTGAAGGTCCCGAATAGCGCGCTCCGCTACAAGCCGCCGCTGTCTCCGGAGGAGCTGCGATCGGTGCTGACGAAGTACGGCATCGGCACCGACGATCCGAAGCAGAGTGGCGCCACGGCTGCTTCACGCGAGCACTCCGCTGGCAGCGAGTCGGAGATCGCTACGGTGTGGAAGCATGGCGCCGATGACACGCTCGAGCCCGTCCAGATCGCCATCGGCATCACCGATCACGCCTTCACCGAAGTGCGGAAAGTGCTGAAGGGAAGTCTCGCGATCGGAGATGAGGTGATCACCGGCTCGCTTGCAAGAAGCGCGGCCGGTGCGCCCACGGCGCCGACCGTGCGACGGTAGCGATCGTGACCGCGATCGATCGCGCGGGTGGCGATGCGCGCGATCACCCCGAGAGCCGCGCCATCGCCGACACCGTCATCCGTGTCGAGGACGTGCACCGATACTACGACCTCGGCCAGACGCGCGTTCACGCGTTGCGGGGTGTCTCGCTCTCCGTCGAGCGCGGTGGATTCGTGGCGATCATGGGCAGCAGCGGATCCGGAAAGTCTACGCTCATGAATCTACTCGGCTGCCTCGATCGCCCGAGCTCGGGGCGCTATTTGCTCGAGGGTGTGGACGTGTCGACGCTGTCGAAGAATCAGCTCGCCGCGATACGCAATCGCAAGATCGGCTTCGTCTTTCAGGGATTTAATCTACTCGCGCGCACAACCGCGCTCGAGAATACCGCGCTCCCCACGCTCTACACACCGATCACGAGGGAGGAGCGCATTCGCCGTGCGACGGAGGCGCTGGCGACGGTGGGACTCGCAAATCGGGCGGAGCATCTGCCCTCACAAATGTCCGGCGGACAGCAGCAGCGCGTGGCGATCGCGCGAGCCCTGGTGAACGGTCCTTCGCTTCTGTTTGCAGATGAGCCGACGGGCAATCTCGACAGCCGGACGGCCGTGGAGATCATGGAGGTATTCCAGACGCTCAACGACCGCGGGCTGACCATCGTCATGGTGACCCACGAGCACGACGTTGCCCAGTTCGCGAAGCGAGTCATCGTCTTTCGCGACGGACGAATTCGCACCGATGAACTCGCCCGCGACAGACCGCGCGCCGCGGATGTTCTCGCGACGATGCCCACGCTCGACGACTAGCGCGCCGCGCTAGGGAGTTTTCGTCGCGGCCTTCGCCTTGGCCGCGCGCGCGTCATCAGCGGCTTCCTTTTTCTCCTGCACGGGGCCCTCGTGCGCGACGTGCAGCACCTTGCCCGTCATTGCATCCACGTTCACCTCGTCGATGCCGGGCTTGCCGGTGACCTTGAAGTCGTACGAATACATGAGGTGTCCGTTTTCGCGCTCCAGCTCCATCGCCTGAATCGTTCCATGCGGGATGCGCTTCTGCGCCGTCGCGGTCGCGGCGGCCTCGGTCACCGTGGCGGCTTTCGCGAGTGAGTCTGGAACGTCACGCTTGTATTGTGGCGCCTGCGCAGCAGTTGACTGCGCGCCGACGACCGTGCATGCGATGACGGCAGCTGCCGTCGCGATGATTTTGTTCAACATGTTCACATCTCCCGATCCTGATGATTGAGCGTCTCGCATCTCGAGCTCTCGATGACAAAAGCTACCGATGCAGCCTGACACGTGCGTTACAGCTTAGCGGCGCGCCGTCATGCCCGTGACAGCATCGAAGTGTAGGTTGGCTGTCTCACAGTCACGGAGGGTATCGTTGGGCGCATTGTCGTTGTCGCTTGTTCGCGCGAGCTCGAGACGGAGACCGCGCGACTTCCCCATGCGGGAACGGTGCTCGTGTCTGGCACCTTCGAGTATCAGACCTCCAGTCAGGGATTCGAGCGCGCCGCCCCGCTGGCGTTTGAGGTTGGCGTCACCGATCGGCTGACGCTCCTCGCGGAACCCGTGTTGTTCACCAGTATCAGTCCGAACGACGGATCGTCGGCGCGCGGCGTGGGCGATCTCGAGGTTACGGCGCAATATCTCACTCGGCAGGAGAACGGCGCCGTTCCCGCGCTCGCGCTCGGAGCCGAGGTAAAGATTCCCACCGCGCGCAGTAGCCTTATAGGAACCGGCAAAACCGACTTCACGCCATACCTCATCGCGAGTCACCGGTTCGGCGACTACGACGTGCACGCGAACGTGGGTTATTCGTTCGTTGGGAAGCCCGCCGGATTGGCCGTGCAAAACACGTGGAACTTCGCGCTTGCTGGCGAGCGACACTTCTCGTCGCAATTCGATTTCGTCGGGGAGGTGCTCGCCACTACCGCCGCCGCGAAAGCGGGGAGCGGAGAGAGCAGCCCGACGGCACCGGAAGTCGCGGGCGCGGAGTTCGTCGGTATGCTTGGAGGGCGCTACGCGGTGGTGCGCAATCTCTGGCTCACATTCGGAGTCACGTACGACAACTCGGGCGCGATTCTCTTCCGTCCGGGACTCACATCTGAATTTCAATTCTAGGGTGCGTATCCCCTCGCAGCAGAACAATGCGCTCCAGGCTCCGACGCAATGGTGCTATATCTGCGACTCGTTCGTAACCGTCCTGTCATGTACGGATTGCGGAGTGTGAATCGCGTCGCTTTAAGATTGCCAACGGCGATGGCGTAGTTGCGCTCGGCGCGCCCCTGGATCCGGCGGACGGCCACACGCGCTGGAATTCGGCGGGTGGCTGTGTCACATTGACGAAGCGTCGCCGCGAAGCGACGATCGTCACATCGACCAGGATTCCCCCATGTCCGATGAAGATCTCCGCGCCGAGCTCGTACGACTCAAGCAGGAGAACGCCGCACTCAAGTCCAGCTCCGGCCGCGCCATCTCGATGAAGGTCAGCGAAAAGGGCGGCCTCTCCGTCTACGGACTCGGACGCTTCCCCGTCACGCTGTACAAGGAACAGTGGACGCGGCTCCTCGACACGTCCGATGACATCCGCAACTTCATCGTCGCTAACGAGGGGAAGCTCAAGACGAAAGAGTAGCGGCCATGCCGCTCACTTGATCGCGTGCACCGCTTTCGGACGGACGAACACATCCTCGCCGAAGGTGGCTAGCCCCTTCGCGGCCGCGTAGCCGAGGTGGGGCACGCCGAACTGGTCTTCGATCCAGCGGAGCGTCGAGTAGTGGTTGTACGGGATGTCGGAGATCGTCCCGGCCTTCACTGACGGCGAGAGAATCACGGCGCCCGTGATGCCTCCCCCTGGGCCATAGCCGCCAGCCGGCTTTGGTGATCCGGGTAGTGACTTCTCGCCGCAGCACGCCGACGAATCCTTTCCCGGAGGACCGCTCGCCTCATCGAAGGTGACGATGAGGACGCCGTCCTGCTTGAACGCCGGCGACTCGAGAATCTTCGGCACCCACTTCCGCAGAAAACCGTCTGCCTGAATGAGACCGCCTGGCGCCTTGTCGACGCATGGCGCATCATGGCCGTCGTCGCAGAGATTCGGCGTGATGAAGGAGAAGTTCGGCGTCGTCTTCACCGACTTCAGATCTTCGTCGAGATGCTTCAGATTCACGACGTGCTTGACGCATCGATCCTTGTTGTCGATCAGCGTGTGGAAATAGTAGAACGGGTTGTGCTTGGTCGCATACTGGTCCGCTGGCGAGCGCACGGCCGTCGGATCCTTCTCGCCGATCACCGGATGTCCGCACTCCTCGACTTCCTTGTTCCTGTCGTTGCCGAGATCCTGCATGTAGCCACGCCAGCTCTTGCCGACGGTCTCGAGCTGATCGCCGAGCATCGGGACGATCGCTGGATAGACGCAGCCGCTGCCGAGCGCCTGCCCGTTTTCGTCGAGCCGCGGCTGTGAGAGCACGAATTCCGTGAATCTCGTGCAGTCGCCCATGGTCGCGAGATTGGGCGCCTGCCCGCTAACGAGCGCGATGTAGTTGTCGAGGCTGTTGTGGCCGATGCCGTAGTAGTTGCGGAGCAGCGCGCCCTTCGCCGGCAGCGTGTGCGCGAGATACGGCGCCGGCGAGTTGGCCGCGAAGGTTCGCGCGAACGACTCGTTTTCGAGAATGATGATAAAAATGTGTCCGGGCTTGCGCTGCGGCGCTTCGCGCGCGCCCGCGTTCGTCGCGGAGATGGCTGCCGCAAGCGAGAGCACCAGCAGCGCTGCGAGCGCGGTGCCGACACGCGCGAATCTCGAGAAGGTTGTCATACTCAATGATACATGGTGTGCCGCGCGGCGTTCCCGCCCGCGCGGCTAGTGCCAGGCGCCGAGGATCGCGCCCGAGCAGAAAGGCGACGATCGCGGCGACGAGGATGGCGAAGATGTGGTTCTCTTGCAGGTGCGCATGGCCGGCGTCAGGCGGTGGAATTCCGTGAGCGGGGAGAACGTACGGGCCGGTACTTTCCACCGGAAGCCCGTGGCCACCTCGGCCGCCTACACCGTCTTCGCCTCTCCCGGCTTCATGATCACCGCACGCGAATCGCCCGCAAACACCGCACGCACATCCGCCTCCGATGCGAGTACCGGGAACGTCGCGTAGTGCATCGGCACGATCACGCTCGGCTTGAAGAACTTCTTCACCGACAGCGCCGCGACCTTCGGATTCTGCGTGTACGGGCCGCCCCCGGCGCACGTAAGAATAATGTCCGGATGGTGCACCTCCTCGATGAGCGCCATGTCGCTCATGATCCACGTGTCGCCGGTGTGGTAGAGAGTGCGCCCATCCGCGAACTCGATGACGAAGCCGACCGGCGAGCCGGCTTCGCTCGAGTGCGTCGCCGGCACGATGTGGACACTCACGTCGCCGACCTTTATCTGCCCGCCGATGTTGCCGCCCTTCGACTGCTCCGCGGGCAGCTCGAGCGACGCGATCCACTCGACCATCCCGATCACCGGCGCGTCGCTCATCTTCGCGATTTCCTTCGCGTTGGCCGAGTGGTCGCCGTGCGAATGGGAGACGAGGATTGCGTGCGGCTTATCCGTGGCCTTGTAGCGATCGAGCTTCCTGAGCGGCTCCGGCGTGACGGGATTGTCCGTGATGAATGGATCGACCAGGAGCTTCGTCCCGCCACTCGATTCGATCTCGAAGGCCGAGTGCCCGAGCCAGCGGAGCTTCACCTTTCCCGTCTTCGTTGCATCGGACATCTGTCGGCCTCTGGACGTGTTGAATTGCGGAGCTACGGTTTGACCCACTCCTCCGCCGACATCACCTTCGCGACCCAGAACTCGCCGAAGTCGACGTAGCGCGCCGACGCTTCGTCGAAGCGCATCTCCGTCACGAGCTTCTTGAAGTCGAGCGGATCCTTCGCGAACAGCGTCACTCCCCACTCCCACGCGTCGAAGCCGATCGCGCCGGTGATGATCTGCTGCACCCGCCCGTGATATTTACGGCCCGTGGTGCCATGCTCGTACATCATGCGGCTGCGCTCATCGAGCGTGAGCGAGTACCAGTTTTGTCCCGCCTCGCGCTTCTTCGACATTGGGTAGAAGCAGACGTACGGCATCTCCGCGGGAAAGGGTGGCTCGAGGCGGCGCATGACGAGCGGCGTGCTGCGCTCCGCCTCGACGCGCGCCTTCGCGGCCCTCGTGTATTCCTCGTCGCCAACCACGCCACCGCGCGCGGCCGCCTCGCGCGCGAGCTCCGCGGTGATGTGATAAAGTCCCGCCTCGGTGATGCTGAGGAAGGTGTACGTCGACACGAGCCGCTGGATGTATGGATTCGTGTTCAGCGTGCGCTGCACTTCGCCGATGGCGTCGAGCGTCGGACGGAAGTGGATCATCATCGTGTCGGACACCGAGCCGATGACGCGCGCGACGACGCTCCATCCACCGCCCTCCGGCTTCGCAAGCTTGCCGAGGAGCTCCGCGGTCTCGCGCTGCTCCTGGGCATTCGGAGTCAGCCCGACGGGGTGCGCGAAGAGTTGGTGGAGCGTGTACCATCCCTCGAGTGTCTCAGGCGGATGGATCTTCTTTTCGTTGCTCATGCGCGGAATTTACCAGCGTTGCGACGCGTTCGCTCGCGTGCGCTCTACCCGCGCGCGCTCAGCAGTCGGCCGAGCTGGCCTCGCGGGTGCAGATTGTCGGCGCGGCCGCTGAAGTAGCGCGTATCGAGCTCCTGGCTGCCGAGGTCCTCGATGTGCGTGTAGCCGATCCCTCTCAGCGTCTCGGCGAGCGCCGCGGGCGCGAAGAATCCGCGAAACGGCTCCCCGGCCTTCTTTACCTTGCGCGCCACCGCATCGAGCGCGAGGCGGCCGACGAAGCTCAGCGTCTCACGCGGCACGGCGTAGTCAAAGGTGATCGCGTTCGCCACGTTCATCTCGTGAATTGCGCGCAGCGTGCCGAGGACCACATCGATCTCGAGATACATCGTGACGCCGAGCCAGGAGAAGAAGGTCGGGGCCTTCTCGTCGAAGCCCACTTTCCCCAGCCCCTGGTCGAAGGTTTCGCGATCGAAGTCGACGGGCGCGAAGGTCATGGACGAGGGCACCGCAATGCCGACCTGCGCGAGCCGCTCGCGCTTCCACGCCTGCGTCGCGGGATGATCGACCTCGAAGACACGCAGGTCGGGATATGGATTGCGATACGCGAAGGTGTCGAGCCCGGCGCCGAGCACGACGTACTGCTTCACCCCACGCGCGACCGCATCGGCGAGCTCGTCCTCCGCGAAGCGCGCGCGGGCCGCCATGAATGCGCGGAAGCGCGCGGCGACGAAGTTCTTCGGCTGTTCCGGAAGATACGCCTCGGCGCGCGCACCGATGATGCGTACCGCGAGGGGATCGTTGAAGACGAGCGGCTTGTCGAGCAGCTGATGCGCCGCCCGTCGCTCGGCGACGCGCTGTGCGGTTCTGCTCGGCTTTTCGGCGTGCAGCGTCTACCCCGCAGCGCTGAGCGCGCCGAAGCGTCGGTCGCGCTTCTGGAAATACTCGACGGCAGCGTCGAGATGCTTGGGTCCGAACTCTGGCCACATCACGTCCGTAAAATACAGCTCGGCGTAGGCGCATTCCCAGAGGAGGAAGTCGCTGAGGCGCCGCTCGCCGCCAGTACGGATGACGAGATCAACGTCGCGAGCCGGACGCGCATCGTGCTCGCCGCCGAGCGCGCGGCCGAACTCCTCGCGCGTGACTTCGTCCCCCGAGGCGGCGATGCGTTGCGCGGCGCGCAGGATCTCGTCGCGCGCCGAGTAGTCGATCGCGAGGCGCATGTGCAGCGTCGTCCCGTGCGCCGTCATCTCTTCGGCCTCGCCGAGTGCGTTGGCGAGGGCGAGCGGGAGGCGGTCGCGGCGGCCGATCGCGGTGAGACGGACGTTGTTGTCGAGCAACCGCGGCACTTCGCTGACGAGGCGCGAGCGGAAGAGCCGCATCAGCGTCGAGACTTCGGCCGCCGGCCGGCGCCAGTTGTCGCTGCTGAAGGCGTAGAGCGTGAGCGTGTCGATCCCGAGCGAGGGCGCATGCTCGACGACTTTGCGAACGACTTCGACGCCGACGCGGTGCCCCGCGACGCGCGGCATCGCGCGCTGCGTGGCCCATCGTCCGTTCCCATCCATGATGATCGCGACGTGCAGCGGCTGTGAGTCGGTGTAGAGTCGTGGCGACATGAGGTCAGTGAGCGAAAAGGGCGCGGCCGGTGGGATGACACGGGGTGTACACTATCAACGCTCCAGCGTGTCGCGGGTCACCTGAATGATCGATTCCATGTGCGACAGGTAGCGCTGCAGCGCGCGCCGGCCGGCCGGCGCGAGGCGGTAAGTGGTGAGCGGCTTGCGCCCCTCGAAGGTCTTGGTGACGGTGACGTAGCTCGCGTCCTCGAGCTTGCGGGCGTGGACGCTGAGATTGCCGTCGGTGGTGCGCAGGAGCGCCTTAAGCTCGCTGAACGACAGCGCGTCGTTCGCAGCAAGGGCGCTCACCATGCCGAGGCGGAGGCGATGGTGGATGAGCTCATCGAGCTCGCGCGATCCCTTGGCGGCGTCCTTCCCCGCCGCCGCATCGAGAGGGCGCACGACGGGAGGATCCGTGCGGCGGCGCGCCGCGGAGCTCGACCTAGCCACCGTAACGCCACGCGATGAGGGCCCCGAACACGATCGGCAGCGCGCCGAAGCCGGCGGCGAGCAGCCCGGCGCTCCAGGCGACCGGCGCGAGGACGGCGACGCAGCCGAGCGCCATGAAGCAGACCCCCATGACCGGAACGGAGCGCACGGAGAACATCCCCCCGGTCATGACGCCCGCGCCATAGAGGAGGAGCCAGCAGGCGGGGAGGAGCGCATACAGTCCGAGTCGGGCGAGATAGTAGGTGAGCACGACGCCCACAGTGATCGGCGGGGCGAAGCCGAGGGCGAACTTGCGAAGGGGGGCGAAGATGAAGGGCTCGCGCGCACGCCGGCCCTTCCAAATGCTCGAGGTGACCCCGATCACAACCGCGAGCACGGCAGCCGCGAGCCACTCGCCGAGCCACATGGGGCCAGGGAGGAGTGTGCGGCTGAGGAATGCCGCTACGAGAGCAATGACGCCCGTGAGGATCTGCCCCCATCCGGAGACGCCGGTGAACGCGGACGCGCTCTCCATGGTCTCGCGGATGTAGCGGAGATCGTCGAGGGCGCGGTTGTGGAGAGTGGAGGTGGACACGAATGCATCATGCGACCAAAACGGCATTTTTGCAAGTACTTTGCTTCACAAAGATGCACGTGTCGTGCGGCCTACGGAATGGCTAGTGCATGCCGGCTGTGTGGCTGTCGTCGCGCACGTGGCCGAGTATCTCCTCGAGGCTGGCGAGCTCGAACGGCTTCTCGATGACGGGGCGGCCGGAGCTCGCGAGAAAGGTCGATACATCTGCGGAAGCGACATCCCCGGTAGAGAAGACCAGGCGCTGCGCGAGATCCGGGCGCTTCATCACGAGCTCGCCATACAGCTCGACACCGGAGCAGTGCGGCATGCGCAGATCGCACAGCACGACGTCGTAGTAGCCCGGCTCGGAACGCAGTAGCATCTCCATGGCCTTGCGACCGTCTTCGGCTTCCTCCACATCCCAGCCGCGCCGCGAGAGAAAGCGTCGTATCGCCGCACGAATACTCGGCTCGTCGTCAATGACGAAAAGACGCGTCTTCCGGTCTTTGGCGATGGCGCTATGCGGTTGACTTTCCATTGGTGCTCCTGCGCGACCATAAATGAATCGGCATCGCGCCGTAATTACCTTGAATTCAACGCATATACGCGTTCATTGATCCGTGTTCGGAGAGCAGATTGCGTACCGGACTCGTCGCCCATCGGTAAAAAACACGACCGCCGCAATTAGAAAATTCTCATGCGCTGCGCGGTACCGGAAGACGAAGTGTGAACGTGCTCCCCGCCCCGAGCTTCGATGCAACCGAGAGCTCTCCATGCATCAGACGCGCGAGACGGCGCGACACACTCAGCCCGAGTCCGGTCCCTCCCACCTTGCGCGTCGACTTCTGCTCGACCTGCCAGAAGCTGTCGAAGATGCGATCGTGATCCCAAGGCGCGATGCCGATGCCGGAATCGCGCACGATGATCTCGACATGGTCGCCATAGCTCCGGCCTTCGAGCGCGACGCGCCCGCTGTCCGTGAACTTGATCGCGTTCGTCAACAGATTGAGGAGAATCTGCCGGAGCTTCGTGGCGTCGGCCCACACGACGACATCGTTCGGTGCGCGCACCACCTCGAGAATAAGCCCCTTCTCCGCCGCGAGCGGCAGCGCGAGCGCCGACGCTTCGTGCAGCGCCGCGAACACCGCTATCCGCTCGGGATGCGTGACCTCCCTCCCTGCCTCGACCCGCGACAGTGTGAGCACTTCGTCGATGAGGCTGAGCAGATGCGTTGCGCTCGCCTTGATGCGGCCGAGCTGCGTGCGCTGCCCCTCGTTCACCGGACCGGTGATTCCGTCGAAGAGGAGCTCCTCGTAACCGATGATCGCCGAGAGCGGCGTGCGCAGCTCGTGCGACATCACCGCGAGAAACTCACTCTTCGCCCGGCTCGCCGCCTCGGCCTCCACTCGCGCGGTGCGAAGCTCCTGATCCGCCTTGTGCTGCTTGGTCACATCCCAGAAGATCGCGACGCCCGCATCGACCTTGCCATTCGCATCGCGCACGGGCGCGCTGTTGAAGCAGATCCGCCGCCGCTCGCCGTTCGGGTGCTCGATCTCGATCACCTCATCGATGATCATCTGGCCCCCGCTGACCGCGCGCGCGAGTGGCCAGTCGCCCGGCGCGAGCGGCGTTCCGTCGGCCTTGAATCCCTTGAGCGACTGTGCCGTGTCGGCGAGCGACGCCGTGATCGGGATGCCGAACACTTTTTCCGCCGCCGCATTCGCGGCGATGCGGCGTCCCGATGGTGCCTCGACGATCGAGATGGCGAGCGGCGACTGCTCGACCACCGTCATCAGGCGACGGTGCTCCGCCTGCGCCTGCTGGCTCGCGTGCTCCGCCGTGCTCCGCTGGCGCGCCAGCTCGACGGTCTGCGCCTCCATCTCGGTTGCCTGCTGGCCGAGCTCGTGGTTCGCCAGCTCGAGCTCCGAGATCGCCTGCGTGCGAAGGCGGTCCGCGCCCTCGCGGGCGCTGAGCGCGCGGCTGAGCAGCGTGTTGACGAGCAGAGAGAGCACCCCCGCAAGCAGGATCGCGGCGAACACGAGTGCCGTGGTGATGTTGCGAAGGCTGCGCTCGTGCTCCTCGCGTTTTGCGAGGCGCGAGCGCTCCTCGACTACGATGTTGGCGATCAGCTCTCGCCCCGTGCGCATGAGATATTGTCCCCGATCCGATCGCACCTCCGCGGCGGCAGCGCTCAACCCACCCAGGCTTTCGTACGCGCGATTCTCCGACTGGAGCTCCGAGAGTTTCTCGGCGATGATGATCGAGAGCGTATCCAGCCGGGCCTGCTCGGTGGAATCCGAGATGAGGCGGCGCGCCGCGGCGAGCGAGTGATGCACGTCGGCAGCCGCGCCCTCGCCCGGATCGAGATAGAGGCGCGAGCCGGTGAGGAGATAGCCGCGCTGCGACGTCTCGGCATCGGTGAGCCGAGCGAGCACGGTCTGGAGCGACTCCGTGATGTCGCGCGAGCGCGTAATCGCATCCCGCGCGGCAGCGAGCCGCGTCACGCCGACGAGCGCGAAGACTCCGATCGCGAGCGAGATGAGCGCAGGACCGACGGTCGCGGCGATGCGAAGAGTCCGTCGGGAGATCACCGGCAGATTGCGTGCACTCGTTGCCAGGGTCGAAGGTGACGTCGCGGTGTGCGCATTCGCCCAACCAAAAAGAAGGTAGAGGGCCGCGACGGCCGTTTGCTAGGCCGCGACGTATCTCTTTACCGCGCGATCCATGACGGCGAGCTGAGCGTACAATCGATCGAGCTGCGCGGCCTGTAGCGTCTGCGCTGCGGGCTGCGTAGCTGCAGTGGTATCGCCGCCGGCGACGTATTCCTTCGACGTATCGTCCACTGCGGGAGCAAGGGTGGGCGCGGACGGGTCGCGATCGAGCGGCGTAATAATCGCATCGAGCTCCACCGCGAGCGACGTGACCACCGCCTCCGGCGCGAAGACACCAGCTGTCGCACGCGACGCGGCAACCGCGGAGAGCGTGGATGCCATGCGCCTCCCGTAGGTGAGCAACGCCATTGCAGCTTCGACGCGATGCGGGTTCGGCGCGTCCTCCGTGATCAGTCGCTGCATCGTCGCCTCGGCGTTCGTCACCGCAACGCCGAAGCGCCGCCGCGTCTCGTCGACGCTACGCAACCACGCAGGCGTCGTGGTGTCCGCGGGGGAGGTCACGATCGCGAGTAGCGCACGCAGCTGGCGCAACATATTGGCAAGCTGGGTCGCGTACGTCGACAGCTCGTGCGTGGGCCAAAGCAGCTGCGACGCTGCCAGGGCGATCGCACCTCCGAGCATCGTGTTCGCGACCCGAAGTCCGGCGACGCCCCACTCGCCGGGGTGCGGTTCGGCCAGAAGCACGAAGACCGGAGTGAGCAGCAGTACGAAGACGCCATAGTTGAGCGAAAGCACGGCGACGGCGCCGATGGTGAATGGGACCATCACGCCGGCAATCGCGAGCTTCGACCGCGCGACGACCGCGAGCGCGGCGGCGATGATTCCTCCGAGCACGCTGCCGCCGACGCGCTGCAGCGTCTTGCGCATCGTGGCGCCGGTGTACGGCTGGAGGACGATCAGCGCCGTGATGGTCGCCCAGTAGCCGCGCGTGATGTCCAGCGCGTAGGAGAGCCCCACCGCGGCCGCCGCAGCGATGCCCATGCGCAGAGCGTGCTGCGCGGGGAGCGATCGCGGCGTGAGCACGTCGCCCAGCGGGCGCAGCCACGCAAGCGGATCGCTCGCGGCGGTTGGTCGCGCCATCCGCAATTCCGCCGTCGTCGGCACGACCGCCGCCGCACGCACGTCGATGCGCGACGCCGTGTCGACGAGCAGCTGCACATCGCTCGCGAGGCGCGAGAGCAGCGTCGCCGCTGCGCGCAGATGGACGTTCGGCCAATTTGTACGCACCGAAAGGTCGAGGAGTACGGGCGGTTCCGCTCCCGCGCGCCTGCGTCTGTCGAGCGTATCGTCGATCGCGGTGGTGAGCAGATCGAGGGTCTTTGCCAAACAGCCGAACGCCTTGCGGAACGCCGCATCCCCCGCATCCGACCCACTCTCGTGGGCCGCTTCGAGCTCGGCCTCGATCGCCACGAGCGTACCGAAGAGCTGCTCGGCGCCCTCGTTGAGCACCAGCAGCTGCTCGCCGCGCGCGCTGCGTCCCTGCTTCGGACGGCGCATGTCGGCGATCACCATGCGCGCGCTCTCGAGCGCAGTGCGGACGCTCGCGTGCAGCGCACGCGCGCGCGTGCGAGCGATGCCCGCATTCCGATCGCCGACCGCCGTCGCGACCTCCTCGAGGGCGCGCGTGAGCTCCGCAAGCGCGCGATAGCTGCCGGCCACCACGCGCCGCGCGGGGCGGAAGGGGTGGAGCGGCCAGAGAAGGAGCGACAGCAGCATCGCCCACGCGACGCCGCCGAGGAACAGCTCGCCGCGCACGAGCGCGGCGTGCGGCACGTGCGATGGTGCGCCGAGCGCCACCGCGAAGATGATGGCAATGAACAAGCCGACCGTCGATCCCTCGTCGCCATACACACGACCGAGCCCGCCAATGAAGCCGACGACGAGCATCGATGCGACCGCAACCGGAATCGATCCTGCGGCCTCGGTGCCGCCGAGCGCGCAGGCGGCGCCGAGAATCGCGAACGCGCCCATCGTCGTGGCGCGCGTGCGATAGGAACCGCCCTTGTCGGCGAGCGATCCGAGCCAGCCGCCGAGCGCGGCCCACGTGAAGAGCGGCTGCGCGAGGAGATCGCCGGCGACGACGGGAACGATGAGCGCGAAGGCCGTGCGCACGCCCCGCCCCCACTGCAGCTCGCCTTCCCCGAGCGCGAAGAGATGGCGGGCGATCGCGCTCGCG
The DNA here is from genome assembly GCA_039918615.1 of Gemmatimonadaceae bacterium. Classification (GTDB taxonomy): domain Bacteria; phylum Gemmatimonadota; class Gemmatimonadetes; order Gemmatimonadales; family Gemmatimonadaceae; genus FEN-1250. The sequence continues at coordinate 926 of JBDSHG010000192.1, read as the reverse complement.
CGCTGCACGATGCTCACGCCCGCCGTTCCCGCGCGCGCCTAGTGTGCAGCGGCGGGCTTCCGCGCGGTGCCGATCTGGTCGAGCAGCGTCTTGACCGCGGCGTCGAGCTGCGTGTCGCGCCCCGCGTAGCTCTCGCCCATCGCCCGCGTCACGGCGACGTCGACCGAACGCGGATGCATCTCCATGTCCGTGCCGTCGGCACCGCGGATGCGCACGAACGGGATGCGCACGGACGAGCCGTCGAAGAGCACGTCGTTGGAGGTGTAGATGATCCACCCGGCGGTCGGCTCACCGACGATCTTGCCGAGCTTCATCGTCCGGTAGCCTTCGGAAAAATCCTCTGCATCGCTGAGCGAGTGCATGTTCGTGACGAGTACGGTAGGCAGCTCGAGCGAGCGCTGGCCGAGGAGCGTGCGCGCCGGCGCGGTGGACATGCCGCGAATCTGCATTGTGAGATACGGAGCGCGTGTGAGAACGTCGAGCGCGTACGCGTTGACGAAGCCACCATTGTTGTTGCGGATATCGATCACGACGCCATCGTTCGCCTGATTCTGCGCGTCGAGATCGGTGTAGAAGCGCTCGAGCGACTCCGTGCTCATGTCGGGCATGTGGACATAGCCGAGGCGGCCGCCGCTCACCTTCGCGACATATGCGCGCGACTGCTCCACCCACGCGCGATAGAGAAGTCCCTTCTCGGTGTTGGTGCTGATGGGAAGCACGGTGACGACGCGCGGCTTGGCGTCGGCGGCCGACGCGACGCTGAGTGCGGTCTGCTTGCCGATCCTCCACACGAGCATTTCGTCGATGTTCGTGCGCGCGCTCACGGGAGCGCCGTCGATCGCGACGATGAAGTCACCCGTCGAGATCTTCGCCGCGAGCGCGGCCGGGCCAAGCGGGATGATCTCGGAGACTCGGAGCCTCCCCGT
>JBDSHG010000191.1:0-3399 GCA_039918615.1 Gemmatimonadaceae bacterium | reverse complement strand
GATCCGGCGACGGCGATGACGTCGCGCCGGGGGGCAGGGTCGTGGGCGCTCAAGGTGACCGGCACGCCGGCGCACTCCGGGCAGATCTTCACGCCCGAGGTCGGAGCGGGCGCGGTGTTCGAGGCGGCGCGCGTGCTCCACGAGTTCTACGCGGAGCTCGGCCACGAGCAGTACCTCACCTTCAACCCAGGCGTCGCGCTCGGCGGTACTTCGGTATCGCTCGATTCGACGGGGACGGTGGGGAATGCGTCGGGGAAGGACAACGTCGTGGCGGAGCACATGGAGGTCACGGGCGATCTGCGCACGATCTCGCCGGAGCAGTTCGAGAACGCGACGAAGAAGATGAAGGAGATCGTGTCGCACCCGCTGCCGGGCACGCACTCGGAGATCACCTTCCAGACGGGCTATCCACCGATGGCGCCGACGGACGGCAACCGACGCCTGCTCGCGATCTACGATGAGGCGAGCCGCGATGTGGGCTCGGGGGGTGTCGTCGCGGTCGATCCGTCACACGCGGGTGCGGCGGACATCTCCTTCGTGGCGAATCTCGTTCCGATGTCGATCGATGCGCTCGGCCTCTCAGGGCACGACGATCATACGGACAAGGAGACGGCGGATCTTCGCATGCTGCCGGTGAAGACGAAGCGAACGGCGGTGCTGTTGCTGCGACTCACGAATGGAGCGGCGACGAAGCCCGTGATGTAGTCGGGGGCAGTTCGCGTCTATCGGGGCGCGAGCCCGACCGCGAGGATCGCTCCGTCGCCGGTGAGCGCTCGGCGAAGCGAATCGATCTGACCGAGATGCCAGTTGAGATGGCCGTAGAGATGAGTGATGACGTCTTCGACTGACAGCGACGTCTTGAGAACGTCTTCGGGGTAGCGCTCCTTCATGCGCTCCGGCGGGATGTTCTCGAGCACGAGCGGGATGGAGACACGAAGCGTCTCGAGTCGCGCGAGGATCTCGTCGATGGATAGTTGCGCCGACGCAAACTCCATTTCGCGATCGCGCGTGTAGTCGTGTCCGCCGAGTTGCCGGCCGATGTACTCGCGGAGATTGCCCTCGAGGTGAAGGGCGAGTGTGCCCGCGGAGTTGGTGATCCCGGGCAGAACGGCCCAGAGCATCGCGTCGCTTGGGAACGCCTTGAGCTGGTTGACCAGCCGCGATATGTCGCGCCGGTAGAGCGATGCGAAACTCATTGGTTGGTCACCCTTTGTTCAGTCGTCGTAGCTCTGGCGCTCGTGGACTTCTCGAGTGATTACGCCGGTTCTCATAGCGGTCGTGGCCTCCATCCATTGTTCGAAGGCCCAGAAGGTCTCTTCCGATGTGTCCTTGTCGAGCACTACGAAAGCGTCCGTCGTCGGCCACTTCGGATTCTCGATATAAATGAGTCCCGCGCCGTAGATCGGCCAGCCGGCACTTCGTGCCAGCGCCACAAAGTCTTCGAGCGCATTTGGAGGCGCGTTCTTGTCGTAGTGAATGTGAAGCGCCGGTCCTGCGGGAGGCGTTGGATAATCGTAGTCGCCAACCGGTCTGTACTTGTTAGGCCAGGTCTCTCGCCGTCCCGGAACGAACTGCTTCGGAAGATCCGGCAACACCTCGTGCCAGGTGACACCCGGCTCCATCGCGCGAACACGAGCGATCAAGGGCTCGAGACTTCCGCTGCGCGCAAACCCCGGTAGATCCCCGATATCAAGGCCAAGACGTTCGAACTCGGCCAACAACACATCAAATTCTTTTTTCCGGCTCTCGCTCATGCGTGCGCTCCTGACGACCGCGGCGAATGACGACATGAAATCGGTTCTCGTCGAAATAGACGCAAGCAACGGCCGCGCCGCGAGGGTTGAGGAAGAGCAGTCGATGCGACCCCAGCCACATGGACGATCACAATTGCGGCCTGTAGCTTCTCACGGATGACCCATCCGATCCGTAAGCACTCCGCGCTGGTGCTCGCGTGCCTCGCCCTCGCGAGCGTCACAGCCGTCGCGCAACGCCCGACGCTGTCGAAGAACGTCCTCCAATACGTCTCTGTCGACACTGCGACCGTCGTGCTCACGCACGCGCGCGTGATCGACGGCACCGGCGCTGCGCCGCTCGAGAACCAGTCGCTCGTCCTCCGCGACGGCAAGATCGTCGCGATGGGCTCCTCCTCCTCGCTAAACACGCCTGCCGGCGCGCAGGTCATCGATCTCACCGGCAAATCCGTGATCCCCGGGCTCGTGATGATGCACGAGCATCTCTACTATCCCACCGCTCCGGGCTTCTACGCCGATCTCACCGAGAGCTTTACGCGCCTTTACCTCGCCGGCGGCGTCACCTCGATGCGCACGGGCGGGAACGTCGCCGGCTACGGCGAGATCGCCATCGCGAGCGCGATTGCGCGCGGCACCAAGCCCGGTCCGTGGATCGACGCCACCGCGCCGTATCTCACCGGACCCGGTCTCGATCTCGGACAGATGTACGAGCTCAAGAACGCGGAGGATGCGCGGCGCATGACGAGCTTCTGGGCGGACGCTGGCGCGACGTCGTTCAAGGCCTACATGCACATCACGCGCGACGAGCTCCGTGCGTCGATCGAGGAGGCACATCGCCGCCATCTCAAGCTCACCGGACATCTCTGCTCCGTCACCTACCGCGAAGCCGCCGCCCTCGGCATCGACGACCTCGAGCACGGTTTTTTCGTCGCCACGGACTTCGTCCCCGACAAGAAGCCTGATGTGTGCCCCGGGCAGGGGATCGGGATGAAGGCGCTTGTCGATGTCGACACCAACAGCACGGCATTCAAGTCGCTCGTCGCCGATCTCATCGCGCATCACGTCGCGGTCACGTCGACGCTCACGGTGTTCGAGACGTTAACGCCGGGATCGCCCGAACCGCCGGGGCTCGATGTGCTCGACCCGATCCTGCAGCAGGACTTCCAGAAGTTCCGCGCGTCGGTCAACTCCAGGAAGGAATCGATCTACATCGCGCTCTTCGCGAAGGAGCGCGCGATGGAGCGCCAGTTCGCGCGCGCCGGCGGGCTGCTCCTCGCCGGTACCGACCCCACGGGCGGCGGCGGCGTCATTCCCGGCTACTCCGATCAGCGGCAGGTGGAGCTCCTCGTCGGTAGCGGCTTCACGCCGCTCGAGGCGATCAGGATCTGCACGCTCAACGGCGCGACCTACCTCGGCAGGGCCTCCCAGATCGGTTCTATCGCCGTCGGAAAGCAGGCGGACCTAGTGGTCATCGGCGGAAATCCGGCGGCGAACATCGCCGACATTCGCAAGGTCGAGACTGTCTACAAGCAGGGCGTGGGCTACGACCCCGCGAAGCTCATCGCGTCGGTGAAGGGAAAGGTGGGATTGTTCTAGCCGGACGGGTAACTTTCCCGAATGCCCCCGTCCACGCAGCTGCCAGAGTGAA
>JBDSHG010000190.1:0-5723 GCA_039918615.1 Gemmatimonadaceae bacterium | reverse complement strand
CCGCCGGCCGCACCGCCGGCCAAGCCGGTGCCTTCGCCGATCGCGGGCGTGGGCGGCGTCGGCGTCTCCTACAAATGCGTCGCGAAGCTCTGCGTCTTCGATGCTAGCGGATCGCAGCCCACGAAGGGCGTCGTAGCCTATTACTGGAGCTTCGGTGACGGTACGAAGGCTACCGGCCGCAACGTGAGTCACAGCTACGGCTCCGCCGCGAGCTACACCTGGCACGTCTCGATCCTGACGGGTACCGGAAAGAAGTATTTGACGATCAAGGCGATTGCTCCAGCCAATGCCTCGGGCTCGAGCACGAATATCGTTCCTTACTACGTCCCCTGATGTGATGTGCGGCCCGCGGATCGCGCGGGGCGGGAATTCTAGAGATATGAGAGCGGCCAGGGCCTACGAGCCCTGGTCGCTTTCTCGCTGCGGGCTCACGCGCCAACCCACTATGAGCTCTTGAGTTAATCCCCGCCGCCGCTTAGCTTCAAAATCTTCCCACGACACTTTTTCCGGGCCCCGTCAGCTGGCCCCGAGCGACCTATGCATGTATTCATCGAAACACAGAAGGAATATCTCCGATCCGACATTCCGCCCTTCCGCGCGGGCGACACGCTGCGTGTGAACGTGCGCGTCAAGGAAGGGGAGAAGGAGCGGCTGCAGGCGTTCGAAGGCGTCTGCATCGCCAAGCGCGGCAGTGGTGTGAGCGAGACCTTCACGGTGCGGAAGATCTCCAACGGCGTCGGCGTCGAGCGCATCTTCCCGATCCACAGCCCCATGCTCGGCGACGTGCACGTCGTTCGCCGTGGCCGCGTCCGTCGCGCGAAGCTCTACTATCTGCGCGCCGCCACCGGCAAGGCCGCACGGATCAAGGAGCGCAAGATTCAGATCGCACGCCCCGTCTAGCTGCACACGCGCTACGCGCTTCAATGCATCGTGCGCGGTGGACGACGATCGAGCGGGAGCTGCGCCGCACCGGCGGCGCGCTCATCGCCGGAGTAGATGAAGTCGGACGGGGCTCCCTTGCGGGCCCCGTCGTCGCATGCGCGATCGTGATGCCTCCCGACTCCCGCGCACTCCGCGGCGTCGATGACTCCAAGATGCTTTCACCACTCGCTCGCGAGCGCCTCGTCTCGCAGATAGTCGAGCGCGCCGTGTGCCTCGGTATCGGCGCCGCATCGGCGCGGGAGATCGACCGCATCAACATCTATCACGCGAGCACGCTCGCCATGCGCCGTGCGCTCGCACGGCTCACGGTCTCTCCCGATCACGTCCTCATCGACGGCCGGCCGATCCGCGCGCTCGGCGTCGAGCATCACGGCATCGTTGATGGCGATGACAAATGCTTCAGCATCGCATGCGCATCGATCGTCGCGAAAGTGACGCGCGACAAACTCATGTCGAATCTCGCGCGTCGTCACCCGCACTATTGCTGGGATCGCAATTGCGGATACGCGACACGTCGTCACATCCACGCACTACAGGCGCACGGCCCCTGCGCCCATCATCGACAGTCGTTCATCGTGAAGGCGCTCGTGGCTGGTGAGTTGGTGTTGGAGATCATCGAAAGTCCGGACGCACATCACGAAGTAATCACCTCGTCCGATCAACGCCCGTCGATGTGACAGGTCGCACCGTGGCGCGCGTGAGGTGTGTCACAGCGCGACATGCGGGCACGCTTTTAGCTTGTTCCATTACAGGGAAGAGCTAGAAAACGGTCACAGCGTCTTACACGGAGAATAAAAATGAACGGTCACTATAAGTTGTTTGCGGCATTCGCGATCATCGCTCCGGTGATGGCCGGTTGCGCCACGAAGGGCTTCGTTCGTGAGCACGTCGCCGCCGAGCAGGTTCGTGCCGACGCGCATGCGGATTCCGGTGTGAGCGCCGAGCGCTCCGCGCGGATGTCTGCCGATAGCTCGCTGACGCTCGACGTTGCGTCGCTCCGCAAGGATCTCGATAGCCTCCGCACCGAGTACGGCGCGAAGATCACGGCGCTCGAGAGCGGCATGCAGTTCGCCCTCCCCGTGCACTTCGCGTACAATGACGCGACGATCCGCGACGAGGACAAGGCCGCGCTCGACCGTTTCGCAAAGGTCGCGACCAAGTATTATCCCGGCTCGAAGATCACGGTGGAAGGCTTCGCCGATCCCGCCGGCAGCGTGAAGTACAACCTCGACCTGTCGAAGAAGCGCGCTGCCTCCGTGCAGTGGTATCTCTCGTCGCAGGCGGGCGTGACGGATGAGATCAACGCGATCGGTTACGGCAAGACGCGCCTCGTTGTTCCGAACGCGTCGGGCGATCAGCCGGGCGCGGACCAGAATCGCCGCGTGGTGTTCGTGATCGAGAGCGCGCAGGCGCAGGCGTCCGCCGTCGCGATGACGGCGCAGTAGCGCTACGTCTCAGCAGTGAGGCAAGCACGCGGCGCGCCTTCGGGCGCGCCGCGTTGCTTTTGTGGCTGCGACTTCTCAGTCCGCTCTGCTGCTGCTGTCCGACTCTCGGCGATGGTGCGGCTCCGTCGTGGTCGCGGTTCCGCGCTTGTCGCGCCAGTGGAGGAGCAAGTCCGGCGCGATCGCGATGGCGAGCAGCGTGACCGGCAGATTCTGGATCAGCTGGAGCAGCAGCGCGACGGCGACGGCCGATGCCTTGTCGAGGCCGAGCGCCTGCGCGGTGACGCCGTAGACGACCTGGAAGACGCCGACGTTTCCCGGTGTCGCACGCACGAGAAAGCCGACGTTCGCCGTGATGAGCGTCGTGACGCTGCCGACGATGCTGATCGGAAAGTGTGCGGCAACGGCGACGAGATGGTAGGTGGCGATCTGCGCGGCCCAGTTGACGAGCGAGAGCAGCATCGCGAGCGAGATGCGTTGGAGGGTGAGAATGCTGCGCACGCTGACCATGAAGCGGTCGAGGTATGTACGCACTCGACCAATCACGGTGGCCGGGTAGATCGTTGCGGCGACGATGCCCGGCGAGCGGCGCAGCAGCACGCCGAAGAGGACGATGATGCCGACCAGCACGCCGACTGCGGCGAAGCGCCAACGCGCGACCTCGTGCGGCATCGGGAGGAAGAACGCGGCGGCGGCCATGAGCGCGATGTAGCCGATGAGATCGAAGAGCCGCTCGAGAGCGAGCGCCGCGAGCACGGTGGCGCTGGAGGCCTGCGATGCGCGCGTGACGAAGACGACGCGCGCCGCATCGCCGCTGTTCGCGACGAGGATGTTGTTGAGTCCCGCGCCGGCGACGGTCGCCTTCACGGCGAGCGAGAGCGACGGCACGCCGACCGCGCGCAGAAAGATCCACCACGTCACCGCCTTCGCGGCGAGCGTGACGAAGTTGGCGAGCGTCGCTACGATGAGAACGGCGATCGACGCGGAGCGGATGGCGGCCCACGCGGAGCTCCAGTCGATCGTGCGGCCGTAGAGCACGACCGCGACGAGCATCGCGATGGAGAAGGCCCACCGCAGCGCCTTCTTTGCTCCTGATGTCACGTGAAGATTCGAGCGCATGGCTAGCGAACGAAGGCCGCGAGCCCCGCGTGGGCGACCTGCTCGTCCTGCGCCGCCGTCACACCGCTGACGCCGATCGCGCCGATGAAATGCTCGTCGACGACGATCGGGAGTCCGCCCTGCATCGGCAGTGCGCCGTCGACGGCGAGGAGAGCGTGCCGGCCTGCCGCGACGGATTCCTCCAGGAGGCGCGAGGGGCGCTTGAATCGCGCAGCCGTGCGCGCTTTGTTGATCGCGATCATATCGCTCGCGGGCTGGGTGTTCTCGAGGCGCGAGTAGGCGACGAGCCCGCCCGACGCGTCGACGATGGCGATCGAGACGTGCCATCCATTTTTGAGCCCTTCGGACTCGGCCGCGGCGAGCATCGCCTTCGCGCCGGCGAGCGTAAGTGCGGGGATCGACCTGATATGTGACATGTGATTTCCGGCAAAAAAAGTAGGATGATCGGCCACGTCGAGCGTGACCGACCAATATAGGTAGCCGAGAACGGCGTCGGACACCCCATGGTCCAGGTGCACGCGATGCGAACTCTTTTGCGAATGGAATCGGGTACCGCGGCCGGCCTGGCGGAGCTTCGCGCCGTCGGCCACTCGGTGGTGAGGGCTTAGCTTTCGGCTTCGGTCGTCCTTCGCGCCAGCTACGGGAAACAGTGCATGCGAAAAATCGCCATCATCGTCGGCAGCGCCAGTCGCGACTCCATCAACCGGCGGATGGCGAGCGCGCTCAAGCTGCTTGGCAAGGATCGCTTCACGTTCGTCGACGTGCGCATCGATGACTTCCCGTTCTTCAACGTCGATATCGCGAAGGATCCGCCTGTGGAGGTGTTGCGGATGAAATCCGAGGTCGCTGCGGCGGACGGCGTGATCTTCGTGACACCGGAGCACAACCGGTCGATTTCGGCGCTGCTCAAGAATGCGATTGATTGGGGGTCGCGTCCCGCGGGTTCGAGCTGCTGGATCGGGAAGCCGGCGGGCATGATGGGCGCATCGACGGGACCGACCGGGACGGCGGCGGCCCAGCAGCATCTGCGAAACATTCTTTCTCCGCAGCAGATGGTGATGATGGGCCAACCGGAGTTGTATCTTCACTGGAAGGCGGGGTTGGTCGGCGACGAGGGCGCGGTTATGGACGAGGCGGTGAAGAAACGGCTGGAGCTCTTTCTGGAGCGCTTCGCGGCGTGGGTCGAGCGCGTGAGCGTGAAGCGCACGTACGTCACGACAGTCGAAACAAAGTGAATGGGGAGAGTCGATGGCGAAGGAGATCATGGTCACCGATGCGCAGGGGCACGAGTGGTCGTGCAGCTACGTGGTGACGGCGGGCGGCGGCGCGGCATCGGGCGAATCGGAGACGGGAACGGCGGGGCAGGAGCATTTTTGGCGATGCGTGCGCGGCGAGCACGTGCGGACCTTCTCGACGTCAGTGAAGGTCGACTTTCGCAACATGTCCAGTGCGGATCGTACGAAGTGCATCGAGGACGCGTTCAACATCTCGGGCGAGTGGGAGCGGCAGTAGGGCGGCGGCGGGGTTGAGAAGCAACGGCCGGAGTCCGAGATTTCGTCGTCGCGAATAAGTGCGCGACGGACCGACCCGATAGCTCAGCTGGTTAGAGCAACGGGCTTTTAAGGCGATAATCCATGTTGTCCTATCGCTTGAAAAATCAACGACTTACGACATTCTAAAAATGGTCGTCCTAACTTTATCCTAACCGAGTTACAGAGAGTGGCAGGTTTATTATCTTCCTGCTTGCACGGGCCGATAGCTCAAATGGTTAGAGCAACGGACTTTCGTTACGGGACACCCTGGTAGAAATACCTTGTGTGCATCGCATCAAATTCGGGGAACGGTTTCATATCCCAATCCCGAGCCAAGCCAGCTTCAACCGCTGGAAGGTGTAGAGACTTGACGGTGCGGGCCTGACCACCCGAGGGTGAAGGTCAAGAGAAAGTCCAGACTACAAACGCGCAAGCGGTGGCGAAAGCCATAGTGGTAAGTAATCCGTAGGTTCTGGGTTCAATTCCCAGTCGGCCCATTCGCAAAACGAAACGCCCTCCGATTTGGAGGGCGTTTTCAAATCGCTGTGATTTTAAGGCGAGTTCCGTTCACCTCGACAAATCGTTCGCGAGACGGCTTTTTTCTCTGCGGGTTCGAGCTCGATTCGACGTGCGGGATTGAGCGGCTGCGGGCAGAGCAGACAAGATGCTCACGGTCATCCTCGCGATC
>JBDSHG010000189.1:0-2561 GCA_039918615.1 Gemmatimonadaceae bacterium | reverse complement strand
ATACGAGCAGGGATACAAGGTGCGCGAGGAGGTCGGGAGCACCGTGCTCGATGCCGAATCGGTTGCGTTCATGCTCGCGGGGCTCGGCTACCTCATCACGCGCGCGATCGATCGCGACATCGAGCAGTTCGAGATCGGCGAAGCAGTGGTGCGCTTCGAGAGGTATCCGCGCATGGACGATCTCGTAGAAGTCGAGGGTGAGCCCGATGCGCTCGAGCGTGCGATCGAGACGCTCGGAATTCCGCGCGCGCACTTCAATGCCGACCGTCTCACGGACTTCGCGGCGCGCTACGAGGCGCGCACCGGTATGCGCGCCGCCATCGCCGACGCGGAGCTGTCCGGCAGCGCTCCCGCGGTCCGCGAGCTCTAAATGTCCGCCGCCGCATCGCGTCGCGTTACGCTCGGCGGACTGCTCCGTGGGCGCGAGCTCGAGGGCGAAGCGATGGTCACGGTCGATACGGAGTCGATCTCGCTCGACACCGCGCGCGGGCGCATCTCGCTCGCACTCGCGCAGATCGAAGGCATCCGCGTGCCGGGCGACGTGCTGGAGCTCTACCTCTCCACCGGCGACGTGATCCAGCTCGAGCAGGCGCCCGATCTCAACGCGCTCGCGACGGAGATCTCCGGCAGCGTGTGCGCGATCCCGGAGATGACGCGCTCGCTCCGCGCGCTGGGCGCCGGCTCGCTCGCGGCGGGCGAGGAGCACGATCGCTTCTTCGGGCCGCTGCTCGAGGCGAGGCTGATAGCGGAGCGCGCGCCGAATCTGGTGGCACTGCGCGCGGCGTTCGATGCGGCGGCGCTGCGCGCGTCGATGGAGCAGGTGCTCGAGGAAATCGCCACGGAGCGATACCCGAAAGAGGCGGGTGAGCGACGCGCACTCCGCGCCGAGTTGGCTGACCACGCGCACGAGCACTTCGCGCGCATCGCGGAGCTCGAGCACGCCGAGGATGCGCTCGGCGCCTGCGACGACAGCGAACGATTCGTGCGGTGGCGGGAGTGGCAGTCGGTGCTGCGACACGTCTTTCGCAGCGCGGACGAGAGCTGGATCGTGATCCACCCCGTGTTGCGCGACGATCGCCGCGGGGCGCGCTCGTTCTGGCGCCGGATGTTCGGGCGCGGGACGTCGACTTCGCGTACGCAGGCGCGAAAGGGGAAGGGGAAGGGGAAGGGGAAGAGCAAATGATCATCGCGATGGGGATCGACATGGTCGAGATCGCGCGAGTGGAGCGGCTGATCGCGTCGAAGGGCGATCACGCGCTCAGGAAGCTGTTCACGGATGCGGAGCGCGCGTACGCGACGAGCCGCTCGCGGCCGGCGCTGCACCTGGCAGCGCGCGTGGCCGCCAAGGAGGCGACGTACAAAGCGCTGCGCGGGACGCAGGAGGCGCGTGCCATCGGCTGGCGGGAGATGGAGGTGGTGCTCGCGGACGATGGCTCGCCGTCGATTCTGTTGCATGCAGGGGCGGCAAAGCGCGCCCGCGAGCTGGGGGCGACTCGACTCCATCTGTCGCTCACGCACACAGCGAGCTCAGCGGCAGCGGTAATGGTGCTCGAGGGTCCCGGACCGGCGAAAATCGGAAAATTTCCCCTCCGCTGGCGCTAACAAGTGAAAGCCGATAATATCAGTCGGAATGAAGAATCGCCCCTCCGCCCGAGCCCTTTAGCAGCTGTGACTACCGCCAGTCGTCCGGCAATTGCCGGCGGTCGCGTCGTACGAATAGGCTCGCGCATCGCCATCTGGACGGGGATCGCCGTCGTCCTCGCGGTGCTGGTGTGGACTGCGATCGCCTCCGGCGGCTCGCCCGATCCGACGACGCTCCACAGCCCGTCCATGGTCAAGGCGCTCGACATCGCGGTGCTCGTCTTCCGCGAGGGACTCGAGTGCATTCTCGTACTTGCCGCGATCACCGCCAGCATGAAAGGGACGACGGAGTCGTACCAGCGCCCCGTTGCTGCCGGTGCGGCGCTCGCCTTCGCGGCAACGATCGCCACCTGGTTTGGCGCAGTCGGGATGGTCGACGCGCTTTCCGATCGCCTCCCCGCGCTCGACGTGCAGGCGGCCACCGGATTGCTCGCGGTCGTGGTGCTGCTCGTCGTCATGAACTGGTTCTTCCACAAGGTCTACTGGACCGGGTGGATCAGCATGCACAACCGCCGCAAGCGCACGCTCATGAGCGCGGCGGGAAGCGCCGAGCAGAAGGCCCGGCGCGTCGTGTTCGGGCTGGGCGTGCTCGGCTTCACCTCGCTCTATCGCGAGGGCTTCGAGGTCGTGCTCTTTCTGCAGAGCTATCGCCTGAAGATGGGTGGAATCGTCGTGCTGGCGGGCGTCGCGATGGGGCTCGTGCTCACGGCGATCGTCGCGGTGCTCACCTTCATTGCGCATCGCAAGCTGCCGTATCGCAAGATGCTCGTGTTCACGGGCTTCATGCTTGGCGTCGTGCTGCTGGTGATGGTGGGCGAGCAGGCGCAGGAGATGCAGCTCGCGCACTGGATTCCGACGACGACGATCGCGTGGCTCGAGCACATCCCCGGGTGGATCGGACTCTGGTTCTCGGTCTTCCC
>JBDSHG010000188.1:0-7426 GCA_039918615.1 Gemmatimonadaceae bacterium | reverse complement strand
TAGAGCATGCATTCGCGTCACCCCCCTTTGAACTACTTGAGTCGCGAATCCAATGTGGAATCGCGCAAAGGTCGGCTCCGCTCAACTACTGTCATGCCCGCTCAACTCCGCTTACCAGAGAACGGGGGGACTCGTGTTTTGTCTCTACTCCACTTGGTTGATTGTTCGCACTCAACACGAAATCGTTTTCACGACTCGCTGAAAAAATCAGATCCTGCTCACCCATCTATTCGTCGCGTCCAGCACAGCTAACACACTCGCCGTTTCAGGACTGTCCTTGATCTCGCAACTTCCAGTTAGCAACGCAGTCTCTCGTCCCACTCGCACCGAGATCCCCGCGAACATGAACTCGCGCTCGAATGCTTCGATCACCTTGCATCCCTCGAGCGCGAATGCGCCCACGCCACTTTCCATCTTCGCGATCGCGAACAGCGCACCCTTCGCCGCGAGCTCCGCGCGCGAACGCGCACTCTCTGGGCCTTCGCATTCTCCAGTGAAAGACTCATCGCCTTTTCGGAGAGTAACGCGAACTGTCACGCCCTTGGCCCTACTTCGCTGTATTTCGACATCCTCGAAAAAGAGGCGCGCGGATGTCACAGGCGCAGGCGCGGGCGGAGTAACCGAAACCGGCGCGGAAATTACCGACGCTGCAATATTTCGTTCCGGCTCGACGCGATCTCGCGGCTTTTCGTTACTGGTGGCGACCGAAATTTTCCGGTGGTCAACGGACATCTTCAACGACGCCTTCAGCATCGTCTCGACATTCCGGACCGTCGCCTTCGGACTCACTTCCATCGTCGTCACGACGTGGACCTCACTCACCGCACCCGTCTCACTCGGCTCGATCCGCACATCCAGCACACCAGGCAAAGTCCGCAGCTGCCGCTCCGCCTCAGCCAACGGCAACACGCTTCCCGCGATCGGAGACGAGGCCGTATGCGACAACGCATTACCCGGTGCTGTGAGGGCCACGGTTATTTGCTGAGTGACGTATGGTGAACCGGCGGGGACTTACCAGGCATCTCGGTTACTGCCCGGGCCATTGGAATCCGTGTGCCTCGAAACAAACAGACGACACGTGCAGCCAATATTCAAGTCAATCCCCGCAAACGCAAGCATTCTATCGTTATAGACCTTGAATAATTGCCGCACCTCGCAACCGGTTTTACGCTTGGGGCCCTTATGCGCACAAAAACTTACGTTTCCGGGATCTCGTACTCCTTCAGCTTCCGGTACAACGTCCGTTCCCCAATCCCCAGCTGATCAGCGGCCTTTCTTCGGTTTCCCCGAGTCTCCGCCAACGCCGCTATGATCGCCGCACGCTCGATGTCCGCCATCCGCATCCCCGGCGCGATCGTCACCACATTCGGCTGCTCGGCCTCCCGCGGTTCTATCCCAATGCTGGGCAAAGTATTTCCAGAGGACGCCAGTCTCGCCGCAGGCTGCACCTCGCCATCGCCGAGCCTGGACGCACGACCGTCGCGCGTCTCGTCCACGCGCTGACGGAGCTCCTCCACTTGGAGCTTGAGCTCCACCAGGCTTCGCACGATGAACTCGAGCTCCCGCCCTCCACTCCCCTCCTGCCCGCGCAGCACCGCGCCCACGGGCACCGGCAGAAAGCGCGCGCTCCCACCCTCGCGCAGCGCGCGTGGAATGTCCGCCGCGGTAATCTCCCGCCCCGGCGACAACACCACCATGCTCTCCACGAGATTCCGTAGCTCGCGCACGTTCCCCGGCCACGGATAGTCGACGAGAATTTTCATTGCGTCGGCCGAGATGCCGTGGAAGGGGCGTTCGTGCTGTGCGGAGAATTCCTGGATGAACGCGCGCACGAGCAGCGGAATGTCCTCGCGTCGCTCGCGCAGCGGCGGCAGATAAATCGTGAGCACGTTCAGCCGATAGTAGAGATCCGAGCGGAACGTTCCCTCCTCCACCTCGTCGCGCAGCGGACTATTCGTCGCCGTCACGATGCGCACGTCCACCTTGATCACCTGCGATCCGCCCACGCGCGTGAGCTCGCGCTGCTCGAGCACGCGCAGCAGCTTCACCTGCGTACTCTTCGGCGCCTCCCCGATCTCATCGAGAAAGAGCGTTCCCGTGTTCGCGAGCTCGAATCGCCCGAGCCTGCGCTCCGCCGCCCCGGTGAACGATCCCTTCTCGTGTCCGAACAGCTCACTCTCGAGCAGCGTCTCCGGGAGCGCGCCGATGTTCACCGCGATGAACGGCTTGCTGCGACGCGGTCCGAGGCGATGCAGCGCGCGCGCAACGAGCTCCTTCCCCGTTCCACTCTCTCCCTCGATGAGCACCGTGCTGCTCACGGGCGCCATCTGCTCGATCTTCACGAGCACCTCGCGCATCGCCTCGCTCTCGCCGATCAGCCCCGTCTCCACCGCGAGCCGCCGCCGGTCGAGAATGCGACGAATCCCCGCGAGCACCTCGTCGAGATCCACAGGCTTCGCATACACCTCGACGAAGCCGAGCGCGCGGAGGCGCTCTGAAAGCGCGGGGTCGACGATGTCCGCGAGCCCCACTACCGCTACGCCATCCCACAACAGATCGCGCACGAGCTGCACGTTCGCCGTATCTATCAGCCCACCCGTGAGCACGACGAGATCCGGCGACTCGCGCTTGATCGCCGCGCGCAGATTGTCGATGGGAGACACGAGCGTCGTCTCGTAGCCCGCGCCCTCGAGCATCGCGTTCAGACGCACGGCAGGCTCGACATCCGTCAGCGTGACGAGAACCTTCATCGCGATTGGGGACCGCCATCGCCATCATGCGCGAGATCGACGCCCCGCGTGATACGCACCGCGTGCTCGATGATCGGCTCGATGGCCGAGAGCCCATCGCGGACACCGCTGGTCGAGCCCGGGAGATTGATGATGAGCGTCCGCGCGCGCACGCCTGCGAGCCCGCGCGATAGCGCCGCGCGAGGGAAGCTCTCCAGCGAGAGTAGCCGTATCCGCTCGGCGATCCCCGGTGCCTCGCGCTCGATCGCCGCGCGCGTCGCCTCGGGGGTGATGTCGCGCGGAGCGAGCCCGGTGCCGCCGGTGGTAAGCACGAGGTCGGCCGTGTCTCGGTCGCACCAGGCAATGAGCTGCCCCACTATGCCAGTGACATCGTCCGGCACCAGCGCCCTTACTATGCTATCGCCGCGCGCCCCCGCCCACTCGGCGATCGCATCGCCCGAGCCGTCGACTTTCCGCTCGCCGCGCGCGCCGGCATCGCTGATCGTGAGGATCGCAATTCGCATCCGGCAATATGCCGCAAATGCATACTCGCTGCCAACTCGGCGCTCGCCGCCGAGTAAGCCACTCGATACTGCCCTCAACGCAAACCGGGCACCGCTGAGCGCTGGTGCGCCGCGGTGCCCGGTTGGTGCTTCAGGAAAGAGTTGCTGGACTAATAACCGCCCTGCATGCTCTGGAAGAGCGTCGTGATGTTGTAGCGCGCCGGATCGATCTCGTAGAACCGGTTGTCGATATAGCGACCCGTCGTCGGGAAATACGGCGGCGACTGCGTGTTCAGGCAGACGTCGACCGATCGGTTTTCACCGAAGCCCGCGCCCGCGTTGTTGTACGTGGCCGAGATGACTTTTTCGATCACGCCGCCAGCCTGACGAATGCAGCCGCGGCCCGAGATTGCGGCGTTACACGGGCCGATGTTCTCGGCGTGCGAACTGAAGTTTTCAACACCCACCGTTCCAAGGCGGCTCATCGTGACGCCGTGCAGCACGAAGTCGTGCGACGTCGCCATCCCGTTGTCGTCGCCATCCGTCCAGCGATAGCCCCAGCCATTGCTGCCGTTGCCGGCGCGCTGCGGCGAGTTGATCGAGTTGTCCAGAATCATCTGGTTGGCATCGGAGATGACGCCGAGAAGATTTGCGCATGTCACGGCTGCTGGATCCTGTGCGTAGACGAGATCGTCCCCGTAGCCGACCTGGCCGATCTGCGAGCCCGTCGTTGCGGCGTAGAGCGTCACGCTTCCACGAAGAACGCCGCTGAGAACAACAGGTCCGTGCACATGAATCACGCCCTTGGTGTTCGGATTCAAACTGCGATGGAGCGGCCACAGGCTTGCGACATGCGCCTGCCATACCGCTGCCCTCCCAGTGGCACCGCCAAGCGCGGTAGTCACGGGCGTCTGGTCGCCGCTCCATTTCTGCCAGTAACCGTATTGCGTGCTGTCGGTAATCGTTGTGTCTTCACCGCCCTTCTGCCAATCTTCGGGGTCTTCGGGCGCCGGCAAACTGAGTCGACGCTCGGTCGCAACGAGGTGCGGGTCTCCCGCCATGTAGCACCGGAACGTGGGGTTGAGCATGATCGCCTGGCGTCTATCCGCCGAGACCGTCCCAACAGTCCACTCATCGGTTACCGCGGCCCACTGGCCCCCTGTGAAGAGATGTCCGTCGGTGAACCAAGGCGCGCCGTGCGCCGAGATCGGATAGAACGTCGGATGGTTCGTCCTGTCCATATGAAAATCACCGCATAGCGAATCCTCGGGCGCAGCCCCCGCTCCATTCCCCGCGCCGAACTGCATGCTGCTCCGCACGCGACCGGCCGATGCAGCCGCACCGGCGGACTGATAGACGCGAATGAAGCCCTCGTTCGGATCCGTGATGTTGTTGTCGTTGTTCAGATCAATGGCCGTGAACTCGATCCGTGTGCGCACGCTCGACAGGTCATTCCCAAGCGAAGTGACGTCGAGATTTCCCTCGACGGCGTGCGTGTGCAGCGACGCCAGCTTGCCTACCGGCGGGATCGGAATATACGGAGCTCCGTTGATCTTTCCCTTTTTGTACGTGGGCGATCCTCCGCCAACGGATCCAACCGCGGATACCGTGTCATAATAGGTAGGCGAGTTGCACGAGTTCCAGCTCTGGTTGCTGTGTGCGCGCCCAGCGATGAACTCGCCCGTGCTGTAACACAGGCCCCCGGGCCAGGTGTCGGTGAACATCGCATATCGTGCGAAATTCTCCGCCTGCATCTCCAGCCGGCGCACGTAGCGCGTGCCGCCGGCATCATATGCCTCCGCCACGATGCTCGCGTACTGTCCGAACTGACCGGTCGTGATGTTGGTGTACCCCGCGTACAGATTCACCTTGACGTTCGGGATCACGATGCCGTCCGCGCCCTTGATCGTTCCACCGGAGACGAGCGTGACGTAGCCTGTGTCCGGAAGATGGATCGTGGTGTCGCGAAGCAGGCGTGCCTTCCCCATCTGCAGCGATGCCTCGGCTGCATAGCGGAAGTCGCGCTCGCGATCGTAGTAGCGGCCGATCATCCCGCCGCTGCCGGTCAGCAGAATCGCGGACATCGCGATCGCGGCAAGCGTCACCGTCATGAGGAGAACCAGGATCAATGCGGTACCGCGGCGATGGAGGCGCGCAGACCACATGGCGGGCGTGCGTTGCACGCTCACTCCGCTCTTAGAAGACATTGACGGTATTTGTCGGGGTGACCGAGGAATTGCTCGGTGAACAGTCCTGCGCGATTACACCATAGACCCAGGAAGTACCCATGGCACCCAGCGTCGTGTCATCGAGGGTGTACGTGTCCTGAGAGGCCGCGAGGTCCGCGATCGGGCTGCCCCAATCGGAGCTGGCGGTGAGCTTCTTGAACACCATGTAGCGGCCGACATCTTTTTCGCCCGCGTCCTGATCGAGCGACTTTGTCCATGCGATCGTGACCTTGATTACGTGAGGACCCGGGCCGAAGGTCGCAACCGCCGTCGCCGTCGTGACCGCGATCGGCAGATCGCCGCAGACGCTCGAGCGCGACATCCCCGCGTTCAGCAGCTTCGTCGAGCTCACGACTGTCTTCATGATCGCGCCCTTGTCGGGATCGTTGTACAAACCCGTCACCGTCATGCGCACGACGCGGATGCTGTCCGTCAGCGCCGAGCTGCCGGTGTCCGCCGGCGAGCCATGAATGGGCGCCGAGTGGAAGAGCGGGAGCTGTGCAGCCTTGACCGAGTCCAGGCCGCCCGCAGCGTTCGGCTTCATGTACTGGAAGAAGTTCGTTCCCGGTGGAACGATGATTCCCTTCGCCACGAGACGCGGCGGCAGGTTGTTCACTCGGCGAAAGAGGATGTACTGATCGGTGCGCGTCGCGGTCGAGTCCTTCGTCAGCCAATACTGAATCGTCTCGGCCGGGCTCGACACGCCTCCGTTCATGTAGTTCGAATCGGGGTACTGCAGCGATGAGTTGGGCAGCGTCACCTTGTTCACGTTGTTCATCGCGTCGGTGCCGCTCGAGTCCATGTCGACATCGTAGTAGATCGACATCGGATCGTTGATGTCCTTCGTCGCGAGATCCGCGTTGAAGGTCACCGCGAAGCCGTCGGCCTGCACGATCATCGGCTGCGCCTGGACGATACCGATTCCCGAGATGCGGAGATCGCGATCGATGGCACTCTGGGCGTAGCGCGCGTTCTGCAGCGCGTCCAATCGCCCGGCACTTGCGCTCACCGAGCGCGCCTGGTACCGGAAGAACGGAACGGCGAGGCCGAACACGAGCACGAAGAGCACGATCGCGATCATCATTTCGATGAGCGTCACACCGTCGCGTCGCGAAGTTGCGGAAGTACGCATGGCTGACATCCTCAGAAGGCGGCGATGATGGTGGACTTCTTTACCGGCGTGGTGAGCCCGGGGTTCGAAACCGTTACCGTGATCGCCTTGTAGTCCTGTGTCGCGTCGAGCGTCCGCGCCACCTGCGTTACGCGCTTGTAGCCCGCGAAGCCGGTGATCGACGTCTCCGTTACGGCATAGGCGTCGAGCGACACGTAGGCCGTCGAGCCCTTGATCGTCTCCAGGCGGTCGAGCACCAGATCACTCGCGACCGACGACAGAGCGCCATCGCTCGTGGCGTGCGAGAAGGAGGTGATGAACTTGCCCATTCCGAGCAGCGCGCCCGTCAGAATCACCAGTGCGATCATGACCTCGATCAGCGTCATGCCGCTGCGTCGCTTCATGCGTGCGCTCATATGCTCCCCGCTTTCCAGAGACCTGCGAGATATCGGAACCAGTCCGTGCGACCGGTCGACTGCACGACCTGAATCGCGCGCCAGTCGTTCGCGAGCTCTTTGCTCGAGGCGAGGTACACCTCGAGATCGGTGCTCGCCGCGCCGTCGCGACGGAAGATCACGCTGGGCATTCCATCGATCGTCTTGACGTTCGACCCGCTGATCGCGGCCGACACGGGCCCGCTCAGTCCAGCGGGCGGAATCTTGAAGTGCACGCCGTCTTCGAGCGCCGCGTAGGTGACGCGCTCGCCATTGTCGACGACATCGTTGTTGTTGCCGTCCTCGAGGATCCGCATGCGCTTGTTCGGCTGATCGAAGCTCACGACGACGTCGTACTGTCGCGTGACCGCAAGCCGTTCGGCGTTCTGCAGCGCGACGCGCACCGTACGCGCCCCCGAAT
>JBDSHG010000187.1:0-9940 GCA_039918615.1 Gemmatimonadaceae bacterium | reverse complement strand
ACTGAACCATATGGTTCAGTATATAACGCAAGCGTTCGTAGCATGCAAGGGGTGGCCGCGAAGCACGATGCGGCGAGGCACCAATGGACGTTGAGTTTCGACTTTGGCAAAAGGGCATGCGGGAGAGTGCGAACCCGACAGCATGACTGTCTGTTGCAACACAGGGGCAACTTGTAAATGCTCGTTCGACGATTTTGCGGGGAGCGAAGCGGTGTAGTTTGGCTGTTACGCATCACGCAGCTGCCCACAATTCGGGTTGCACATGGTGTCGATTGTGGTGTCGATGCACCCCGTTTTCCCGCCGCCCTCGCCCTCAAGCCCGCCGGACAAATCGCGCGGATTGTCCATGTAATCCGTGATTTTGCCGGACTTGAGGGCGATACCTTCGCGGCCTGATAAGCGTGAAGTCCGAGGTTCAACTCCTCGCTGGCCCACTACCGAAAATGATTGCCCCGCATGGCTTTACGGCTGTGCGGGGTTTTCGTGTTCTCCTCAAAATGCGCCGCGGTGTGTACTGCGTTGTGTATTCGCGTTCGGACGCGAAATTTCAGGTGCTCGCTACTTGCACGACCGATCGCCGATTCGCCAGCGCTGCGCCCACCGTCTCGTGGTCCGGTTGCATGTGGCACTTGAGGATCATTTGCGGGGTCCTTCCATCCGCCAAGTACCGCGAGATCGGCGAGCGGCACCGTCTTGAGTTCCGTCGCGAACTGCCGACGCAGCAAGTGATAGCCGCGACGCTTCACCTTCGGCAATTTGGCCGCCTGTCGCCGGCGTCGATGCTCGGAAGCCACTCGAGCTCATCGATCACGTCCTGTCGAAGTTGGGTATCGGTCTTCTTCATATATCGCCTGGCTTGCCGTCGGCACATTTCGCACGGCGTGTGGAACGAGCGAGCGACTGATCTGTGCGTGAAGAAGGTGCATTCGCCGCCACTGCGCGTCTGTCAGGCGTTTCCTGATTCGTATCGTTCGGCGTCCGAGCTATACTACGGCGCTCTTGAGATGCGAGGTGGATCGGGACGCAGAAAACGCAGCAGCAGGCGGCGGCGTTGGCGCGCGACGACGATGTCGGTGCATCCGGGATCCTCACGTGCGATGGCAGGATACTCGGCGTCGCCGAAGGCCCGCCATCGCTGTCAGCCGCGCCGATCGTGCAGTGTTTGCGCGACGAACGATGTGAGTGCGAGACGTCCCGCGCCGATCTGGCGCCCGACGAGATCGATGCGGGAGCCAACGCTTGCTAGACGAGAGACATCCGAACGCGCCCGAGCGGCGCAGGGAGAAGCCATGTCGGTCGTGAAAGTCATCGAGGTCATCGCCGAGTCCGAGAAGAGCTGGGACGACGCGGCGCACCAGGCGCTCGCCGAGGCGGCGAAGACTGTGAAGGGCATCAAGCAGCTCTGGGTGAGCGGCATGAAGGCGATCGTCGAGAACGACAAGATCGTCCGCTATCGTTTGACGGCGAAGATCTCCTTCGTGGTGAACAAGTAGTCGCGAGCGGCCTCGCCCTTTAGCGCGCCTCACACAAGCCTTTGATGAGGTGGACGTCGCGAAGCTTGTCGACACCACATCACGCCGCACGCGATCCGCGACCGACACTTCCGTACACATGCGCGAAGGCTAGTGTCGCGCATCTGGCCGTGAGCTTCGGTGCGTCGGGCGCGTGGGTAACCTCAACGGCGTGGCACAATCACACAGCGGAGAAACCAAATACAATCAACTATGGAACCGCATCGATTGGATGCCGCGCCGACGCTCTGGCTGATCGAGTTGAACATCCGCGAGATCAGTCAACTTTTCAATTCCATGGATCCGTCGCCATTTAACGAGCGAGATCTCGATCGCGACGCCGACGAGTACATCGTGAGCTGGGCGCGCGAGTTTCCACTGAACGCGCCTTGCGCGTTACGCGTGCACCTGGAGCAGTGGCCCACCACTGACCCGACCGCCCTTATTACTGACGCGGTTCATCATTATTTCAGCTACCGCGCGAGTCTCAGCGACCTTGAGTTCAGGCGTATCATGAAAGAAGGCCGGTTGACGCTGCTCATCGGTTGCGTTTTCCTCGCTACTTGCCTCGTGGTCACGCAAACGTTGATTCCGCGCAACGGCACCGCCTGGACCGGGTATCTCAGCGAGAGCCTCACCATCGCCGGTTGGGTGGCGATGTGGAAACCGATGCAGACCTACCTCTACGATTGGTGGCCGGTGCGCCGGCAACGCACGGTGTTCAGAAAGCTGGGGGTGATGCCCGTGGAAGTGACGCGACGCAGAGTGCCGCCGCCCGCCGCCGTCGATAAGATCGCCCCCGCTGAGTTTTCGTGACCGATGCCCTGTGTTCCCCTCGTGAGGACACTTGCTCGCACGGCAGTGGCGCAATTGCGTGCCGTGCAAGCGCCGCTCGTCGTGCGCGAGAGATCGACGAGAAACGGGATCGCGCGCCGGCCGCGACCGAGCGCTGACGAGCGTCTGCGGCGCAATTCCGGGCTTTGCGCGCGCACGGCGTGCGGACTCAGCACGCAGATCGTGTCGTCCCACGCCGCGTACGCCGGCGAGCCCCCGTATCGCGCGCTCGGCGGCGTCCTTCTGCGAGGCCGATTCCACGATGCTGTCGAGCGTGACCTGGTAGTGCCGGACGACGATACGAATGCGATCGCTGGTTATCTCGTCGTCGCTCAGTAGCGCTCCGCAGCACACGGTATGCAAGCGCTTCATCAGCGGGCACGGGCTGAGCGCGAGTGAGGAGCTGGAGCTGCTGAGTTGATCGAACGCGTCGTCCATCTGGATCTGTAAGGCAGTGACTGATGCCGCCTTGTGCGCGCTGTCGCCGAGCAGCTGCGACGGCGCGGAGCGCCCGCGACGCTCCAGATACGGACGGGACACATCGCATCGGCGATTGCGAATGCAGCGCGCGAGCCGTGGCGGATGTAATTGTGCTCGGGCCGTCGCCGGCGCAACAGCGTGCGCTCGCTGGCTCACCTAGGGCGATACGCTCCATCTCGTACGCGTCGCAGAGGCCTCGCGAGGCGATATTCCCCTCGAGGCTCGTATCGACTTCGACAACGTGCTGACGGAGATCACGCGGCAGATCGCCGCCCGGAAGGGGTAATCGTCGAGCACAGCGTGTTCGAGGGAGGCATCTCCGCCAGATCGACCATGTCGCGCTCGCCGTAAATCGGCTCGCCTACCGCAGTGAATCGCGGCTCTCCGCGCGGCGGTGCGTTGTGACCGCCCGCAATCGGAGCTTCCAAGCGACAATGTTTCTTCTCTGTCGAGGCTCTGTTTCATCGGACGCTGGTTGCGTGAACGCTCCAATCCGCTGTCAATCCGGATTCCCGAGACACAGTTGGCGGCGCGACTGTGCGCGCCCTCGCATCACGGTGCCCATTTGCTTTCTCGAATGATGTCTCTCGTCGCGAGCTCTCTCAGTCAGGGGAAAGATGAATTGATGCAGGGATTCCACCGGAAATCGCTCGTGCTCGCAACGAGGAGTCGCGGGAGCGCACGCCGCCATGTCAGGTATTCGGCGACTCCCCATGCGCTCGAGCTCGCGTAACCTCGGAGTGCGAGATCCGAATGTCCTGGAGGGAATGCATGTCTGAAATCCTGTTCGCCACGCATGGCGGCCCGAGTGCCGATGGAGCGGGGCGCGTCGCCGCCTTACTCGCCGCCCGGCGCGGTGCGACGATGTCGGCCGTTTGCGTGCTCGAGCCTCTTCGAATCGTGGATGGCGGATTCGCCGCGATGTACGTGCCCACTCTCGAGGAGGACGAGGCGGTGCGCGCCTCCCTGCGAATGGCGGTGGCCGAACAGCTTCGGCGATGTGATGCTTCCGCGACGCTGCATGTGCGTACGGGCTCCGCGGCGTCGGAAATCGCCGATGAGGCTCGCGAGTCGGGGGCGGAAGTGATCGTGCTGGGGCTCGGCATGCATCGGCTCCTCGACCGGGCACTGGGCAACGAGACCGCTCTGCAGCTCGCTCAACTTGCAACCACGCCCGTGCTCGCCGTTCCTGCTACGATGACCGCATTGCCGCGCCGAGTGGTCGCCGCAATCGATTTTTCGCCGACGAGCGTTGCAAGTGCCAAGGCGTGCGCGCGGTGGCTGACTGATGGCGATGTCCTTCACCTTGTCTACGTAGCCGGCGTGTGGCATGGCGGGTTTCCTCTCACCCAACGCATCAGCGCGGAGAATGTGCTGAATGCCATCAGTCAGCAGATCAATGCTCCCGAGGGTGTGCGCATCGAACAGAGTGTGGTCGAAGGAGAACCGGCCATACGGCTTCTCGAGATTACCGCGACCACCAACGCGGAGCTCACCGTTTTAGGCAGCCATGGCTACGGATTCTGGAAACGACTCGCCATTGGAAGCGTGGCCTCGAAGATCCTTCGCTTGTCCTCTGCGGCCGTGCTCGTAACGCCCATCGGCAGCCTCGCCAGCTCCTTTTCCTCCATCGCCGAGGTTGTCTCCACAACGTCCACCAACTAGCCACCCCACTCCCTCTCCAAATCTGGACGCGGGCGCGAGAAGTCGTCATGTTATCGAATGGCGCCAGACAGTGGAGAAGCTGATTCCGAAAAGAAGTTGCGCGCCATTGTCTCGTTGGCGGCTGACGCCATTGTCTCCACTGACGGCAACTTTCGCATCACGCTCTTCAATCCTGCCGCGGAGCGCATCTTCGAGTATCGTGCGGACGAAGTGCTCGGTGAAGCGCTCGACATTCTGCTTCCGGAGGCCGCGCGGGAAATCCATCACGCACATCTCGAGGGATTTCGACATTCGAGTATCGGCGGAAGGGAAATGGGCCAGCGCGGGCAGATTTGGGGACGTCGTCGCAACGGCGAGCTCTTCCCCGCGGAAGCCTCCATATCAAAGATCCAGTTGGGGGCTGAGACACATTTCAGCGCCGTGCTCCGGGACATCACGCAGCAGCGGCGCGCGGAAGCGGAGCGAGAGGCGCTGCTCGCGCGCGCACTCGCTGCACGTGCGATCGCCGAATCGGCGCAACGCCGCATCGGATTTCTGTCGCGCGCGAGCGACGTCCTCCACTCCTCGCTCGCCTACGAAGACACCTTCCGTGCCCTGCTCGACCTCATCGTGCCCGAGCAGGCAACGTACTGCGTGGTCGATGTCGTCGACGAATCCGGCGCAGTGCGGCGGTTGCATGTAGTACATGCCGATCCGCAAAAGCAACAGCTCGCCGAACGATTGCGCTCGTATCCACGCACGCAAGCGCACTACCTCACACGACGCGCCATCCTCGATAGCAGAGCAGAGCTCATCAACGACATCACGGATGCTCTGTTCGTGGATATCGCCGAAGATGCCGAGCATCTCGAAATCCTGCGCGAATTGGCGCCAGCATCGATGATGGTGGTCCCACTTCGCTCTCGTGATCGAGTGCTCGGTGCGTTGCTCCTTGCTCGCGACAAGAACGAACGGGCCTACGATAATTCCGACGTAGCACTCGCCGTCGAGCTTGCATTGCGCGCTGCCTCGGCGGTGGACAACGCCCAACTCTACCGGCAATCGCAATTGGCGATTCGCGCCCGCGACAATGTACTCGGCGTGGTCTCGCATGATCTGCGCAACCCGCTGGCGGTCATCTCGATGTGCGCAACGGCGCTGTTGGAGGATCGCTCGAACGACCAAGGTCGCAGGCTGGAGACAATGCGGACGATCCACGAATCGACTCGTTGGGCTCAGCGCCTCATCCAGGATCTTCTCGACGTAACCGCGATCGAGGCTGGCGGTTTGTCGCTCGTCCGCTCCGCGGTAGATCCGATGATACTGCTCACCAAGACGGCGATGGCCTTCGAGACGCTCGCGACGCAACGAACGGTGTCGCTCGTGAACACGCTGCCCGATGAGATGCCGTTCATATTGTGTGATGCCGACCGCGTTCAGCAAGCGCTCGGAAACCTTATGGAAAATGCGCTGAAATTCACTCCAGAAGGCGGACAAATTGAGCTGGGCGCTGCGCTAAGTCCCGATGGAGTTCGATTGTTTGTCGCTGACGGCGGACCTGGAATTCCCGACGAAGACGTCCCTCATATCTTCGATCGATTCTGGACTGACGGTCGCGATTCCCGGATCCGTGGAACCGGGATGGGGCTTGCCATCGTGCGAGGAATCATCGAGGCCCACGGAGGACGGGCGTGGGTCGAGCGAAATGGATCAGGCGGTGCAACATTCAACGTGTTGCTTCCAACCGCAGCCTGAGGTCGAGCGCTTCGCCAGCTCGCGCAACCCGCGTGTTCGCCACAGCGCTACTTGCGCTGTGGACGCACGACGAGAACGGATATGCCACCGTGGCGCACGAGCTCCGTGCTCACGCTTCCCATCATCCACCGTTCGATGCGACCCTGTCGGGAGCTACCGGCGGCAATGAGATCACTTTGTGACGATTCGGCGTATTTCAAGATCGTCTCCGCGGTCGTGGTCGAAATGTCGTGCTCAAGGACGACGTGGTCGAAGGTGACGCCATCGTCTCCGAGCTCCCTTGTGGCCTCCGCGAATGCGGCACGAACGCCGAGATCGTGAACGGCTCTCTCTCCTTCGTCGGCCAGAAGCGCTGTAATTGGCGCCGCATATGCCAGCACGAGCACCGCTGCGTCACCTGCAATCGCGCGTGCCGCTCGCGCGGCAGTACGGCTGATCGCACTGAAGTCGGTGGCAGCGAGGATCCGGACGGGCAACTGCATCATTGCCGGAACGACGCCGAGGACCGGACACGGAGACCGGCGCATCACAGTGAGCGCGATCTCGTTATTCATCGCGCGGTCGAACCGAGCGTATCTGTGCAAGCCGACGATCACGAGTGCCGCATCAATGCGCTGCGCTTCTTCCACGATGGTGCTCGCCGGGGCGCCGATGGCCACTCGTATCGGCCAATCGATGACTTCTCCAGCGGCCGTCGCGAGGGCCTCTCGAGCGTCCTGCACCTCTGCCTGATGTGACGTGAGGTCCCGCTCGGGATCCTCGATGGCCAGAGCGACGTTGAGGGCAGGGGGAAAGGGAAGGCTACCGGTATCCACGACAGTCAGCACGTGCACGACGGCGCCATGCGTCTTGGCAAGTGCAAGTGCAACGCGAGCTCCCGCAGCCGCGGCCGCAGAGTCATCCATCGCAAGTAGAACGATGCGGCCGTGCAGCTCGAATGTGGGCACGCCCGTGCTCTTCGTACTCTCTTCACTCACGTGCGCTGCTTGATGATCGGCGTATCTCGCTCGCGTGCCTGCGGCGCTCGTAAGCGCGCCTCCAAGTGATAGCCGAATTGGGTCCGATAAATCTCTGAGCATGGCGCGCCTCGCGAACAAGTTCGACCGAAATGTGACCTGGCATAAAGCTGGGAGTACTCGGTGAGCGCCGCCGTCAGGGGTCGCCGGACACGCGGTGCATCCCGCTCCGGGTCGCTGTGCGACGTTGTCGTCGGCTCAAGAACCGTCCGCCAATACCTGACTGCACGGCACTCGCCAGGCGCGCATCCTACACTGTGTGCGAGCGCTGCTGCGATTGGCTCGTTTCTGATCCGAAAACACTACACTCACTCCCGGGAGGGATGTATGAAAACCGACATGGAGCTTCAGAAAGACGTGATGGAGGAGCTGAAATGGGAGCCGCGTGTCACCGACGACGAGATCGGAGCGGGGGTGCGCGCTGGCGTCGTGACTCTGACCGGATCGGTTCCCAACTTTGCGCAGAAGTGGGCGGCGGTGAAGGCGGTGGCGCGTGTCGCCGGCGTGCGTGCGGTCGCGCAAGAGCTGACGGTGAAGGTGCCTGCGGCGCACCAGAAGTCCGACACCGAGCTCGCGCATCAGATCGTCAGTGCGCTGGCGTGGGACATCGAAGTGCCCAACGACAAAATCAAGGCGCGCATCGAGAACGGATGGGTGACGCTCGAAGGCGAGGTCAATTGGCAGTTCCAGCGGAATTCGGCGGAGCGCGCCATGCGCTACATATCCGGCGTCAAAGGCGTCTCGAATCTGCTGACCATCAAGAGCCACGCTTCCGTGTACGACGTCGCGCAACACATCGAGGAAGCGCTGCGGAGAAGCGCGGAAGCTGATTCGAAGAAAATCGAGGTTGCTGCGATCAACGGCGCTGTCACGTTGACGGGCACCGTGCGCTCGTGGGCGGAGCGCAACGACGCCGAACACGCTGCCTGGGGCACGAATGGAGTCACTACCGTCGACGATCGCCTGGCGATAGTGGCTTGATACCGATTCGGTATGAGCGAGCTGGAGGAACGTTTCGGGCCAGCTCGCTTCCCGTGTAGTACCTACTGACGAGGAGATTCGAGGAGGACGTCTGCCTCGAGCGCGAGACGGACGTAGTCGGACCGGTGCGACACGCCGATTTTATCCTCGATTCGTTGCTTGTAGGTATCTACGGTTTTTGCCGTTATCCCGAGCTGCTGGCCGATCTCCGGCCCATTGTACCCTCGCGCCGTCAGTGTGAAAACGCTCCGTTCCCGTTTACTCAGGCGTTCCAACCGCGATCGCGCGTCCATGCGCCGGGGAGCAGGGGAGACGGTTGCGTGCGCAAGCTCATTTGCGACCGCCGGTCGTATGTACACATCCCCAGAGGCGACCACTCGGATGGCCTCGCCGAGATCGCGCTCCGCAGCATCTTTCGAGAGGTAGCCGCGCGCACCCGCCTCGAGGAGTGAGAGAAGCTTTTCCTCTTCGGTATGCATGGTGACGATGAGCACGCGGACAGCCGGCAACACTCGCTGCAGCGATCGCGTGGCGGTGAGCCCGTCACCGTTAGGCATGTCCAAATCCATCACCACGACCTCTGGACACAGCCGTGTCGCCATTGCGATCGCCTGCTGCCCGTCCGTAGCCTCGCCGACGACGCAGATCTCCGGAAACGCTCGCAAGAGCAGTTTCATGCCCGCGCGCACGAGATTGTGATCGTCGACCAGGAGCACGCGTATCGGCTCTACGCTCGTGGAAACACCGCGTCGCGCATACGGCCGCGACGCCAGCTCGCGGCCAACCTCCTGGAGCGTACCTCGAGGCTGATCCGCTTCCATGCCGGTAGATGCGATGTTCGTCGACATGGTATCCCACCGAGGGGGTATTATCCAGACCACCGCAATTGCTGCCTCGTACTATACGACCTGCCGCAAGCCTGCGAAGTCAGGAAAAACAGTAATTTTGGTAGGGTGATTGCGGACAGCGCGATCCGGCGGTGCTGCCCGCAGCGCGTTCAGGATCGCGGCCACGTCGATGACGCATTCCTGCCGGCGAGCGGCGCTCGAGCGTCATGTGCCTCTCTCGCAATCGTTCCGTGTGTTGCGCGCCTCGCGCGCCCAGCCCATCTGGAGCCCGATCGTCGCTGCAATCAGTCGCGCAATGGTCACCACGTGCGCATGCCGGCATCGCCGGTCCGGCGTCGTGCTGAAGGTTCGGCGACGCTTCCATGCGCTCGAGCGTCCGCCCGAGCTTGTCCTCGATCGACGCAACGTTCGTCCCGACCTATTCTAAACGATGGTAAGCAGGGCGGGTCGATCATTGACACGTCCTCGATCGGCCACTGCTGACTGCCTATGGCGCGGCATATGCTCCGCTTCTCCGGTGTCACGATGATCACGCGACGAGCCTACGCCTCCGTACTGTGACGCCCCGAACTGAGCATACACATGGCCACACGCTTTCAAGATCGCCACGACGCGGGCCGGCGGCTCGCCGTCGAGCTTCACGCCTACGCGAATCGACCTGACGTCATCGTGCTGGCGCTGCCGCGCGGTGGCGTGCCGGTCGGGTTCGAAGTCGCGACCGCACTCGGTGCGCCGCTCGACGTGTTCGTCGTGCGAAAGCTGGGACTGCCATGGGAGGAGGAGGTCGCCATGGGTGCGATCGCCAGCGGTGGTGTCCGTGTGCTCGACTCCGACCTGATCCGCGCGGCGCGGGTGAGTGAAGCGGAGGTCG
>JBDSHG010000186.1:0-10429 GCA_039918615.1 Gemmatimonadaceae bacterium | reverse complement strand
TCCCGACAGCGGTGTTCGCATCCGCATCACGACCTACGGCGCTCCGGAGAGGAAGGGAACGCTCGTCTTGCTCACTCCGGATTCGGTTTCGTATCACCCCGAGTTCACGACCGGGCTGCATACCGTGTCGCTCGCGCAGGTCTCGGCGCTCGACATGAGCAAGGGATATGTGCCGAGCATGCGGTCGCTCTTCGAAGGCGTTGGCATAGGCGGACTCGTTGGCGTTGGGTTGTCGGCGGCATTCTTGCTCGCGCCCAGCAATGGCGACGGACCGCCCGCGGCGCTCGGCGCTATCATCTACGGGCCGCTTTTGATCGGCGCGGGGATGGCCGTCGGCGGCCTGATTGGCGCGCAGAATAAAGTGGAGACGTGGTCACCGATCTATCCGGAAGGACGCGAAGCGAGTCTGCTCGTTGGACCCGCGCGACACGGTGGCTTCGCGATGGGGGTCTCCGTGCCCTTCGATGTGCCCGGTGATCTCGAAGAGGTGCCCGCAGACTCGATCTCGGAAACGCCTCTCCGGTAGAGTGCTCCGGCTTCGGTGCGCTCGCCCTAGCGCCGACTCACTCGGAGCGCCGCCGCGTGCTGTCTTGCATTCAACACAATTGGCCGTAGCTCGGGGTCCGCACCCGACCACAGTGTCGCGAGCCGATCGTACGCGGCGATCGCCTGCGCCGTATCGCCGCGTGCTTCACTCAATGCGCCGAGCCGCGTGTACGCGGTCGGCCGGAACTCCCCGAGCGCATTCTGCCACTCCGACCACGGCGTACTGACGTACCGCTGGTAACCCGCCGTAGCAGAGTCCGGATAGCCAGCCAGCTCGAGCGCGCGCGCGAGATCCGGAAGGGTACAGGTCGGACAGAAGTACAGTCGAACCGATTCGCGAAGCGTCACCACTGCCTGCGCCGGCTTCCCCTCGGCGAGCTCCGTTGCGCCGAGTGCGCGCAGATACGTCCCCTCGTCGCGAATACCGAGTCCGCCGCGGGTGGTGCCGGGAACTCGTTCGTTCGCGCGCACGTCGGCGAGCAGCTCGCGCGCGCGTGCGGGGCGGCCGCCCAGCGCGTACACGTAGGCGAGGGTCGCATAGTTGCGATCGAGCGGCGGAAGCGACGCCAGCGGATAGCGCGCCACGGCGGAATCCAGCAGAGCCAGGCCCCGCGCGCTCTGATGCCTGTACCAGATGTCGGAAAACGCGAGCGCAACGGCCGCTTCGAGATAGCCGCCGCCACTTCCCACGCTTGCCTGCAGCGACTCGACCGCGCCGAAGTCGCGGTCTGCCTCATCGAGCTTCCCGCCGATGAGGGCGAGGGTGCCGAGCATCTTGAGCGGTTCGAGCCGGGAGCTCGCATCGCTGCCGGCGTCGCTCAGCATCCGCTGCGTGCGCGCGCGCGCGCCATCG
Organism: Gemmatimonadaceae bacterium; assembly: GCA_039918615.1. Lineage (GTDB taxonomy): Bacteria > Gemmatimonadota > Gemmatimonadetes > Gemmatimonadales > Gemmatimonadaceae > FEN-1250. The sequence goes on along the minus strand of JBDSHG010000186.1, from coordinate 9,030 downwards.
AAGTCGCCGCGCATCATGGCGACGGTCACCGCTATCGCCTCGGCGTCCTGCTGCGGAGGAAAGCGGCGCGCGCGCTCGGCGAGCGTGCTGTCGACTGCATCGTACCGGCCGCCATTCAGCTGCACGGTCGCGAGATGATTGAAGAGAAGCGCGACCGATGAATCGGATTCGATTGCGCGGTGGAAGAGCGACTCGGCGCGCGCGTACTCACGCAGGTCCATGTAGACCGAGCCGAGATTGTTGAGCGCGCGCATGTCGTTGGGGTAGAGCGCGAGAAGCGCCCGATACGTCGCAATTGCGCTGTCCGGAAGCGCCACGCTCGAGAAGTACGATCCCGCCGTGTTGTAGCGCTCGAGCTCCGGAAGTCTCGCTCGATTCCGAAAGGCTCGCGCCAGCGCCTCGTCGGATGCGGCATGCGATCCCATGTCGCGGAGGTAGACGCCGAGCTTCCGGTACGCCATGGCGAAGGTGCTGTCGAAGCCGACCGCCTGCTGCAGGAGCTGGACCGCTCGATGCGTGTCGCCCTCCTGATCCCCCACGCGAATCGCCTGCGAGTAGAGCCGCAGCGCCTGCAGCGACGACGTCGTCACCTGCTCCAAGGGAGCGCTCGAGTGGACGGTCCAGAGCGATTCGCCGACGCCGCGTCTCAGGCGATCGGAGACGCGGTCGACGGCGGCCAGCAGCTGAGTCGAGTCGGTCGCATCTTCGCGCACGGACACCAGCGTCTCTCCGCTTCGCACGGCGATGAGCTCGGCCGAGACGGTGTAGCCCGCACCGAGCGAGGCAACGTCGCCGGTGACGAAGGCCTTCACGCCATAGCGTTCGGCGACTTCGCGAATGATCGGCTCCGAGATGATCGCGCCGGACGGCTGGCGCATGTGCTCGAGGACGGCCTGCACCTGCGCGCGCGTCATCACGCGCGTGCGTCGCGACTGCGACAGGTCCGCCCGCATTGCCTCGGTGATCGCGTCGGCGATGAGGGAATCGCGAGTGTGATTGTGGAAGTCGGCGACGAGCAGCTGGTCGACGCTCGATGTCCCGTTGCCGGCGCGATATCGCGCGACGACAGCGCCCGCGATCAGGAGTAGCGATGCGACGGTCGCGACTGCATGCCATCGTCGTCGGGGATAGGCGCGCGACTCGGCCGGCGCGGGAGACGGCACGGTGCTCGGCGAGGATACCGGGGTGTCGATTGCAACGGGCGCGGTATCGGGGATCGTCGCGACCGCATCCGGCGCCGCGCGTAGCGATGCGGCGAGCGCCGTCGTCTCCTTCGACGGCTCCGCATCGAACTCTCGCTCCATGCGGTCGACGAAGCTCTTGTAGCTACGCAGCGCGCCCGCTCGGTTTCCGGCTGCCGCGAGCGCGGTCATCAGTGCGCGGCTGTGCGCTTCGTCCTCGGGCGCAAGCTGACATGCCTGCGTTGCCCATCGCACCGCCGTCTCTCGGTCGCCCGCACGATTCGCGCGATCGGTGAGGCTGCCAGCGGCGCTCGCGGCACGTTCGCGGAGCCTGGTGCGGGTGAGGTCCACCCACTGCTCGAAGTCCGGCGAGACGTCGGAGACGAAGACCCCATCGAGGAAGGCGCCATGATACAGCGACAGCGCTTCCTCATCGCGGCCACCCTCGAGCGCCTGCTCGAAGGCGATCGCATCGCACCACGAGCCATCGTTCGAGATCCCGATCTGTCCCTCGCGCTCCGACTTGAGCAGCGAATCGCCGACGTGGTAGCGCACGCGATGCAGCGCCTGGCGCAGCGCGCGGCGCGCCTCGTCGTCGCCCAGCTCCGGCCAGAACAGTGCGAGCAGCGAATCGCGCGAGTGCTGGCCGCGAGGAGTAGCGAGGGCGAGGTAGGCGAGGAGTGCGAGCGGTTTCGGTTGGGCGGCGAGCACCTGCGTCGCGGTCGCCTCGCCCGTCACCAGCTCCAGTCGTCCCAGCGTGCGCAGCTTCACCATGACGAGGCCATCGAAGGAGAGCGCTGTGCGGTGACTCGAGTCCACGACGCGAGGTTAGCAGCGTTACCGGCGACGGTAACGGGGCTGAATCGGCGGCGTAACCACCGCTCGCGAGGTTGAGCCAAGTCTACTGGCGGAAACGGGGAATCGTTAGCCCTCGACTCCGCCGCCTCGGCCACCTAACTGGAGACGATCGATGACTCGAAGAATCCTACCGACCCATTCGATTCGAGGAGGCGCACGTGCGTTGCTGGTCGGCTCCTGTTGCGCGATGCTGTCGCTGTCGGCGTGCGATAAGGGCGGCGCCGCGCCTCATGGGGATTCGGAGAACGGAGGCTCGTCGACGTCGATAACGGGGGCGGTCTCGATGTGCAAGCTCATGCCCAAGGAAGACGTGAACAGCACCATCGGCTCGGTGTTTACGATCGCCGAGGCAACCGAGGATCGTGGATCGTCGAGCTGTCACTACTCCACCGAGACGGACCCCGCCGGGCTATCGCTGAACATGGACTGGATCCAGCCAGGCGACTATTCGAGCCCCGCCGAGCATGCCGCGCTCCAGAAGGCGGGGCTCGGCGGAGTGAAGCTGGGGGGCAAGCTCGAAGGAGGGATGGTTCCGGGTGCGGCGTCTCCCGATGGCGGTCCCCTTCACATCCCATCGGGACCCGTCGAAGGCGTCGGTGATGAAGCGACGCAGACCATGCTGCTCCTGACTGCGCGAAAGGGCGACTACGTGCTCATGGTGCAACTGATGCCGGATGTGATGAAGCTGATGCAGGATTCCACGGCCGGACGAAAAGTCCTCGAGCAGGAAAAAAAGCTGGCGCTCGCTGTTCTGTCGAAGGTCTAGCGCCTGTTCTCCCTCAAACCACTGGAGATGATGCACATGCACACCACTCTGATCTCTCACGCGTCCCGCACCACACTGCTCGTCGCGTCGCTCGGATTCGCCAGTACGCTCGGCGCGCAGACGCTGAGCTACGACATGTCGACGACGGCGACCGGCCCCGATCGAAGCGGGAACGCGACGACGCGGAACATGATGATCGCGCACGGACAGTTCGCGGCTGGGAACTCTCGCATCGATGTCACGGAGTCGCCAATGCAGGGCGGCATGATGGGCGCCGGGACCTACATGATCACGAGCTCCGGGAAAGGAACGGTCACGTCTGTCGATCCTGCCAAGCACCAGTACACCGTGATCAACATCGCTGAGCTCGGGAAAACCGCAACGGACATGCAGGCGGCGATGGGTGGCATCGCGAAAATGGAAGTCGCCGACGTCAAGGTCGCGTTGGAGGATCTCGGCGCAGGAGAGCCGCTCGACGGATACGCGACCTACAAGTACAGGCTCACAGAGTCGTACACGATGAATATGTCGGTCATGGGCCGCACCATGAGCACGCCATCGCAGTCCAGCACGGAGATTTGGTTGGCGCCGGCGCTCGACGGTCTGATGGATCCGAGCTCCCGCCCGCCAACGGCCGTGGCGACCGGGCCGATGGCGGAGCTCACGAGGCAGCTCATGGCGGAATACGGAAAGATGAAAAAGGGGCTGATGCTCAAGCGCATCACCACGAGCGAGGGTGGCTCCGGATCGCACAAACACACGACGACGATAACGACGTTGATTACGAACGTGAAGAAGGCGTCGATCAGTCCGAGTGTGTTCGAGGTACCGGCCGGCTATACCAAGGTGGGGTTGCTGGACGCGGTGGGGGCGCCGGAAGCCGCGATGCAACATCGGAAGCCGGAATGAGGCGCGCACGCGAAGGGGTCGCCGCGCGACTGATGCTCGTGGGCGCTGCACTCTCGACCTGGGGCGCATCGGTTGCAAAGTCACAGACGGCCGTGACGACCACGCGAATTCCGTTCATGGCGCACCTCGTCGTCACCGATGCCGTGCAGGCGACGGAGGGCGACTATGAGTCCATGGCCACGGTTGGCGATAGCAACTCGCGAGGCTTTCCCATCGTGATCTCCGGCGATGCGCCGCAGGCGGCGGGGCAGCGGGCGGTGAGTGTGAGCGTCGATCGCATCGTGCAGATGGTTGACCTCAAGCAGGCACACACGTGGAAGTACTACTTCAACGAGAGCGACGCGGACGTGTTCCCGGGCACGACAGCGATCGGTCTGTCCGGGAGCGTGATCGCGGACCTTCGGGCGCGTGGACAATCCTCGCTCACGCTCGATGGAAGCGCCGGCGGAATGGCCGGCGCGATCAGCGATATGCTCGCCTCGGTCGGAGCCGAAAATCCGCTGAAGGGCGCGATCGGCACGCGGATGGCGGCCGCCGGTACCGTGAAGCTCGTTGAGCTGAAGCCGCTGCTCGTGCCTGTGCTCATGAACGGTAAGATGACGTCGCTCGCCGCGTGGCACGTGCGCGGCCATCTTGGCGAAGGCGACAAGAGCGAGGATGCAGATATCCTCGTGCTCGATGATCCTGCGAATCCGCTCGCGCTCCACGCGTCGATCGGAACAGACAAGGTGCAGGTGGTGCGCATCGACTTCCCGGTTTCCGACCCTACGGGCGCGCTCGAGCGCGATCTCGCGAAGGACAAACGTGCCGCGATCTACGGCATCTACTTCGACTTCAACAGCGCCACCATCAAGCCTACGTCGGAGCCGGTGTTGCGGGAGATCGTCGAGGTGATGAAGAAAGAGCCGACGTGGACGCTGAAGGTGGAAGGGCATACCGACAACGTCGGCGGCGACAAGAAGAACCTGGATCTCTCGGCGCGTCGTGCCGCGGCAGTCAAGGCGGCGCTCGTCGAGCGCGGCGTTCCCGCGGCTCGGCTGGACACCGGCGGCTACGGCGCGTCCGTGCCGAAGGAACCCAATACGACGCTGCAAGGACGCGCGCGAAACCGGCGCGTGGAGCTGTCGCGGCAGTAGTCGGCGTTGCGCACTGAGTCGTGCGCGATTTCCGCATCAACGCATTCGTATCGACGCACGCGAGGGCGCGTGCTTCGGTCAATGTCTCCAACCGGAACACGACATGACAGAGAGTCGAGGGCTTACACTGCCGAGTGGATTGCAGCTGTTATCGTGGATAGGGCTGGGAGTTTCGCTCGTGACGCTGGCTGTAGCTTCGCCGAAGCTGATTGAGGAGGGTGGGGGACTGTCGGTGGTCGTTGGGAACCTGGCACAGTACGGCTGGACGATCGCGCTGCTCGCGGTGGTGTTCGCACGAACGCGAACCATCGGCGTGCGCGCGTTGACCGGCGCCGCGCTCGCGGGATTCTTCGGCGTCAGCTCGCTCGCCGTGCTCGTCGGGAAGCCATTCGTCGAGAAACTCGGTCAGCAAAGCGAGTTCGTGATGACCGTCGTTGCGCCGGTGAGTGAGGAGCTCCTGAAGTTGATGCCCGTCGCTGCATTCTTGTTGTTCGCGGTTCGCAGTCGGCACTTTCGCCCGTCGATCGGCGACGTCGTGCTGTTCGGGACCACGGTGGCGTGCGGAATGTCGATGTACGAGAACATTCTGTATTCGCGCGGCACCGATGGCGGCTGGTTACAGAATCTCCCGTTCTCGCCCGTGTTTCCTTTCCTGCATATGCAGGGACCGATGCTCGTTGGCGGCCACGTGGTGTACACGGCGCTGACCTCGCTGGGTCTTGCAATCACCGTATTCTACGGGTCGCGCGTCCGGCTCGCGAAGCTCGCGTTTCCCGTCACGCTCGCGGTGGCGATCTTCGAGCATAGCACGGTCGATCGGCTCGTCCTCATCGGCGCGGACGACCTCGGATGGTTTGCACGGTTGTCAGTTCTGATCACGCTTCACGGGTACCTGTCCACGCTGCTGCTCGTGGGCGGCGTCGCGGCCGTCGCCGTTTATGAGAACCGCGTGATCGCGCGCGGCGGAGGCGAATTGCCCGCATCACTCGGCGTGCGCGACGTGATCGGAGGGTTCGAGTCGTCGTCACGATGGGCGAGTCTCGTGCGGCTGCGGAAGCGGTTGCGCTATGAGTATTTGCGGAGGTCGAGCATTCTCGCTGCGGAGCAAACGGCACAGAGTGCGCCCGACGCGGCGACGATCGCATCGGTGCGCGCGATGTTCCGCGGTGCGGAGCTGTCGAGCGGGGTGGCGGCATGAGCGCACATCATCTGCACGACATTTTGAATTTGTTGGCGAGCACGGACCTCACGCATTTCATCCGCTGGTGTGCGGCGTGCGCGGGGAGCGAAGGTGGAGGGGTCGGTGCCGCGACGGGGATCGGTGCGGGCGCGGCCGCCGCGCTGGGCGCGGCGGGGGGAATGGCCGGCGCCGGAGCAGGTGCAGGTGCCGGTGCCGGTGCAGGTGCAGGTGCTGGTGCTGGTGCTGGTGCTGGTGCGGGTGCTGGTGCTGGTGCGGGGAGTGGAGATGCCGCATCCAAACTTCCACCCCCTCCGCCACCATCGGATGGAGCGGTGCATCTTCCACCGCCACCGCCGCCAGAGGACGGCGCGGTACACCTTCCGCCACCACCGCCGCCCCCTCTGTATCCCGGGATTTATTCCCCTCCGGATTCGCCAAGCGCCGGAAACGGTTCCGGAAATCCGGCGGGCGACGAGCCGCCGCCGCAGGCTCCGGACTCGCCGATGCCTCAGCGCATTGGGACTGATGTGCCGACGAACGGACCACAGCCACTCGGTGACAATCCACCGGCAAACGGACCGCAGCCCTTGAGCTCGACGCCTCCGGCAAACGGACCGCAGCCCCTGAGCTCGACGCCTCCCGCGAATGGCCCGCAGCCGTTGAGCTCAACGCCACCGATCAACGGGCCGCAGCCACTCAGCGACGTTCCACCCGCGAACGGGCCCCAGCCGGTGCCCGCGAATCAGCAACTCGGAATGTCGGCGAATCCTGATGGCTCGATCACCACGACCGACTCCGATGGACCAACAACGACCACCCCGCCGAGCGGGTCCGGCGGGGAGGGCACTTCGCCTGGTGAGCCAACGACGGGAGCATCGACTCCTCCCGCAGCCTCGGGTCCCGATGGACTCACGATCACGCATGATGGCGGTGGGACGACCGTCACGACTCCCGATGGCACGGCGATCTCGGCGACGAGTACCGGACCGGACACCTACGGCGCGCAGATGCCCGATGGCAGCTTCGTCACCGGAAACGCCGACGGCACCACGACGATCACGGCGCCGGATGGCTCGACGACGGACTACAACGCGGCGGGACAAAAGACGGGCTCGGCGGCACCGAGTCTCACATCCGGTGGCGGAATGGACGCGGCGCCACCGCTTCACTCGGTGAGAACCGTCAACGAAGACGGTGGATTTACGATAAGCCATCCCGATGGCACGGCGGACATTCACCATTCAGATGGCACCGCCATTCACGTCGAGGCCGACGGCAGCACGTGGCATCCGATTCCGTGAGACCGCCGCGCGTAGGTGGCGATCGCACTACTCCGGCGCCTGCTCCCCCCGCGGCGGTGGACCTTCCGCCTCCAGCGCGATCGACTCCTCATCGCTGAACAATCTCGACCGCGTCAGAAATCTCACGCCCTCCGGTGACTCCACCGAGAATCCACTTCCTCGTCCCGGTACCACATCGATCGTGAGCTGCGTGTGCTTCCAGTACTCGAACTGCTCGCCACCAATGTAGAACGGCGTGCCGGCGATCGCGCCGAGATACACGTCGCGTTGCCCAATTTTGAATTCGCCGCGCGGAAAACACATGGGCGAGCTGCCATCGCAGCAGCCGCCCGATTGGTGAAAGACGAGCGGTCCGTGCATCTCCGCTAGCTTCGTCAGCATCTCCGCAGCGGATGCAGTAACGGCGACGCGCTCCACGCGCGCCGCCGTTTCCAAGATCTCCGCATCCTCGCCCTCGGTCACGCTCAGAAGAACCCCATGGCGTTCGGGCTGTAGCTCACGAGCAGATTCTTGGTTTGCTGATAGTGGTCGAGCATCATTTTGTGATTCTCGCGACCGATGCCGCTCTGCTTGTAGCCTCCGAAGGCCGCGCCCGCCGGATAGAGATGGTAGCAGTTCGTCCACACGCGCCCCGCCTTTACGCCGCGGCCGACGCGATAGCAGATGTTCGCCTCGCGCGACCACACGCCGGCGCCCAATCCGTACAGGGTGTCGTTTGCGATCTCGATTGCGTCATCCATGTCCTTGAACTTCGTCACCGACACCACCGGTCCGAAGATCTCCTCCTGGAAGACGCGCATCTTGTTGTGCCCTTCGAGAATCGTCGGCGTGACGTAGTAGCCGTCCTTCAGCTCGCCGTCGTGCATCTTGCGCGTGCCGCCGGTGAGCACCTTCGCGCCTTCCTTCTTTCCGATGTCGAAGTAGCTCAGGATCTTTTCGAGCTGATCGTTGCTCGCCTGCGCGCCCATCATCGTCGCGGAGTCGAGTGGGTGGCCGAGCTTGATTTTCTCGACGCGCGCCACCGCGCGTTCCATGAACGCATCGTAGATCGATTCGTGCACCAGCGCGCGCGACGGACACGTACACACCTCGCCCTGGTTGAGCGCAAACATCGTGAAGCCTTCGAGACACTTGTCGAAGAACGCGTCGTCCGCGTCCATGATGTCGGGGAAGAAGATGTTCGGCGACTTGCCGCCGAGCTCCAGCGTCACCGGCAGCAGATTCTCGGACGCGTACTGCATGATGAGGCGCCCCGTCGTCGTCTCGCCGGTAAAGGCGACCTTGGCGACGCGATTGCTGCTCGCCAGCGGCTTGCCCGCCTCGACGCCGAAGCCCTGCACGATGTTGAGCACTCCGGGGGGCAGCAGGTCCGCGATGAGCTCCACGAACGCCATGATCGATACGGGCGTCTGCTCGGCTGGCTTCAGCACCACGCAATTTCCGGCCGCGAGCGCCGGCGCGAGCTTCCACACCGCCATCAGCAGCGGGAAGTTCCAGGGAATGATCTGCGCAACGACACCGAGTGGCTCGTGGAAGTGGTACGCCACGGTGTCGTTGTCGATCTCACCGGCCGAACCTTCCTGCGCGCGCAACGCTCCCGCGAAGTAGCGGAAGTGATCGATCGCGAGTGGAAGATCGGCGTTCATGGTCTCGCGGATCGCCTTCCCGTTGTCGATCGTCTCGATGACCGCGATGGCGG
>JBDSHG010000185.1:0-7859 GCA_039918615.1 Gemmatimonadaceae bacterium | reverse complement strand
CGAGCACGAGGTACTGCGACGCGCGCGGTCCGGCGCCCCAGCTTACGTACTTCTTTACGTCGGCGGTCGCCTCTGGCGTGTCGGGGCGGGTCGAGCGCGCGAGCTTCACCGCGTAGCGCACGACTGTCGGAGGCGCGGGCAGCCGCCGCACGAGATGCTGCAGCTTCGCGAGCTGCGCCGCGGTGAGTACCGGCTTGATCGTCAGCGTGTCGTCGCCGGTGGTCGTCGACACAATGCGCTCCTCTTCCTCGAGCGTCGGATAGCCGACGTGGAGCTCGAACATGAAGCGATCGAGCTGCGCCTCGGGAAGCGGATAAGTGCCTTCCTGCTCGATCGGATTCTGCGTCGCGAGCACGAAGAAGGGCTCCGGGAGCGCGTGCGTCTGTCCGCTCGCCGTCACCGCGTGCTCCTGCATCGCCTGCAGCAGCGCGGCCTGCGTCTTCGGCGGCGCGCGGTTGATCTCGTCGGCGAGCACCGCGTTCGCGAAGATCGGCCCCTGCACGTACTTGAAGCTGCGCCGCCCCGTGGCCTGATCCTCTTCGAGCATCTCGGTGCCGGTGATGTCGCTCGGCATCAGATCCGGCGTGAACTGCACGCGCGAGAAGGTGAGGTCCAACGCCTCCGCCACCGTACGCACGAGGAGCGTCTTCGCGAGGCCGGGAACTCCGACGAGCAGCGCGTGTCCGCCGCTCAGAAGCGCAGCGACGATATTGTCGACTACCTCGTGCTGGCCCACGATGCGACGGCCGATCTGCGCCACGAGCTGCTTGTGCGCTCGCGCGAGGTCGTCGAGCAGGGCTAGGTCGTCGTTGCCGGAAGCGGCGTGGGTCATTGCGCTTGCGTGTGTGAAGGCGGATAGGGAATTCAGAGCGAAACTAACGGACGCTGCGGCGTTGGCGAAGGGGACGGCGGGCGCGGCCGGCGCTGCCGCAGTTGCGTTTGCCAGCGTCGCGATGCAGAGTTTTGACAGCACGGCCGTCCTCGCGCCCGCGAGTGACCACGGAGTCAGCCTCACTGGAGGAAGAGCCATGTTCCGTACGTCGTCACGTTTCGCGCTGTCATTCTTCGCGGCTGCCCTGCTTGCGTCCTCGCTGTCCTCGTGCGGCGGTGATCTGCTCGGAGTCGACCAGAACTGGGATCTTCAGACGGTCCAAGGTGCTGCGCTTCCGTTCTCCGTGCCCCACGCAACGCACGAGGTCGTCCTCACCTCGGCGGTGGCGGATCTCCGTTCCAACAACAGCTACATCACGACGTTCACCGGCACGATTGACGGCGTTCCCGGACAGATCGGGCAGGATCAGGGGCACTGGGCCATCGGGGGGTCGGTCTTCACCTTCCGCAGCACAACGCTCGGCGCCGACTACGTCGCCGCGCTGGTCCAAACGCACTTCAATGCCTCGGTGCCGGGACAGCTGATCATGTCATCGGATGCGAACTTCGACATGACGTTCGCGCACTGATCGTCGCGCCTCGCGGCTGAGGGGAACGAGAACGGCACGAGTCGTGTAAGGAGGACATGGGGCTTCTTCCGGCCTCTACTGTTGCTTCGCTTCGACTCGAGAAACCGATGATCTCTCCTTCGATATTCCCGCGGCGCACAGCTTTCGCGCGCCCGCTTCTCGCCGTCGCGCTTGGGCTTACGCTGACCTTCGCGTCCGCCTGCGGTAGCGACAGTCCGACGGGTCCGAAGAACGTGCCGGGGACGTATTTCCTGCGCACGATCGACGGGACGGCGCTGCCGTTCACCGTGCCGGAGCAGCGCGATCACGTGATCGTCGTCAACTCGGTAACGGCGACGCTCAACGGCAACAACACCTACGCGGTGGCGGGGACGGGCACGGAGGATGGCAACGCGAGCACGGTGATCACCGACGCGGGAACGTACACGCAGTCGGGATCGACGCTCCACTTCACCTCGACGACGCTCGGTGGCGCGACGTACAGCGCGAGCGCGAAAACCGACAGCTTCACCGTGACGCTTCCCGGCGGCTTCGTCGACTCCGATCGTACGTCGTTCGCACTGTTGTTCGAGAAGGGGAGCTGATTCTGCCGCGCGCGTTGCGCGCGGGATCAGCTACGGCAGAACGAAGTCGACTCGCTCTTCCACCGGATGGTTGCTGCTCTTGAGCGTCGCGAGCGCGGTGTACTTCCCGCGCCGCCCTTCCGCCTTCCACTGCTCGTTGAATGAGAGCGTCGCGTTCGCGTCCACATTGCGATTCTGCAGCGCCTGCGTGAACATCTTCCCGGTGCTCCAGCGCCAGACTTCGGCGCCGGCTGAGTCGAGGATGATGAATTCGTGCGTCTGCCCGCTGGGGAAGTTCACCTCGACCGCGTGAGTCGCGAGGTTCGTCACGTGGAGCGCGAGCTTCACGGTGCTGCCGACGGCGACTTTCGCGGATGTCGCGAGCGCGGTGTCGGCGAGCTGGTGTTCAGCAGCCTTGTTCGCGCCCGGTACGCTGGCGTGCGCATCTCCATCTCCATGTCGCGCGCGTGGGCCACAGGCGAGCGCGATGGCGGCGATGCAAAGAATCCAGGTAATCGAGCGGCGAGTCATTTCTTGGTGTGCTGCGCGAAAGGCGTGGGCAGGGATGGTCACAAAGGCGACGTGAGCTAAGTTATCAACAGCAGGACGCGAGGTCAACAGTTTCTGCAACGCTAAGTCGTGAAGATTGAAGGACTTTCATGTTGAGCCCGGTTTCTTCGGGGTGTCTTCGGCACACCCCTTGAATTCCTTGCGAAAAATTTCACAAGCGGGTAAATTCACCTCGCGAAATGACTGACGACAATCTTTCCGGACACGTGCGCAATCAGGGTCCCTCGCCGTCGTCGTTCGCGGGCGCCGGAGTGCAATTCGTGGTCGCGATCCTCCTCTTTCTGTACATCGGGAAGTGGGCGGATTCGAAGCTGGGCACGGCGCCGTGGCTCCTCATGCTCGGAGTATTTGTGGGCGCGGGCGCGGGGTTCTACAGCTTCTATCGCCGCATCATGGCCGCGAGCCGCAGCAATGGTGACGGATGAGGAAGACCGCGATCTTTGCCGCAGTTTCGCTGATCGTGATCGTTCTGCTGGCGTGGATGCTGACGTTCGCCTTTCCGACCGCGCCCGACCGTCACGCGATCGTAGTAAGTGCAGCGATCGCGTATGTGGTGCAGCTCTGCTCGTTCACGATCGCGCGCGGCTTTGCGGCGACGAACGTGGTTGCGGGGTGGGGGCTTGGCATGTTGCTTCGCTTCGGCGTGCTGGCGATCTACGCGCTGATGTTCGTGAAGGTGCTCGATCTTCCGACGAGTGTGGCGCTCGTGAGCCTCGTTGCCTTTTTCTTCGTTTCCACGCTGCTCGAACCGGTGCTGCTCAAGTCATGAAATTCGGCACGCTCCTTCTCTCGCTGATGTTCCTCCTCGCTGCGCCGGTGCGCGCGCAGGACTCGACGTCGACATACGGACCGGTGGGCGATCATCTCACGCAGCCCGCGTCGAAGAACGTCGACATCATCACGCCGCACATCACGGACTCGCACTTCCTCGAGCTTCCGGGCGGTCACGAGTACGAGTTGCCGCACTGGAAGCCGTTTCACGTGGGCGGGCTCGCCATCGACATGTCGCCGACGAAGCACGTCGTCTTCCTGCTGCTCACGGCGCTGCTCTGCATCGGCATCATGATTCCCGCTGCGGCCTCGAATCAGCGACAGACGGCGCACGAGGGACACGCGAAGGGATTCGCGGGCGCGATCGAGTCGATCGTGCTCTATATCCGGAACGAAGTCATCCTTCCGAACGTCGGGCACCACGGGAATGCCTACGTCCCCTTTGGGCTCACGCTGTTCTTCTTCATTCTCTTCGCGAATCTGCTCGGCCTCATCCCGTACGGCTCGACGGCGACGGGAAACATTTCCGTCACTGCGACGCTCGCGCTGATCACCTTCGTGGTGGTAGAAGTCGCCGGCATGAAGGCGCAGGGCGCTGGCTACATCAAGACGATCATCTATTGGCCGTCAGATCAGCCGATCGCGGTGAAGCTCCCGATGACGTTCATCATGACGCCCGTCGAGATCGCCGGAAAGATCACGAAGCCGTTCGCGCTCGCGATTCGTCTCTTCGCGAACATGACGGCCGGACACGTCGTGTTGCTCGCGCTGATCAGTCTCATTTTCACTTTTGGCAGCTTCTTCATCGCGCTTGCTCCGATCACCATGGGCGTCGCGATCAGCATGCTCGAGCTCTTCGTCGCATTCCTGCAGGCGTTCATCTTTACGCTGCTTGCCAGCGTATTCATCGGCCTCATCCGCGAGGGTGCGCACTAGCGCTCCCTCGTTCCACATCGGCCCCGCGCATCATGCTCCACGTGCGGGGCTTCGTACCCGGTCGAGCGACCGGGGAAGCTCGTTGAGACCCGGGTCTCGCTGACGAGCAGCGCTCTCGGTACCGGGCGCGGAGCAGCAGGAATCACGTTTATCGGAGCAACACAATGCACGCTTTTCTTCCAATGCTTCAGGCTGCGGCCAGCTACACGAAGGAGTATACGGGCGCGTGGGCGATGTTCGGTGCCGGTCTCGGCGCAGGCGTCGCGGTAATCGGCGCTGGACTCGGCATCGGCCGCATCGGTGGCCAGGCTGCCGAAGCGATGGCTCGTCAGCCGGAGCGCGCGGGTCAGATTCAGACCGCTGGTCTTATCCTCGCGGCGCTGATCGAAGGCGCGGCGCTGTTCGCGATCGTCGTCACCTTCCTGATCCAGAGCAAGTTCAACTTCTAGTATCGATCGATCGGCCGCCGCGCCCCGGGGTGCGGCGCGCCAATCGTCACCATTTTTCCTGAATCTCCATGCGCAAGCTTCTGACTGTTTTCTCCGCCTCGATAATCTCCACGCTACCACTGGCCGCGCAGGAATCAGCAGCTCCGAGGAGCGATCTGCTGACGCCGAGCGGCGGGTTGATGGTCTGGACGCTGCTCATCTTCATCGCCGTACTCGTCATCCTCGGAAAGTTTGCGTATCCGAAGATCCTCGAGGCCGTCGAGGCGCGCGAGAAGACGCTCTCCGACGCCATCGCCGCCGCGAAGAAAGACCGTGAAGAAGCGGCAGCGCTTCTCGCCGAGCATCAGAAGAATCTCGCCGCCACGCGCGATGAGGTTCAGAAGATCATGACCGAAGCGCGCGCCACGGCCGAGAAGGTTCGAGCGGACATCGTCGAGCAGGCGCACAAGGAGCAGCAGTCGATGCTCGAGCGCGCACGCATCGAGATCGGGCAGGAGAAGGAGAAGGCGATGGTCGAGCTCCGCAAGCAGACCGTCGAGCTCGCAGTTCGCGCGGCGGGGAAGGTCATTGAGCGCAACCTCGACGTCGAGACCAACCGCGCCGTTGTCGAAAGCTTCCTTGCGACGATCGAGCCTGTGGGAGCGAAGAAGTAATGCGCGAGCCGACGATCGGCCGGAACTACGCCGAGACCTTGATGTCGCTGGCGCAGCGCGCCGGCGACATCGATGGTTGGGGGACGACGCTCACCGAGATCGCCGCATCGATCGAGGGGGACACGCGCGTCGCGAACTTCCTCTCGTCGCCGACGGTCAGTGCAAAGGGGAAGGTCGACATCATCACGAAGGCGTTCCAGGATCGGCTTCCGCGGCTGTTCGTGCGCTTTCTCGCGGCGGTGATCGCCAACCGTCGGCAGAACCTCATTCCGCAGATCGCGACGGAGTATACGCTGTTGGCGGATGAGCTTCAGGGGCGCGTGCACGCGCGCGTAACCGTCGCGAGCGAGCCCAGCGATGCGATGCGCGCGAGCATCGACAAGCAGCTCGGCACGATCACCGGGAAGCGCGTCGTCACGCACTTCATGGTGAAGCCGGAGATTCTCGGCGGCGTCATCGCGCGCGTCGGTGATACGGTGATGGACGGCTCCCTCGTGCGGCGGCTCGAGAATCTCCGTGGCCAGATGCTGGGCCGGGCGAACTGAGCTTTTCGCCCGCGAATGTTGGCAGTTCAGAGCGCGGCGCCCTTTCACGGGCGCCGCGCTCGTGTTTTCATCCCCTGATATGATCGCCGTCATTCCTCTGATCCTCGCGCTGCAGCAGGGCGTGACGCAGACCGTCTCGCCGCCGGGCGGGGACACCGTGGGCTACTGGCAGCAGCGCGCCGACTACACGATCACTGCGCAGCTGGACGAGGCCGCGCAGCTGCTGCACGGGAAGGCGACGCTCACCTACGTCAATCATTCGCCCGACACGCTGCGCGAGATGCGCGTGCAGCAGCTGCTCAACGCATTTCGCCCGGGATCGCGGTGGAGCGCGGCGGACGAGCGGGAAGGGCGGGTGCGCTTTCAGAAGCTGAGGGATCCCAACTACGGCTACGAGCGGTTCACGAGCGCACCCACCGTGAATGGCGCGGCGGTGGCCGTCGAATATCCGTTCGCGCCGGACAGCACGATCGCGCGCTTTGCGCTGCCGAAGCCACTTGCGCCCGGCGACTCCGCTATTGTGAACTTCGCGTGGAATGCGCGGCCGTCAGCGACCGTGTATCGGCGGCAGGGACGGAAGGGACGGAAGTACGACTTCTCGCAGTGGTATCCGAAGGTCGCCGTGTACGATCGCGATGGGTGGGAGGCGCAGCCCTTCATTCCAAACGGCGAGATGTACGGCGAGTTCGGGACCTTCGACGTCACGATGATTCTCGCGAAGGACCAGGTCGTCGGGGCGACGGGAGTGCCGGTGGCGGGTGACCCGGGGTGGGAGCACGCGAAGTCATGGGGCGAGGTGCACTACGCGCGCGATGCGTACGGCTCCGTCGATACGACGCTGCCGCCGGTGCCGAGCGGGATGAAGGCCGTGCGCTTCTCCGCGCGCGACGTGCACCACTTCGGTTGGGCGGTCGATCCGGACTTTCGATACGAGGGCGGACTGTACCGCGGTGCGATCCCGATTCACGTGCTGATTCCATCCGCACAGCTCGCGCGACTCGGCCACGGCGTGTTCGTGTCATGGAACGTGCATGCGCTCGAGTTTCTCGAGAAGATTTACGGTCCCTACGGATATCCGCAGCTCACGGGGCTGATTCGTCTCGATCCCGGCGCCACCGAATTTCCGATGATGGCGATGTACGGAAGCAGCGTGAGCGAGGGGACGGTGTCGCACGAGGTGGGGCACATCTACAGCTACGGAATGCTCGCGAACAACGAGTGGCGCGAAGGGTGGATGGACGAGGGACTCACGAGCTACCAGAGTGAGTGGCGCATCCGCGCGACGCCGCAGGACATCGCCGAGGGTGCGCCGCAGCAGGGGGCGCCGCCGGTGAATGGCTATCGAGAGCACGCGCACGTGATGTCGCCGGCCGACCGCAGCAACATGTCGCTCATCGACACGGATCTCCTCGGCCGCGCGCAGGCGCCGGAGCCGCCATCGCGCACATTCAACGAGTTCAGTCTCTATCAGGCGGCGGTGTACTCGCGCCCCGACATGATGTACGGGATGCTGCGCGACATGCTCGGCGACAGCGTGTTCACCGCTTTTCTCCACGACTACTACGCCCGGTGGAGGTTCAAGCACGTCGACGAGCTCGCGATGCGGGCAAGCGCCGAGCGCGTGTCCGGGCGCGATCTGGGATGGTTCTTCGCGCAGTGGGTGCATCGCACGGGGCTCGTGGACTACTCGCTGGCCGACGTCGAGACGAAGCGCGATGGCGAGGGCTGGCTCACGCGCGCGCGAGTGATCAGGCGGGGTGAGTACCGGCACGCGATGCCGGTTGGCGCGAAGACGGATAGCGGCTGGACGATCGTTCGTGCCGATCCGATGCGCGACGACCAGTGGGTGGAGCTTCGCACGGTTGCGAAGCCGACGGATGTGCGCGTCGACCCGCTGCGCTCTACCGAGGAT
>JBDSHG010000184.1:0-21294 GCA_039918615.1 Gemmatimonadaceae bacterium | reverse complement strand
GTCTCGAGTCGAATCCGTCATCCGCGAGGCGAGCGGCGAGCTGCTCGAGTCGTTGAGCCTGCTCAGCGAATATCGTGGCGCGGGGATCGCCGAGGGCTTCCGCAGCGTCGCGTGGCGATTGACCTTCCGTCATCACGACCGCACTCTACGTGACAAGGAAGTTGCCGGGCGCCGCGACAAGGTGCTGAAAACCCTGGAGGGAGAGCTAGGTGTCAGACAGCGAACGACCTGACCTGGTCGCATTTCAGGAGTTGGAACACTTGATCGAGGCACTCGCGGACGAGATGGCCGGCTGGCGCCGTCGCGCGCAGGAGGCCGAGGCGAAGGTCAAGGCGGTGCCGGCTACCGGCGGCAAGGCCGGCGCCGCGGCGCTCGAAAAGGAGAATCGCGATCTCCGCGAGCGACTCGAGGCTGCACGCCTGCGCACGAAGCAGCTGCTCGAGAAGCTGCGCTTTCTTCGTCAGCAGCAGGAAGCGGAGTCGCACCGATGAGCCGCAAATCTTCGGTCAAGGTGACGATCGTCGGCGAGGAGTACACGATCCGGAGCGACGAGCCGGCCGAGCACACGCGGGCGGTCGCCAAGCACGTCGACGAGGTCATTCGCGGCGTGATGAATGCCGGGGCGACGGTCGAGTCCCACAAGGCCGCAATCCTGGCCGCGCTACAGATCACGGACGAGCTATTCAAGGCCCGCGATGGCCGCGAACAGCTCGGCGACCGCATGCACGCGATCTCGAGCGAGATCCGGCGGCTCCTGCCACCGGGCAAACGGGGCGGCTGAGATTCCGCAGTTTCCGTTTTTGTCCGTGGCGGGTTGAATCGGTTTTCCATTTGTCGGCGCTCGTTATTAGCCAGCCTACAATGCGCGAAAGCCGTAGTTGGCTAGATACCTTCAGAAACTCCTCGGCGGAGCCGAATTCCCAACCGCTGGGTCTGGCCTTTTTCGCGGCGCTCACGTAATTTCTCGGGAGCGGCGCCGCAACGCGTAGAGTCAAGCTATCGTTGCGGTTAGCCTCGTTCGGCTCACGCTGTTTGATCACGTTGGTGGCCGTTGATCTGGCTGGGCAGTGGCCTTCGCGCTGACTTTGCGCGCGTGGCGGTGTTTCCCCGGAGTTCGCGACGTCACCGTCGTGTGGAGCTATAGATACATATGAACCAAATCGTCATCTATGCCGCGCTGGCCTTAGGAATCATCATTGCCGGCGCGGTATTCTTTTTTGTGGGACGGTCATCTGGCAGGAGCGTCGAGCACGCGGCGCAGGTTGCCGCGAAGACGACCGCCGAAGAGACGGCAACGAAGATCGTCGATGACGCGGCGCGAGAGGCCGAGGCGCTGCGGAAGGCGGCCGTCGTCAGTGGCAAGGAAGAGACGATCAAGCTCCGCGAGGTCTGGGAGGCCGAGGCGCAGAAGCGTCGCGATGAAATCGAGCGCGGCGAGCGTCGTGTCCAGGAACGCGACACCAATCTCGACCGGAAGATCGACATCCTCGATCAGCGCGAGAAGGAAGTCGGGCGCCGGGTGAGCGATATCACGCGCCGCGAGGGCACCGTCGTCGATCGCGAAGGAGAGATCGACAAGCTCACCGCCGAGGCGCGACGGAGACTGGAGCAGCTCGCGGGGATGTCTGCGCAGGACGCCAAGACGGAGATGATCAGCCGACTGGCCGAGGAGGCGCATGCGGACGCGGCGAACCAGCTGCGCGAGATCCGCGAGAGCGCGCGCCGGAATGCGGATCGCGAGGCGAAGAAGATCGTGGCGCTGGCGGTGCAGCGGATCGCGTCCGAGCACACGTCGGAGATCAGCGTGTCGTCGGTCTCACTCCCCAATGATGAGATGAAGGGACGCATCATCGGGCGTGAGGGGCGGAACATCCGCGCCTTCGAGCTCGCGACGGGAGTCGACGTCATTATCGACGACACGCCGGACACCGTCGTCGTCTCGTGCTTCGATCCCGTGCGGCGCGAGGTCGCGCGCGTGGCGCTCTCCAAGCTCGTAGCCGACGGCCGCATTCATCCGGGACGCATCGAGGAAGTCGTCGAGAAATCGAAGAAGGAGGTCGACGCCGCGATTCAGGAGATGGGCGAGCAGGCGGCGTACGAAGTCGGCGCGCACGGTCTCCACGTCGAGCTGATCAAGCTGATCGGGCGCATGCAGTATCGCACGAGCTACGGGCAGAACATTCTTCACCACTCGAAGGAGGTCGCGCATCTCGCCGGTATCATGGCGGCGGAGCTCGGGCTCGACGTGACGATGGCGAAGCGCGGGGCGCTCCTCCACGACATCGGGAAGGTGCTCACCCACGAGCACGAGGGTACGCACGTCCAGCTCGGCGTCGAGGTCGCGACCAGATATGGCGAGCATCCGCTCATCATCAACTGCATCGCGGCGCACCACGACGACGTGCCGCACGAGAGCGAGGTGTCCGTGTTGGTGCAGGCCGCGGATGCCATCTCGGGCTCGCGCCCGGGCGCTCGACGCGAAGCGTTCGAGACGTACGTGAAGCGGCTGGAAGGGCTCGAGCGCATCGCGGCGAGCTACACCGGCGTCGACAAGGTGTTCGCCATTCAGGCGGGGAGAGAGATCAGGGTGATCGTGAATCCGGACGACGTGGACGACTTGCGCATGTCGGCGCTCTCGGAAGAGATCGCGCGGCGAATCGAGACCGAGCTGCAATACCCCGGGCAGATCAAGATCGTGGTCATTCGCGAGCAGCGGGCGGTGGACTTTGCCCGCTGAGCTGATCGACGGCAACGCGATCGCGAAGAGCATTCGCGAAGAGGTGACGGCCGACGTGAAGAAGCTCCTCGCGCGCGGGATCAAGCCCGGGCTCGCGGTGGTGCTCGTCGGCGAGGACCCCGCGAGCGAGGTCTACGTCCGCAACAAGGGACGCTTTTCAGAAGAAGCGGGGATGCACAGCGTCACGATCAACATGCCCGCGACGACGACGCAGGAAGAGCTGATCGCGCAGGTGAAGCGCCTCAACGAGGACAGGGCGATCCACGGGATCCTCGTGCAAATGCCGCTGCCGAAACACCTCGACCCCGACGTCGTCATCCGCACCATCGTCCCCGAGAAGGACGTCGACGGATTCCATCCGGTGAACGTGGGGAAGAATCTGATCGGCGACCGCGACGGCTTCGTGCCGTGCACGCCGGCCGGCGTGCAGGAGATGCTCGCGCGCTCCGGCACCGTCACGAAAGGGAAGGAGTGCGTGATCATCGGCCGCAGCAACATCGTAGGGAAGCCGATGATGGCGCTCATGGTGCAGAGCGCGCCCAACGCGAACGCGACGGTCACGGTGTGCCACAGCGCCACGCAGAATCTCAAGGAGCACACGCTGCGCGCGGACATCCTGATCGTCGCCGCGGGGAAGGCGAAGATGGTGACCGGCGACATGGTGAAGGAGGGGGCGGTAGTGATCGACGTCGGCATCAATCGCATCGAGGATCCGTCGACGAAGAGCGGCTTCCGCCTCGTCGGCGACGTGGATTTCGAGAGCGCGCGCGAGCGTGCGTCGAAGATCTCACCCGTTCCCGGCGGTGTGGGTCCCATGACGATCGCGATGTTGCTCAAGAACACCGTTCGCGCCGCCGAGCAGAGCGCCGGCCGTGCGAGCGCCTCGAAATGAGGCGTGGGTCGCGTCGGCCGGTTGCGCAGGCGGAGGTGCTCGAGCCACAGCTCTTCCCGATGAGCGAGCCTCCGCGAGGCTACCAGCAGCGCGCCGTTGCCGTCGCGGCCGTCGCCATTTCGCTCCCCGCGATTCCGGGAACCTCGCCGGAGAGCGCGGTCTCCATCGAGATGCTCACCCAGCAGGCGAAGATGGTGGTCGAGGGTGCTTTCCCTCGCCTCTGGATCCGTGGCGAGATCAGCGACTTCAAATCGCATCGCAACGGCCACTGGTACTTCTGTCTTCGCGGCGCGGCTGCGCAGATCAAGTGCGTGCTCTGGGCGCGCGATCAGCGCGGCATTCCTGCGATGCCGGAAGACGGCATGCAGGTGGTCGCGCTCGCGCAGCTCACGGTCTATCCCGCGCGCGGCGATCTCCAGTGCACCATCACCGCGCTCGATGCGGTCGGCGATGGGCTCTGGCGCAAGGCGCTCGATCAGGCGACCGAGCGACTCCGCGCGGACGGGCTCCTCGAGCCCTCGCGCAAGCGCGCGCTCCCGCGTCTCCCACGCCGCGTGGCGGTCATCACGAGCCCCGACGGCGCCGCGCTCCGCGACATCATCGCCGTGATGCGCCGCCGCTGCCCCACCGTCGAGATCGTGCTCGTGCCGGCGAAGGTGCAGGGCGATGGCGCTCCTGCGGATCTGGCCCGCGCCATCGAGTGCGTGGTGCGCTGGGGCGACGTCGACACGGTGATCATCGGCCGCGGTGGCGGCGGACGGGAGGATCTCTGGGCCTTCAACTCCGAGATCGTTGCGCGCGCCCTCGCGGCATGCACCATCCCCACGATCTCCGCCGTTGGGCACGAAGTCGACATCACGCTCTGCGATCTCGTCGCCGACCACCGAGCCGCCACGCCGTCGGCAGCCGCCGAAGCCGCCGTCCCCGTGCTCGCCGACGCGCGCGCCGAAGCGGCCGAGATGCTGATCGCGCTGCGCGAGGCGCTCGTGCGCCAGGTGCAGAAGCGGCGCGACCGCGTCGAGCGCGCCGCGCGCGACCTTCGCTCCAGCGTCACGCGCGGCAGCGAGCGGCGCGGCGCACGCATGAGCGCGGTCGTCGGCCGCCTGCACGCGTTGAGCCCACTCGCGGTGCTCTCGCGCGGCTACTCGGTCGCGCGCGATACGTCCGGCGCTACACTGGGTAGCGTTACCGACTTCACCGCCGCGCTGGACTTCGATCTGCTCCTGCGCGATGGTGTCGTCCGCGCCACAGCGCGCACCGTGCACCCCGCGTCACCCGCGAACGAGGAATCGCGATGAGCTACGAGACCGACCTCGCGCGCATCGAGAACATCGTCGGTGAGCTCGAGCGCTCCGAAGTTCCGCTCGACGATGCGCTCCGCCTGTTCGAGGAAGGGATCGAGCGTCTGCGCACGGCCTCCGCGGCGCTGATGCAGGCGGAGGCACGCGTGCGCAAGCTCATCGAGGACACCGATGGCGGGTTCACGCTCGCTGACTTCGAGAGCTGACGTCGGCGCGCCCGTGGCAGCCGTGCCGGCCGGAGGAATCGATCTGTCGACCGATCGCGCGGGCGTCGACCGCGAGCTCGAGCGCCTCTGCGCCGGCCCCGCGCTCGCCGCGCTCCCCGCGCCCATCGCCGACGCGATCCGCTACAGCATCCTCGGCCAGGGAAAGCGACTCCGTCCCATCCTCATGCTCGCGGCGTATCGCGCCTGCGGCGGGGGGCAGGATGCCAGCGCGCTCGCCGCGTGCATCGAAGTCGTGCACGCGTATTCGCTCGTCCACGACGACCTCCCGTGCATGGACGACGACGACATGCGGCGCGGCCGGGCCACGACGCACCGTGTGCACGGAGTCGCGATCGCGACGGCGGCGGGCGTCGTGATGGTGCCGCTCGCCGTTCGCGCGGCGTGCGACGCCGGCGCCGCGCTCGGGTTGCCCAACGCTTCTCAAGCCGCCATTGTACGAGAGTTGATGCGCGCGTCGGGCGGCGGAGGGATGGTGGGTGGTCAGCTGCTCGATCTCGAAGGGGAGGGAAGCTCGCTGTCCATCGATCAGCTGGAGCGAATTCACAGCGCGAAGACCGGTGCGCTGATCAGCGCATCCGCCCGCATCGGCGGGATCGCGGCAGGCACGAGCGCCGCGGGCCTCGATGCGCTCACCGCGTATGGAGATGCGATCGGACTGGCCTTTCAGATCGCGGACGACGTTCTGGACGCCACCTCGACCACCGCCGCACTCGGCAAGACCGCCGGACGCGACGTCGAGCTGCGCAAGAGCACGTATCCGATGCTTCTTGGGGTCGATCGCGCCGTCGAGCGCGCCACCGCGCTCGTGGACGATGCATGCGCCGCGCTCGAGCGCGCGGAGCTCAGAACGGCGACACTCGAATTGCTGGCACGCTACGCGATCGCGCGCACGAGCTGAGCGCACGATGACATCCATGCGATCGGTTCCAACGAATCATTCTCCGGCCCACTGCTGATGTCTTCTCCGCGAGTGAACTTCCCCGCCGACCTCAAATCGCTGACCCGCGACGAGCTTCGCGCCGTGAGCGACGATGTGCGAGCCTCGCTCATCGACTCCTGCTCCCGCACGGGCGGACACATCGGCGCAGGACTCGGCGTCGTCGAGCTCACGGTCGCGCTGCATCACGTCTTCGACACGCCGCGCGACCAGCTGGTGTGGGATGTCGGGCATCAGGCGTATCCGCACAAGATGCTCACGGGCCGCCGCGACCACTTCGAGACGCTGCGCCAGGAAGGCGGGCTCTCGGGCTTCCTCAAGCGCGATGAAAGCGAGTACGATGTGTTCGGCGCCGGACACGCCGCCACGGCAATCTCGGCCGCGCTCGGCGTCGCCACCGCGCGCGATCTCAAGGGGGAGGACTTTCGCGTGCTCGCCGTGCTCGGCGATGGTGCGCTGACATCGGGGTTGTCGTACGAGGGGCTCAACAACGCCGGCGCGTCCGATCGCGACATCATCGTCGTGCTCAACGACAACGAGATGTCGATCGCGCCGAACGTTGGAGCCATCTCGCGCTACCTCGGGCAGGTGCAGCGTAACCCGATCTACAATCGCCTCCGCAGCAAAATCGGCAGCGTGGTCGATGAGCTCCCGGGCCCGCTCTCAATGCTTGGGCAGGTCATGCGGAAGTGGGAGGAGAGCGTGAAGGCGTTTCTCACACCGGGGGTGCTGTTCGAGGAGCTCGGCTTCCGCTACTTCGGACCGATCGACGGACACGACATCGACATGCTCGTCGACACCTTCACGGCGGTGAAGGGGATGCGCACGCCGCGGCTCGTCCACGTGATCACGAAGAAGGGAATGGGCTTTCCCGCGGGCGAGCACCACGAAAAGTGGCACGCGCTCCCCGCGGGCCACGACCCCAGCACGGGAAAGCAGAAGAAGGCGGCCGCAGTGGCGAATCCCGCCTACACGGCGGTGTTCGGCAAGGGACTCACCGAGCTCGCGACGCAGGATACGTCGGTGGTCGCGATCACCGCCGCGATGCCCGCGGGCACTGGCACGAGCGTCTTCGCTGCGGCGATCCCCAAGCGCTTTTTCGATGTCGGCATCGCCGAGGGGCACGCGGTAACGTTTGCCGCCGGGCTGGCGACGCGCGGCATCAAGCCCGTCGTCGCGATCTATTCGACCTTCCTCCAGCGCGCGTACGACAACGTTATCCATGATGTCGCGCTGCAGCAGCTTCCCGTGGTCTTCTGCATGGATCGCGCGGGGCTCGTCGGCGAGGATGGTCCCACGCACATGGGACTCTACGACATCGCGTACATGCTCGCGGTGCCCGGCATGGTCGTCACCGCGCCGAAGAACGGCACCGAGATGCTCGGGCTCGTGCGTACCGGCCTCGCCTACGACAAGGGCCCGCTGTGCCTGCGCTATCCGCGCGATGTGTCGCCGGACGTTCCGATCGCTGCCACGGAGATCCCCGCCGTCCCCTTCGGCACCTGGGAGGTGCTGCGCCAGGGACGCGACGTTGCGATACTCGCGGTGGGCACGATGGTGCTTCCCGCGCTGGCAGCGGCCGAGGAGCTCGCCGCGGATGGTCTCGATCTCACGGTCGTGAATTGCCGCTTCATGAAGCCGTTTGATGAGGTGACGCTCACGGCAGTCGTCGGCCAGCATCCGCACGTGCTCGTCGTGGAGGAGGGGACGATTGTCAACGGCTTCGGCGCATACATGGCGACGGTGATCGGGCAGATCGATCCGTCGGTTCGCGTCGGCGTGCATGGCGTGCCCGATCGCTACATCGAGCAGGCGCCTCGCAGGGTGCAGCTCGCGCTCACCGGACTCGATGCGCCGGGAATCGCACGTCGCGTGCGCGCACTGCTCGAGACGGAAGCGGTCGCCGGGTGATTCGACTCGGGGTGATCGGCAACCTGAGCTACGATGGGCTTCCTGCGGTTCTGGAACGCCTCATCGCGGTCGCGCCGCCGCTGCAAATCACACCTGTGTTCGAGGAGGAGCTGCACGCCGTCGTGAGCCGGGCCGAGATGCTCAGCGATCCCGCGCAGATCGACGCGCTGCTGACGCTCGGCGGCGACGGCACGATGCTACGCGGCGCGCGTCTGGTCGCCGGGCGGCAGATCCCGGTGCTCGGCGTCAATCTTGGCCGCCTGGGCTTTCTCACTGCCTGCGCACGCGAGGACATGGAGCTCGCCCTACAGCGGCTCGCCGCTGGCGACTATCTCGTGCAGAAGCGAATGACGCTCGAGGCGTGGACGACGCGCCACTCCGAGCCGCGGTGGCGCGCGCTCAACGACGTCGTGCTGCACAAGGGCGGCTTCGCGCGCGTGTTCACCATGCGCGCGTCGGTGAACGGTGAGCTCATGAGCGCGTACGCGGCGGACGGGATCATCATCTCGTCGCCCACTGGCTCGACGGGGTACAACCTCTCGGCAGGCGGACCGATCGTGGTTCCCACCGTCGAGTCGCTGATCCTCACGCCGATCTCGCCGCACACGCTCGCGATCCGCCCAGTCGTGCTGCCGCCGCACGCCGAGGTGACGGTGCAGGTGGATGATGGCCCGGACGAGCTTTTGGTGACGATCGATGGCCAGGTGGGCGCGACCTTCTTTCCGGGCGACACGCTCACCGTGCGGCGTGCGGACAAGCCCGTGCTGGTCGTCACCTTCCGCGATGGAACGTTCTTCTCCCGCATGCGGCGCAAGCTGGGATGGGGGGGACTCCGCGAGCGCGACAAGGAGGCGGATGCTGACTGAGCTGCGCATTCGGAACTTCGCGATCATCGACTCGCTCACGCTGCCGCTCGCGCCGGGCTTCAACGTTCTCACCGGCGAGACGGGTGCGGGGAAGTCGATCATTGTCGGCGCGCTCGGTTTTCTCCTCGGCGAGCGCGGCACGGCCGACCTGATCCGCACCGGCGCGGAGAAAGCGTCGGTGGAGGGAATCTTCGATGCATCGGGCGACAGGGAGCTCATCGCACTGCTCGACGCGCGCGGGGTCGACGTCGATGATCCGACTACGATCGTACTCCGTCGCGAGATCGTCTCGAGCGGCCGCAGCCGCGCCTGGATCAACAGCGCGACGACGACGGCCGCCGTGCTCGCCGACGTTGGACGCGCGCTGGTGAGCCTGCACGGCCAGCACGAGGCGCAGACGTTGCTCGACGAGGAGTCGCAGCGCGCAATCCTGGACGCCTTCGGAGCGGCTACGCCGACGGCCGCGCGCGTGCGTGCGACCCACGAGGAAGTGCTGGCGATCGCACGGGAGATGCAATCGCTCATCGCGCGCAAAGCGGACGCCGAGCGCCGTGCCGATTATCTGCGGCATCTCGTCGCGGAGATCGACGAGGCGCAGCTCAAGGCGGGAGAGGATGTCTCGCTCGAGGAGGAGTCACGCCGGCTCGAGCATGCGGAGGAGCTGAAGTCTCTGGCATCCGGGCTGGCAGGGATTCTCGAAGGGCAGGAGGGCGCGGTGCTCGAGAGTCTCGGGCACATGCAGCGCTCGCTCGCCGCCATTCAGCGCATCGATGCGTCGCTCTTGCGGCTGCAGGAGCTGTACGACGGCGCGTACTATTCACTGCAGGAGCTCGCACGCGAGCTCGATGAGTACGAAGAAGCGGTCGACCTGGACCCTGTGAGGCTGGCCGAGGTGCAGCGCCGCCGGGATCTCCTCTTTCGGCTGACCAAGAAGTACGGTCCGTCGCTCGAGGCGGTGACCGAGACGGCGCGGGTCGCGCGGACGGAGCTCGATCTCGTGGATAGCGGAGCGGTCGATGTCAAACAGCTCGAGAAGCGCCATCGCGAGGTGCAGCTCTCTCTCTCGGCGGTGGCGGCCGAGCTCACCGCGATGCGGCGTGATGCGGCGGCGCGGCTCGCCACCGAGGTCGACGCCGTGCTTCCGGAGCTTGGCATGCCGGACGGACATCTCGACGTGCATCTCCGCGCCCGTCCGGAAATCGGCGCCGTGGGTGCGGAGGACATCGAGCTGCGCATCGCGCTCAACCGCGGGCACGAGTCGCGCCCGCTCGCGCGCGTGGCGTCCGGCGGCGAGCTCTCACGCGTGATGCTTGCGCTCAAAACAATTCTCGCCCGTCTCGATCGCGTTCCGACGCTTGTCTTCGACGAGGTGGACGCCGGTATCGGAGGGAAGATCGGGCTGCAGGTGGGCGACACGATGCGTCGCGTCGCGAAGCATCATCAGGTGTTGGCGATCACGCACTTACCGCAGATCGCCGCGCGCGCGCACCATCACATCGTGGTCGAGAAGGGCGCGCGCGGCGGGATCACGACGGCCGACACGCGTGTCGTCGAGGGCGATGCGCGCATCATCGAGGTCGCGCGCCTGCTCGGCGGCGACCCCGAGAGCGACGTCAGCCTCGCGCACGCGCGCGAGCTCCTCACCGCCGCCGCGCACGAACGCGAGACAGTGTCACCGGCTCCGCGTAGCGGGAGGAAGTTGACGAAAAAGCGCTAAGCAGTCGCCGTATCCGTTTGTTGTCCGTCGCGCTACGGCTTCGGCGGCGTCGAGTTCGTTGGCGCGGAAATCGCCGCGGGGGCTGGCTCAGGCTCCAATGCGGGAGCGGTCTTCACGATCGCCGGCGGCGCGAACTCCGTGCCCCATTGCCGATGGAAGAGTCGCACCGAGAACGTCACCTGCGACTCCTTCGGCAGCTCGTTCGAGATAGACACGACCCTCGAGTATTGGAACGTCACCTCGACGGGAATGCGCGAGCGATTGTGCGTGTACGCGTCGACCGCGGAGTAGACGACGCCGAAGCCGAGCCTCTGTTCGGTTATTTCGGTGCCCGCGTCGAGCGAAGAGGCGTCGAGGGTGACCGCGTTGCCATCGTTGTCGGTGCCCGTCGTCTGACCGGTGTAGTGATCCTCCGCGCCGTGATGGTAGCGATACTGCATCCCCACCGCGAAGTACCTGCCGAACTGATAGCGAGGGGTGATCTCCAGTTCGTATTTCGTCCCGAGCTCGCGCGCGGCCGTCAAGGGCACGCCGTCGTTTGCGAGCGAATTTCCCGATGGATGCAGCGCGACGACCGCGTTGTCGGACATCGGCTTCAGATACCGCCCGACGAACGATCCGAAAAAGTGCGTGCCGACCGTGAGATCAGTCGCGGACTCTAGTACGAGCGATCGCGCGCGGTCGCTCGTACCGATGGCGAATGGGTCGGTCGGATCGATCTTGATTCCCGTGCCGAGGAAGCCGCCGCCCACGATCGTACTGCGCACGTGAATACCATCGCGCGGTGCGAGTCTCGCCTGCTGTCCCGGTTCGCCGAGCCACACGAGCCGGCCGAGCACCTCGACGTTCCCCCATCCGTTGTGGCTGGTCTCGAGCAGCGTGTCGAGAATCAGCGCCGTCGTCGAGTCGTGCACATGTCGCGACGACAGAAAGGTCAGCGCCTTCGTGGTCACCCACGGCACGGCGACGCTTATCGACAACCGCTTGAGCACGCCGACTTCCACACCGATGGTAGATGCGCGCGACTGCCGGTCCGTATCGTAGCTGGTATCGATCTCACCACCGGTCGCTCGCAAGCTATTGATCGCCCGAGAGCGATCCCACTCGTTCGACAGCCGGATCCGAATCGCACCCACGGGCGCCGCCGTTGCATCCTCGCCGTAGCCGAGCACCGACTGCGCGCGGGCCGTGGCAGCGAGCGATGCGATCACGGCGACCGTGGAGATGGCGACCAGCACGAATCGTTTGCGTCTGCACTTCGAGGAAAGGGGCACGCGGGCAGGGAAGAGGGCGCGAGTTGAAGCGGTCGCGCATTGCGCGCGGGCCGCTGGAGACTGTCATCGCACGCGATCGGATATCAACCGAATCGCGTGCTCCTGAACGATGCGGGATCGCGCGCATTGCCAGTAGGGAGCGGCGCGATGATGTTTGAGGGCGCGCCCGGCCTTTCGCCGACTCGCGTGCCCCCCCTTCGACGGTCGACGTGAAACAGATAGCGATCCCCGCGATGCCGTGGCAGGTGACCGGCAACCATTGGCTCTCCCTCCCGTGCATCCACCCGGCGGACGGCTCGCTGCATGCGCTCGGCGTGCTTCACCGCGGCGCCCGTGCGGCGCTGGAGTTCGCCGGCTCCGCCGACTTCCTCGAGGCCCGGGGTGCTCCGCTCCTTCGGCCAACGATCACGGTCAACGGAACGCCGCGCGAGCTCGCCTCGCTCGAGCTTGCCTGGGAGCGCGCCCTCGGCTGGATTCCGACCTTCACGTGCACCGTGGACGGGCTCCTGGTGCGCGGCACGCTGTTCGCGCCGCACGGCCGCGACGCGGATCTCGCCGGCGCGGTCTACGCGATCGCGATCGAGAACCGTGGCACGTCCCCCGCGACTATTGCGATCGCGCTGGAGGGCGTTCTCGGGCATCGCCAGCTGCGCGTGCGCTCTCCCCGCGCCGCCGACGATGCGCACCGCGTGATCGAGGGCGAGCAACAGGTGATCGTCCTCGAGGGAACGGCGCAGCCGGGCTTCGCCGCGCTGGCGATCGCGGCGGACGGAGACGCTCGCGTCGACACGCATGCCGGGGTGTCTCCACGATTCTCGCTGCGTCGCGAGCTCGAGGTCGCCGGCGGCGCGAAGGGGAGCGTCGCCTTCTTCATCGCGGCAGGCCCCGAGCGCGACGGCGCCGAGGCGACGGTGGCGGCGATGCGCCGCCGCGGATGGAGCGATCTGCTTACCGTCACGCGCGACGCGCTGCAACGCATGGAGCAGACCGTCGGCCACGATGGCATCGACCGGCTCATCAATCGCAATCTGCTCTTCGCGTACTTCTATGCGGCGGGACGCGCACTCGACGATGCGCACTTCTATCTCGTGCGCAGCCGCGCCCCGTGGAACGGTCACGGCATCACCGTGCGCGATTGGGAAGCGCTCTCGTGGACGCTTCCGGCAATTCAGCTCGCAGATCCATCGCTCGCGCGCGAGCTGCTCCTGCGCGCGAGTGAGCTGCACGGCTATGCGCCCGGACTCGGCGTTCACTATCTCGACGGGACCCTCTTCGAGCCCGGCTTCTCGCTCGAGGGGCTCGCCTCCTTCGCGCTCGCGACCGACCGCTACATCCGCGAGACCGCCGATGACCAGATCGTCGACGAGCCCGTGATCGCTGAGACGCTGTATGCGTCGTGGGATGATCTCGCGGAGCGCCGCGATCTCCACGTTCCGCTCTACCGAACCGAGGTGACGCTGTCCGGCGATCCAGCGGCGCATCCGTTCACGCTGCACGGAAACGCGGTCGTCGCGCAGGCACTCGACATCTTCCGCCGTACGCTCGATGAGGAGACGGCGCGCAAGGTAGAGGACCCCGACGCCGTACGCGCGGCGCTCAAACGGCACTTTGCCGTCGGGAGTGGAGCCAAGGTGACTTTCGCCTCATCGATCGATCTCGCCGGCCATCAGGAGACCGCGGATGATCCGTATGCGTCCGCGTACTGGCTTCCGATGTATGACGCCATCGAACGCCAGGATTCGGCTTATCGCCGCACGGTGAAGGGAGTCGGTACCGAGCCGCATCTCCTCGCGCAGCAGTGCGCGCGACTGATGGGACCCGACGCCGCTGGGCTACTCCAGTGGCTGCGCCGCGCTCCGCTGGACAACGGCCTCGCGGCCGAGGTGGTGGACGCGGAGGGGCGCGCGCTGTTCAACGGCGGCGATGCGTCGCTCGCGGGGTTGCTCGCGTGGTGCGCGTGGTACGCCGTTCATGCGCTGGGAGCGCGCCCCTGATCGCTCGCTGCGACTCCAGGCATTAGAACGACCCAATTCGGTGGATCCCGGCTACGTCTGGGTCGCCCGCACGCAAGCCTGTCGAAGTCGGGGGGCCGGTAATACTCTTACAGCCAATGAAGGGGCGCGAATACGCGACCCCCGATGACTCGATCCGCGTCCTGGCCCTCTGCGGTCGCGAGATCGTCGCTTGTCACACGAAGGAGAAGCCTGATGAATCTCGATCGTCTCTCGCGATGTCTGATGCTGGCCGCCCTCGTGGCGCCGGCAGCAGTGGAAGCGCAAGGATTCGGTCTCAACGAAATCGGATCGTGCGCGCTCGCCCGCGGCTTCGCGGTCACGAGCGTTCCCTGCAACGATCCCTCGGAGATCTACTGGAATCCCGCCGCGACTACGGGGCTCCAGGGATGGGGGCTCTACGTCGGCGCGGCCGCTGTGCAGGTGAACGGCGGCTTCAATGCGGACAGCTCCGGTCGAAGCTATCCGGGCGATGTGCCGGTGAAGTTTCCGCCGCACATTTTTCTCAACTACACGCCGCGCGGTGCGAAGTGGGCGGTGGGCATCGGATCGTACGTGCCGTACGGCCTCGTGTCACAGTGGAAGCCGGACTTTCCCGGACGCTTCGAATCGCAGCGCGCGTCGCTGTCGAGCGACTACATCCAGCCGAACTTCGCGTATCGCTTCGCGCCCGGCTGGTCGATCGGCGGTGGTCCGGTCTTCGGCGTGTCGCACGTCGAGCTGCGGCAGGGGATCGATCTCGCGCCGCTGGCGGTTCCCGGCGCGGGCGGTCTCACCTTCGGCCAACTGCTCGGCACACCGACGGGCACGCAGTTCGCTTCGGCGGATCTCAAAGGTGACGCGACGGCGTGGGGCTTCAACGTCGGCATTCACGGGAAGTTCGGCGCGGACTGGCAAATTGGCGCGCGCTACCTCTCCGAGCTCAAGTTCAAGTACAGGAATGCCAACGTGCAGTTCACGCAGCAGCAGACCAATCTCGTGCTCGCGGCGAACAATCCGTTGAACACGGCATTCCCGGGACAATTTCCCGCCGGCACGCCGGTCGATGCGCTGCTCACGCCGGAGTTCGCGCCTGGTGCGCCGCTCAGCGCGGGGCAGCACGTCAACACCGAGATCGATCATCCCGCGCAATTTCAGGCCGGCATCGGCTACACGGGAATTACGAACACGACGCTCACGGTCGACTACGCGTGGATCGACTACAAGTCGTTCAAGACGCTCGACGTCAACTTCGAAGGACCCGCGAACGACGCAGGACTCAGCCATACGCTGCTCGAGAACTACAAGAGCTCGAACTCCGTCCGCTTCGGCGTCGAGCATGCGTTCGCAGCAGGATTCCGCGGGCGCGTCGGCTTCGACTGGATCGGCTCCCCGGCGCCGGATGAGACGGTGACGCCGCTCCTCCCCGACATGAATCGACGCAACTACACGCTCGGCATCGGTCTGCCACTGGGTGCGTCCTACACGCTCGACGCGGGCTTCCTGCACGTCGACACGGGTGGACGGCGCGGGCGAATCGTCGCGCGCTCGGTCGGAAGTCCGCAGGAGACCCAGACAGCCGATGAGCTCAACACCGGCTTTTACACGCTCAACGCGAATGTCTTCTCGCTCAGCCTGAAAGTCAATTTCTAAACTCCACAGGGAGATCTCGGATGTTCTGTAACAGATATCTCGCCGGCGGAGTGGCGGCGATCGCGCTCGCAGTGACCCTCGTCGCGTGCAGCGGTGACAACGGCGCCGTGCAGGTGAAGCCGGTCGATTCGCTGTTCAAGAGCTACGTTGCCATCGGCAACAGCATCACCGCCGGCTTTCAGTCCGCCGGCATCAACGATTCGACCCAGCACCAGAGCTACGCGGTGCTCTTCGCGAAGCAGGTGCACACGGACTTCCGCATCCCGCTGCTGAACATGCCGGGATGCCCACCACCGATCGACAACTTCAACACGCAGCATCGTGTAAACGGCGGCACGTCGACCACGTGCGCGTTCCGTGAGCCTGCGGCGACGCCTGGTGCGTTCAACAACGTCGCGGTCCCCGGTGCGACGTCGTTGTCGCCCACCGGCGCCGTTCCCGGGCTCGACACCCTCGTCGAGAACGTATTGACGACGCTCATCCTCGGCGGCAAGACGCAGATACAGCGTGCAGCCGAGGCGCAGCCGACATTCGTGAGCGCGTGGATCGGCAATAACGACGTGCTCAACGCGTCGCTCTCGGGAATTCTCCCTGCGGCGCCGGGGATATCGAACGGCGTCACGTCCCTCACCGCGTTCACCGCGAACTACACCAATCTCGTGAAGGGGCTCAGGGCCATTCCGTCGATCAAGGGCGGTGTGCTCGTTGGGGTCGTGAACACGGCGAATGTGCCGCTGCTCTTTCCCGCGGCGGCGCTCTACAATCCGGCGGTGAAGGCCGGCTTCGATGCGGCGGCCGGCACGACGACGGCGATCGATCCAACGACGTGTCCGCCAACCACGACGTCGCTGATCAACTTCCAACTCGCCGGCGCGATCCGCGCTGGCGCGCACCCGCCGCTCATTGCGTGCGAGGCGCTTCCATCGCCATACGCGCCTGTCGGAAATGTCTACGTGCTCGATGCGGGAGAGCAGGTTGCGGTGTCGGACACGGTCAACGCGTACAACGCGCTCATCTCGGCCGAGGCCGATTCATTGGGTTATGCGTACTTCGATCCGAATCCTCCGCTCGTCGCGCTCAAGCTCTCGGGGGACATTCCTGTGTTCCCCGATCTCACGCAGCCGACTGCGGCGTTCGGGCAGTACTTCTCGCTCGACGGGGTGCACCCGGCTGCTGCCGCGCACGTCGTGATCGTCAACGGCATCATCGATGCCGTCAATGCGAAGTACGGAACGAACATCGATCACGCACCGGCTCCCTGAGTCGCGCGCGATGCACGGCAAGACGGAGCGCACCGCAGCCCGCGGCGCGCTCCGTTTTGCATCGCGAGTAGATTTGTTTCTCATGGCGGACTTTCCTGATGAGACCTCATCATCGCAGGACTGGAGCGCGGAGCGCTACGCGCGCAATGCGCGATTCGTGGCGGAGCTTGGTGAGCCCGTCGTCGATTGGCTCGATCCGAAACCGAGCGAGCGCGTGCTCGACGTTGGATGCGGCGACGGGGCGCTGACTGCCTCGATCGTCGCGCGCGGAGCGGCGGTGGTGGGAATCGACGCGTCCACGTCGCTCGTCGCGGCGGCACGGGCCCGCGGCATCGACGCGCGCGTCATCGATGCGTATGCGCTCCCGTTTCATGCGGAGTTCGACGCGGCCTTCTCGAATGCCGCGCTGCACTGGATGCGCGACCCGGATCGCGTGCTCGCGGGCATTCGGCGCGCGCTCAAGCCCGTGGGGCGCTTCGTGGGCGAAATGGGCGCGCAGGGAAATGTGGCGGCAATCTGCACCGCGATTCTCGCCGTGCTTCGCGCACACGACATCGATGGCGAAGCGCGATGGCCCTGGTACTTCCCATCGCCCGCGGAGTATGCGGAGCGCCTCGAGACGCACGGCTTCGCGGTGCTTCGAATGGAGCTCATTCCACGGCCGACGCCGCTCCCCACCGGAATGCGCGGCTGGCTCGACACCTTCGCGAACCCATTTCTGGTCGGCGTGGTCGGTCAGCAGCGCGAGGCGATGCTCGAAGAGATGACTTCGCTGCTGGCGCCGAGTCTGCGAGGACGCGATGGCGGGTGGACGGCCGACTACGTGCGGCTCCGCTTCGCGACACAGCTCGAGCGCTGACGCCCGTGGTGGGTGGCCGCGGCGACTTGTCCGCGCGCGGGCGCCGCAATAACTTCGACGCTATTGCGGGAATAGCTCAGTTGGTAGAGCACAACCTTGCCAAGGTTGGGGTCGCGGGTTCGAGTCCCGTTTCCCGCTTCGATCGATTTGCATCATCCCCGCTGGTGTTCGACGCGACGTTCGTGTCGAGGAACGCATGCTGGAAGGGACAGAGCTCGGAGCACGACTCCAGGCGGCACTGGGCGACGCGTACATCGTGCGTGGCGAGCTTGCCGCCGGCGGAATGGCGAGGGTCTTTCGCGCACGCGACACGCGCGCCGATCGCGAGGTCGCGCTCAAGGTCCTGCGCCCCGAGGTCGCCGCATCGCTCGGCTCCCAGCGTTTCCGCCACGAGATCGCCGTCGCCTCGCGTCTCGATCACCCCAACATTCTCGCGGTTCACGATCATGGCGAGGGGGGCGGCGATCTACTTTGGTATGCGATGCCCCTGCTCGAGGGCGAGACGCTCCGCGAGCGCATGACGCGGGAATCGCAGCTCCCGCTCGACGACGCGCTGCGCATCGCGCGCGATGTGGCCGGCGCGCTCGAATACGCGCATGCATCGGGGTACATGCATCGTGATGTGAAGCCGGACAACATCATGGTGAGCGCGCACCGGCAGACGTTGCTCGCGGACTTCGGAATCGCGCGCCCGATGCACGACGAAACGGGGACGTGGCGGGAAGGGCTCGCGGATGCCAAGGTCGCGACGACCACTACAGGTTTCGTCGTCGGCTCGCCGCAATACATGAGTCCCGAGCAGGTCGGCGGCGATCCGTCGCTCGACGGCAGAACGGATCAGTACAGCTTAGGCATCGTCCTCTACGAAATGCTCGCGGGCGAGCCGCCATTCGGCGGCCGGAATGCGCAGGCGGTCGTGTCGAAGATGTTCGCGAGCGGTCCACCATCGATTCGCGTCGTGCGCCCCGATGTCCCTGTCACGATCGACGATGCGCTCAAGCGCGCGCTCTCGCGGTCGCGACAGGATCGCTTCGGGAGCATTTCCGATTTCGCCGCAGCGCTGCACATTGCATCGAGGGAGGCGCGCGGTGGGATCGGAGGTGCGGTGTCGCGTCTTGCGAAGCGCTTACGCGTGTGGCGCGCGCGCGAGTGATGCGGTAGCGATACGGCGACGCGCGCATGGAGCGCGGCGTCGCACCCGGGTGGCGAAATGGTAGACGCGTGGGACTTAAAATCCCTTGGCCGCAAGGCCGTGCCGGTTCGAGTCCGGCCCCGGGTATGGCGTGCCGTGATACGTACAATTGAATACGCCAAAAACGTCGTAACCTCAACGCGGGCCGCATTTTAGCCCGCGCTCGCTATTATTGTCCCTGACTCGGAGCGAGGCAGCTATTCACCTCGGTTCGTGGTGGCGGTTGCCACCCATTCGACTTTCGTTCATGGATTCCGCCAGCCATCGGCGGACATGGACGAGCATCGAATACGACGCGGCTTCTTCAGCGGAGAACTCTCGAGATGGCAGTTCGCAACCTGAGTGTGACGGAGACGCCGGATGATGCGCCTTCGCGAAATCGCATTCTCGCTGCGCTCCCTCCCGCCGAATTCGCTCGCGTCGTTGCTGATCTCGAGCCATTTCCGCTGGCACTCAACTACGTGCCGTACGAAGCAAACGCGCCGATCACGCACGTCTATTTTCCGACGAGTGGATGCGTCTCGATGGTGAATGCGATGGACGAGGGAGCGGTCGAAGTCGGTACGATCGGGTACGAGGGATGGGCTGGCCTTCCGCTGCTCCTCCGCGACGACAGGATGCCGACACGCGCGTTCGTTCAGCTCACTGGCGCGTCGTATCGCATGAGCGCTGCGAATTTCGCGAAAGCCGTCGAGCGGAATCAGCTTTTCGCGCGAATCCTCTATCGCCACTCGCTCGCGCTCTTCAATCAGGCCGCGCAGTCCGTTGCGTGCAACCGACTGCATACCCTGGAAGCCAGATGCGCGCGATGGCTGCTCACGACGCACGATCGCATGCGACTGGAGTCGTTCAGGCTGACGCACGAGTTCCTTTCGTACACGCTCGGCGTACACCGGCCGGCCGTCACACTCGCCGCCGGCGTTCTGCAGCGCGCGGGGCTGATCACGTACTCTCGCGGCAGGATCCCGGTGCTCGATCGTTCCGCACTCGAAGCGGCGTCGTGTGACTGCTACGAGATCACGAGAAAGAGCTGCGAGCGACTACTCGGCAGCTGATCGCTCGGCGCTTCGGCGCCGAATTTATCGTGGGTGACTATCCGAACCTACCGAGGGATGTCGACTTCAGCTGTTCGTCTTCCGAGCACTATTCGCTCCCCGCACTGCAAGTCTGACGCGTCTTTTCCGCGTGCGCCCCGTTCTTGCAAAGTATTATTCGCACGTAGTGGCGCGACGTGGTCGCGCGCATAGCGGATCCAGGCAAGCGGGCGTGTGCTGGCGAAGAGGCTGATGGGACAACCGAAGCTCGAGACGCTCGCACAGCGAATGATTCACGCCGAAGACGGCACCCACTGGCGCGTTCGCGAGGCGCGCGCCCACGACGTTCCTGGTGCGCAGGCTCCATGCTGCCTGATCTTCGACGCGGGACACGTCTGTAGACGCGTGTGGCGATACCCCGAGCGGTGGAGCGAGCTCGGAGATGCGTCGCTGCTCGCGGTCATGGAGCGTCCCCGCTAACCATCGCTAGGGATGCAGCTGTCCGTCGAGCTCCGCGATGGTCGCGGTCGACGGCTTCCGCTCCTTCTGCAGCCTCGCCGCAACAGTCTCCGCCTGAGTGAAGACGCGGATAAAGTTCTCTCCCGCCACTTTCCGCAGATCGGCGTCCGACCAGCCCCGACGCGCGAGCTCCGCCAGCAGATTCGGAAACTTCGAGACGTTCTCGAGCCCGGGGATCACATCGTCTATCCCATCGAAGTCGCTGCCGATCCCCACGTGATCGATCCCCGCCACGTCGCGCACGTGCTCGATATGGTCCGCGACATCGGCGATCGATGCACGAACCGTCGGATTCGCCGTCTGCCATGCCGCCACCTCGTGTTGCGCCGCCGCCGTGTCCGCCCCGAACTTCGCCTTCGCATCGGAGCGCACTTTCTCCTCGGCCACGTCGTGCGCGCGCGCCTTCGGTGACACGAATGTATTGACGAACGGCACCATCACGATCCCGCCGTTCTTCGGCAGCCGCGCGAGAATCGAGTCGGGGACATCGCGCGGATGATCAACGAGCGCGCGCGCTCCCGAGTGCGAGAAGATTACCGGCGCGGCGCTCACATCGAGCGCTGCGCTCATCGTCCCGGGCGAAACGTGCGCGAGGTCGACGAGCATGCCGAGCCGGTTCATCTCGCGCACGACTTCCTTTCCGAAGGGAGTGAGCCCGCCGTGCTTCGCCGTATCGAGCGCGGCGTCGGCCCAGTCGAGCGTCACGTTGTGCGTGAGCGTCATGTAGCGAACGCCAAGCGCGTAGTACGCGCGGAGCGCGCCCAGCGAGTTCTCGATGGCGTGTCCGCCCTCCATGCCGAGGAAAGAGGCGACCTTTCCCTGGGCGAAATCGTAGCGGATGTCGGAGGCTCGGGTGGCGAAGGCGAGGCGCTCCGGATATTTCGCGATGAAGCGCCGCGCGATGTCGATCTCCTCGAGCTGC
>JBDSHG010000183.1:0-9471 GCA_039918615.1 Gemmatimonadaceae bacterium | reverse complement strand
AGGAGTACGAGGAGAAGGTGCTCACGGCGGGCGAACGCATCGAGGTGCGCGAGCGCGCGCTCTTCGAGCTGTTGCGCACGCGCGCGGGGGCGGCGATCGGGCGGCTCCAGTGCGCCGCGTCGATTCTCGCCCAGCTCGACGTCCTCGCCGCGCTGGCCGAGGTTGCGGCGCGCGAGGGGTACGCGCGCCCCGAAATGCGCGACGACTTTGCGTTGCACATCGTGGGCGGCCGCCACCCCGTGGTCGAGCGAATGATGCCGCGCGACAAGTTCATCCCCAACGATGTCTCGCTCACCGACGACGCGCGGATGATCATTCTCACGGGCCCGAACATGGCCGGCAAGTCGACGATCCTGAGGCAGATCGGGCTCATCGTGCTCATGGCACAGATCGGGAGCTTCGTCCCGGCGTCGCTCGCGCGCATCGGCATCGTCGACCGCGTCTTCACCCGCGTCGGCGCGAGCGACAATCTCGTGCGCGGGCAGTCGACGTTCATGGTCGAGATGTCGGAGACGAGCGCGATCCTGCACACGGCCACCAAGCGCAGCCTGGTGTTGCTCGACGAGATCGGGCGCGGCACGTCGACGTACGACGGCGTGTCGATCGCGTGGGCGGTGAGCGAGTACCTGCACGACGCGATCGGCTGCAAGACGGTGTTCGCGACGCACTATCACGAGCT
Organism: Gemmatimonadaceae bacterium; assembly: GCA_039918615.1. GTDB lineage: Bacteria > Gemmatimonadota > Gemmatimonadetes > Gemmatimonadales > Gemmatimonadaceae > FEN-1250. The sequence goes on along the minus strand of JBDSHG010000183.1, from coordinate 8,792 downwards.
GACGCAGCTGGCCGAGGAGCGCGAGGCCGTGCGCAACTACACGGTGGCGGTGCGCGAGGTGGGAGACGAGGTGCTCTTCCTGCACACGCTCATCCCCGGCGGCGCCGATCGCTCGTACGGTATCGAGGTGGGGCGACTCGCCGGCTTGCCGACGGCAGTCGTGAGCCGCGCGCGCGTGATGCTGAAGCTGCTCGAGGCCGAGCACCACGTGGTGCAGCCCGGCGCGATGCTGCGCGATGCCGCGCCCGCAACCGAGCAGCTCGCGCTCTTCGCGAGCCTTCCCAATGCGGTGGTGGAAAAGCTGCGTGGAGTGGATCTGAACAATCTCACTCCGCTGCAGGCGCTGCAGTTGCTATCCGAGCTGCAGCGCGAAGCCAACGGCTGAGCCGCCGGCTTACTCCATCGCGAACTCGCGCGAGAATGCGACGACGAAAGAGAAGGTCTTCGCCTTGCTGCGCGTCTCCATCGCGTCGCTGATGCGCTCGAGGCGCTTGGGGATGCCGAGGATCTTCTCCTGCGCCTGCCGTCCCGTCGCATCGAGTCCCTCGAGCGCATCGATCGCCCAGTGCCTGATTTGCTCCTCGACGATCTTGAGATAATCTCTCGGGCCATAAATACCCGCGCGCCAGATCACATCCGCCATCTCGCGGAAGTTCGGCATGCTCACTCCCGGCATGTCGATCGACGGCATGATCGCAGCGGCCGAGACGAGCGCGCGGTTCGGGTCGCGCTCGAGCACGGCCTCGAAGACCTGGCGGTAGAACACGTAGTGCCGCGCCTCTTCCTTCGCGACATTCGACAGCACGACGCCGATCTGCGGCTCGAACTCGCCGGCGAGCTTCCCGGTGTTCGAGTGGCTCACCTGCGTCGCACGCTCCTGCAGCGTGGTGTAGACGAAGACGCGATACGGGTCCTTGTCCCACGCCGGCTCGAAGCCAGCCTTCAGATACTCGAACTGCATGCGCTCGAGCTCCGGATTGTTCAGCAGCTGACTGTCGCGCGTGTAGTCGTGCAGTACCGCGCCGTGCCGGTCTTCCTCGGCCGTCCACAGATTCGTCCACTTGTGCCAGAAGCTCGTGCTGCCGAGGTAGACGGCGAGGAGGCGGTGGAAGTGCGGCAGCCCTTCCTCGGTGAGGAGGTTGAGCGCGAGCGCGACGCGAATCGGCGTGCTGATGCCGCGAGTGCGCTCGCGCAGCTGCGCGATGTGGTGATCGGGATCGGTGTCGGGCGCGGGCGCCAGCAGCTCGCTCGGGAACCACAGGATGCGCTTCGCTTCGTGCACCACCATCAAATCCGCGACGAGCTGTTCAAGATCGGCGAGCACTTCGACCTTCGCCAGCATCTCCATTTCCGGTACAGTCATGAGACAGCCATGGAATGAGCATCGAGGTGCGCGCGCGATCGCGCTGCGATCTCCACCCTCGGAATTTGCGAACGAGCGTGTACGTCCTTGTGCAAATGTATCCGAAAAGACGAGTCAGGCAGTCGGGGAAAGCCTTAAAGGGCCATAGGGGCCACTCCCACCGTACAACATAGCAGCGTACAACTTCATACTATCCTGCGCCGCATGGCGGGCACAACAGCCACTGGGCCGCGCGCGCACGCGGCGAGCACGCCGAGCGTCGCGATGCCGGCCGCCACGCCCTTCACTAGCGCGCCATCATGTACGCGAGCACATCGCTGCGCGTGACGATCCCGCCCAGCGCGCCGTTCGTGCGCACGAGCAGCGCCGGATTCGACTTCGACAGCAGCTTCACCACGCTCTCCACCGTCTGCGCGCCATCGATGATCGGAAACGGCGCCTCCATCACCTCGCTCACCGCGACGTCGAGCAACTTCACATTCTCGAGCGCCTTCGCCGACAGCGCGCTCTCCGAGACGGAGCCCACGCAGCTCTCGCCATCCATCACCGGCAGCTGCGACACATCGTGCAGCGACATGAGGCCGAGTGCCTGGCGCACGCTTGCAGATGGCGCGACGCTGACGACGTGCGGTGTTCCATCCTGCTTCCCCTGCATCAGCTGCCCGATCGGCATCCGGTCGGAGTCGAGCAGCTGATTCTCGCGCATCCACTCGTCGCTATAGAGCTTCGAGAGATACCGCTCCCCAGTGTCGCACAGAAACGTCACGACGTACGCGTTCGCATCGCTCACCTCGCGCGCCACCTGCATCGCGACGTGCGCGATCAGCCCGCTCGAGCCGCCCACGAACAACCCTTCCTCGCGAGTGAGCCTGCGCGCCATCGCGAACGACTCGCGGTCGGTGACCGTGCGATAGTCATCGATTACGGACATGTCGAGCGTCGCCGGAATCTTGTCCTGGCCGATGCCCTCGATTTTGTACGGCACCCCCTCCGTCTTCCGCGTGCCCTTGCTCCTCCAGTACTCGGCCAGAATCGACCCCACCGGATCACCCGCGATGATTTTGATTTTCGGGTTCTTCTCCTTCAGATATTTTCCCACGCCGCTGATCGTGCCGCCCGTGCCCGCCGCGGCGACGAAGTGCGTGATCTTTCCCTCGCTCTGCTCCCACAGCTCGGGTCCCGTCGTCTCGTAGTGCGCCTGCGGGTTCGCCGGATTGTAGAACTGGTTCGCGAGGATCGCGTTCGGCGTCTCCTTCGCGATGCGCGTAGCCATCATCACGTAGTTGTCGGGATGGTCGGGCGGCACGGCGGTGGGCGTAATGATCACCTCAGCCCCGAATGCCTTCAGCAGACGCACCTTTTCCTGTGACATCTTGTCGGGCATGGTGAAGATGCAGCGATAGCCCTTGAGCGCGGCGGCGATCGCGAGTCCGACGCCGGTATTGCCACTCGTACCTTCGACGATCGTTCCACCCGGCTTGAGCTCCCCCGACTTCTCCGCGCGCTCGATGATCGGACCGCCGATGCGGTCCTTCACGCTGCCGCCCGGATTGAAGAACTCGGCCTTCGCGTACACCGGCGTCACCACGCCCTTCGTGATGCGGCTCAACCGGATGAGTGGCGTCCACCCAATGGTCTCGAGGACGTTCTCGTATGGACGGGTATTTCGCGGAGTGACGCTCATGGCGCGGGCTTGGGGCGAGGTGGCTGGAGGATGGTGTCGCCGGCGAGTGGCTTCCCCCTTGGATGACGGAAGAACACCGGAAGCTTGAGCGACACACCCACGGGATGGCCCTTGGTCGTGGCAGGTTCGAAGCGCAGCTCGCGCGATCCCGCGACCGCCGATGAGTCGAGCCCCGCGTAGCCAGACGACTCCAGCACACTCGTCGACTCAGGCCATACGATGCCGGTGCTGTCGATGTGGATGTGCAGCGTCACGTTCCCCTGCACCTTCTTGGCGTAGAGCGCCGGCGGATAGCGAAAGGGGAGTTCGCGATTGAGCATGACGGGCATGACGTCAGGCTTCGCGCCGTCGGTCTGCACAGCCTCGATGGCCTTCCGTGCCTGCTCCCGGTCGAGGCACGCTGAGGCCGCCAGCAACATGGCGCACGCAAGCAGCTTGAGGGACGAATGCATGACATGGAATGTACTCGGCAAGGACGTCTGCGCGGGAGGCTACACGCGTCAACCGCTTTCACTACATTGTGCACATGAATGTCACCGTCCTGCTCGGGGGAACCTCGTCGGAACGCGACGTCTCGCTGGCATCGGGGCTGCGGATCGCGCACGCGCTGCGCCAGACCGGCCATGCGGTGACCTGCGTCGACCCCGCGCTCGGCGAACTGCCGCGGAGCGAGGAGGATTCGCTTCGGACGGCCGGCGTCGTCAAGCGCGAGCCTCCGACGCGCAAGGCGCTCCAGGCGATGGCACAGAGGTCGCTCGTCACCACGCTCGGCGCGATGCCCGCGGTACAGAATGCCGACGTCGTCTTCGTCGCGCTGCACGGCGGCGACGGCGAGGATGGCACGGTTCAGGCGCTCCTGGATCTCGCGCGCGTGCCGTACACCGGAAGTGGCCATCTCGCGAGCGCGCTCGCGATGGACAAGGATCTCTCGAAGCGGCTCTTTCGAGCCGCAGGGGTTCCCACGGCGGACTGGATCATGACGGGGCCGACGGCGTCGTTGAGCGCGGGCGAGGTCGAGAAGGCACTCGGATTCCCGGTGGTGGTCAAGCCGTCGAAGGAAGGGTCGACGGTCGGTCTCTCGGTGGTGAAGGAGGCTGGGCAGCTGGCCGGCGCGATCGCCGAGGCGGCGCTCTACGATGATGAGGTGATGGTCGAGCGCTTCGTGGCGGGGCGGGAGCTCACCGTGGGCGTGCTGGGCGACCATGCGATGCCCGTAGGGGAGATCATCCCGAAGCACGAGATCTACGACTACGAGTGCAAATACACGCCGGGGATGGCGGTGGAGGAGTTTCCGGCAAAGCTCTCGCCGGCGCTCTCGGCCGAGACGCAGCGGCTCGCCGTGCTCGCCTACCGGGCGCTCAAGCTTGACGGCTGCGCACGAATAGACTTCCGTATGACCACGGGAGGGGAGCTGTTCTGCCTCGAGGCGAACACCCTTCCCGGAATGACCGCGACCAGCCTGATTCCACAGGCGGCGGCGGCCGAGGGGATAGACTTCAGCACGTTCTGCGATCGCATCGTGGCGTTCGCGATGAAGACACGAGGTGAGGGACAGTAATGGCGCGTTCAACTCTTCCGACTGCACCCATCGCGGGGCTCTCTCCGGGCGTTCAATCGCAGGGGATCTGGTCCGGGCGCCGACAGCTGTTCGTTCGATTCGCGGGCGAGGCGGAAACCGCCGTGCTCTACTCGAGCGAGATGCTGGCGAAGCAGCTCGAGCGCGCGACGGCGCAAGCGCTCGTGCACTCGATTCTGCTGAGTGGGCGCGATCCGCTATCATGTGCGCCGTTCATCGCGGCGGTGTTTGGAAACTGGAGCGCTCCGCTCCCCGTCATTCTGGAGTGCGACGGACAGCGGCCGGAAGCGCTTGAGGATGTCGTGCGCGTGGTATCGATGGTGCACGTGCTGTGGGAGTTCCCGGACGCGCCGTCGGGTGCGGAACGAACCGTTGCATCGCTCGCGGCGGTGGCCGCGGCGGGCACCGCGCACGCGCTCACCCTCGCACCGCGCGATGGCACGAGTGACGGGCAGATATTGCGACTCGTCGAGCAGGCACACGCCGCCGCGCCGGGGACGAAGATCGTGATCCATCCTGCGCCTGCGGGGGAGAAGTCACCGCTCGATCGGCGGTACGCAACGCTGCTCGAGCAGGCGACGACGATTCACCGCGACGTGGTGCTCGCGTTTCGAATTCCGGGACCCGTCGGAACCCGGTAGGAACCCGGTGTTTGTCATCCGTGTCTAATACTCCATGAACAGCTCCGCCACCGACGAATACGACGTCCCCCGGCTGACACCGGCGGTGCAGTGGATCATCGCGATCAATGTCGCGGTGTTCTTCCTCCAGCTCACGGTCGTGCGTCCGGCGGACATGGTCGCGGCGCTCGCGTTCAAGAGCCCCGGCGATCTCACGCAGCGTCCGTGGACGATCGCGACCTACATGTTCGTGCACGCGGGCTTTCTGCATCTCGCGTTCAACATGTGGACGTTGTGGCTGTTCGGTCCGCGCCTCGAGCAGGCGTGGGGACAGCGCAGCTTCAGCTTCTACTATCTGCTCTGCGGACTCGGCGGATGGCTCGCGGATCTGCTGATCGTGCACAACGGCTCGCCGCTGCTCGGCGCATCGGCGGCGATCTTCGGTGTGATGCTGGCGTATGCGATGCGCTGGCCGGACGACGAGGTACGCGTGTTCCCGTTCGTGTTCGTCGCGATGAAGGTGCGCTGGTTCGTCGTGCTTCTCGCGGCGTGGAATCTCATCCTCGGCGTGATGGCGCTGCACGCGACGGACGGGACGGCGTACATGGCGCACCTGGGCGGATTCGCGATTGGATGGCTGTATTTGCGCGCGGCGTCGGTGCCGAGTCTCGACCGGCTGCGCCAGCGGATGTCGCAGATACCCGACGTGCCGGACGAGCCGCCGCGCGCGATCCCGCGGACGCACACGCGCTCGCGCGAGCGCACGACCGAGATCGACGAGATCGTGGCGCGCAGCAACGCGATGGCGGCGAAGCGCCAGACGTCGACGATCTCGCTGCCGGGGAAGGTCGGCAAGCAGAAGAGCGAGCTGCTGAATCTCGTGCTCGACAAGATCTCGGAGCGCGGCATCGAGAGTCTGTCGCTCGATGAGCGGCGATTGCTCGAGGAGATGTCGAAGCAGCTGCGCAGCGACTGATCGCTCGCGAATCGGAATGAGAGAGGGGCGGCCAGCGGATGGCCGCCCCTCTTTTGCGTGCGGATATAAAAAGCCCCCCGGGATTGACCCGGGGGGCAGAGCCGCCACGCCGTTCCCGCGGCGGCAGCGGTCAACCCAGAGAGGGCTGACACACCTTTAACGTACAGTCGGGCTCAGTCGTCGTCCAGATGGAATGGCGCCCGGTCGAAGAGCCCGGTCATTTGAGGAGTTAAGCAAGATTAGAGCGTTCTAACTTGATTCTGTGAGGTGACGCACCAATCTTGATGCCCGTCTTGAAGGGTCCGCCAGAGAGATCTTTGTCTTCGCCCAGGAGTCGAACGTGCGATCCCCCACCGCACTACTGACACTCACCCTGTTTTTTGCCCCATCGCTGGCAGCACAGAAGGTCGCGCCGCCGCCAACGCGTCCGCGCATCCAGGAGCTCGCGGACACCAACGATGCGCGTGCGTACTATCGCTACGGCATGGCGATGCTGACCGACAAGCCGGAGGAATCCGTGCGCGGATTCTACTGGTCGCTGCAGATCGATCCGTCGTCCGCCGAAACGATGTACGCGCTGCGGACCTCGTCGCTGCTCGCGATGTCGGCCGGCGATCTCTACGACTATTTCGATTGGGGCAGGAAGAAGCGGAAACCCGAGTATCTGGCGATCGATTCCCTGCTCTACCGCGCATACACGGTGAATCCGTTCGTCTATCGCAACATGGATGTGCCGCTCATTCGAGCGATCATCGAGGCGGACGTGATCAAGTACGATCCGTCCGTCGACCGCGCGGAGCTCGGGCACCTGGTGCTCGAGCATCTGGGTACCATGCGAAAGGAGGGGTGGCTGTCGTATGCGGAGGGGCGGCTCGCCGACGCGCTCGCGGGCTACTCGAAGCAGCTGCACGACAGGGGGCGCAACAAGAAGGATCATGAAGACAACGACGGCGAGCTCCACGCAGATCGCGCTCGTGTGTTCTACCAGGCGGGCAACATGGACAGTGCGCGCGCGGAGCTGACTGCTGCGATCGCGGGCTTTCGGGAGCGGGACAAGAAAGACGTCGTCATCCTCTATGAGTCGAAGGCGATGTACGAGCAGGCGCTCGGGATGATCAACGAGAAGGCGAACAAGCCGGACGATGCGCGCGAGGCGTACGGCCAGGCGTTGACGGAGGATCTTTCGTATTACGCGGCGCATGCGCGACTTGCGCAGCTGCAGCTGCTCGCGGGCGACACCACCGCCGCACTGTCGGAGATGGACCTCGCCCTGCAGCTGCAGCCCAACGACCCGGTTCTGCACTACGCCTCCGCGATCATCTACATCAAGGCGAAACGCGATGCGGATGCGGCTTCACAGCTCAGAAAGGCCGCGGCGGCGGCGCCGTACTATTCGGCGCCGCACTTTCTGCTCGCGCGCATCGCGGATGTCGAGGATGACACGGAAGATGCGGTGACCGAGTATCGGAAGTTCATCTCGCTCGCGGCGAGCTCGGACGTGAATCTCCCGACTGCGAGGGACCGGCTCGCGAAGCTGAGCGCAACGGTCGCCTCGACAGCCGCGCCGGCGAAGCCATGAGACACTCATTCGAGAATCGCGCGCGGCGCGTATGCACCGCAGCCGTGCTGGCTGCTCTGGCATGGGCGCCGGCGCTCGCCGCGCAGAAGACGGCGCTGGTGCCCACGCGCCCGAAGCTGGAGGCTGGAGCCGACACGAACGACGCTCGCTCGTACTACGCGTACGCGATGCAGACGGTATACGACAAACCGACGGAGGCGGTGCGCGGATTCTACTGGGCGTCGCAAATCGACCCAACGTCCGGCGAGTCTCTCTACGGACTACACGCGGCCTCGCTGCTCGCGATGACTCCCGCCGAGATGGCCTGGTACTACGATTATTTCACCAAGAGCCGGTCGCCGACGTTTCTCGCGCTCGACACGCTGCTCTTCCGTGTGTACACGATCAATCCGTTCCTGCATCCGAGCTTGGAGCATGCGCTTCTCCAGCGCAGAATCGAAGCGCAGACGATGGCCAGGTATACCAACGTAAACCAGGTTGCGCTCAACGTCGCGATTCTGGAAATGATGGGGGATGCGATCAATAGCCCGGACGTGGCCTTCGCGGATGGACGTTTGTCAGATGCACTCCGACTGTACGCGAAGGAACTGGAATACAGGGGGTGGTCGAAGCGCGCGCACGCCTACATGTCCGGCGGAATCCACGCGACACGGGCGCGGATCTTCTACGTGCTCGGCAACCTCGACAGTGCGCGCACAGAGATGGTCGCGGCCCTCTCGTCGATGCACGAGTGGGAGGCGGACAAGAAGGAGGTCATCATCCTCTATCGCTCGAAGGCGCTGTACGAACAAACGCTCGGCATGATCGACGAGAAGCAGAACCGTCCCGACAGCGCCCGCGAAGCCTACGGGCACGCGCTGGAGGAGGATCTTGCGTACTATCCGGCGCACACGCGCATGGCGCAGCTGCAGATCGCGAAGGGAGATACCGCCGGCGCGCTCACGGAGCTCGATCTGGCGGCGCAGCTTCAGCCGAACAACGTCGTCTGTCACTA
>JBDSHG010000182.1:0-32481 GCA_039918615.1 Gemmatimonadaceae bacterium | reverse complement strand
GAAGCTCGAAACGCCGAACACGGCTGGCCTTGAACATGATGTAACCTAGGAGATGAGAAGCCCGAAATCAAGGCAGAACATATACTTCGCACACTTAGGCTCACCTATCGTAGCGCAACGAAAAAAGCCCGCCGCGAGCAGCGCGACGGGCTTCGTTCGATCGAGTGCAGCCGTGTGGATCAGGGAATCGGGTCGTATCTGTAGCCGACGATCCCGTTCCCGTCGCCGGTGAGGCTGAAGGGCATTTTCTCCTTCGGTGCGAGGGAGAAGTCCACCGTCTGGGTGCTGAGCGGAGCGCCGCTGAGATTGACGAACTGAAGCTTCAGCGTCCCCTTCTGCGGCGTCGTGCCGATATTCTCGATCGTACCCTTGAGCGTCGGCTTGCCGGAGCCCATCGCGAACTGCTCGAAGGTCACCTTCGTCTTCACTTTTTCGCTCGCCGCGAAGGCCACGTTCAACGAATCGTTGTACGCCTTCTCGGCTGTCAGATCCTTTGCCGCCTTTGCTGCCTTCGCCTTCCCCTGATACGCGAGGGCGAGGAGCTGATACTCGTCGGGATTGTTCGGGTCCATCGCGGTGAGCTTCTTGGAGGCGGCGAGCATGCGATCGAAATCGCCCGCCTTCCAGTAGACGTTCGCGGCGTTGTACATGCCCGGGCGGAGCCATGGATTCGACTTCTGCGCCACGTCCATGAGCTTGGTCGCAGCCGCCGGCTGGTTCATCGTGAACGCCTGCGTTCCAGCGTCGTAGAGCTGCGCGTCGGAGTAGCTCGCCGGATTCGCGAGCATCTGGTCCCAGAGCGCGCTGACGCTCTTCGCGTCCCCTGAGGCGCTCAGCGCCGCCGCGAGCCCGGACTGTGCGTCGGGAGCGCTCTGACTTTTCGGGAAGTCCGCGAGGAATTTCTTGTAGAGATCCGCCGCCTTGAGCATGCCGGTCTTCTTCTCATCGCCGGTTTTCCCCGATGCGGCCACACGCGTCATCTGCGCGGCCCCCAGCTCGAGAGCGGCCTTCAGATTGCTGTCCGCGCCGATTTCCGCCGGCATGAGCGCTGCCCCGCGCGTGAAGAGATCCGCGGCAGCGGCGGGATCCTTCTTGTGCTGTGCGACCATCCCCTGGAAGTACAAGCTGAGCGCCGACTTCGAATCGATCGCCGTGAGGCGCTTGAGTGCCACCTCCTGCGCCGGCAGACTATCCGTGTTGACCAGTGCAGAGAGGTGAATCGCGATCGGGCGCATCGCATCCGTGCGCGTCGACTGAATATCGGCCGCGCAATCGGGGTTGGATTTCTCCACTGAGCTCAGGAGCGTGTCCGCCGCTGCGAAAAGATCGACCGACTGATCCTTCCCTTCGACGTAGCCGATGCTCCCTTTGTTGACCGTCTGCGAATCGGGGAACTGCGCGGCCCAGCGAAGGAGCGCCTGGCCGAGCACGTAGTCGTGCCCCGCCTGGTTGTCCTTGAACTTGGACGGGTTCCCCGTGAGCGACGTGACCGCGCCCTTCAGCTTCTTCTGCACATCCTCGGGACGCCCGCCGAGCTGCGCGACGGTCAGCGCGTTGTTCGCGGAGTTCAGATCGTCGGGCTTCTTCGTGTTGATCGAGCACGTCGCGGCAGGCGCGGCGGGCTTGTCCTGCTTCTGCGCGAGCACCGGCGACGCGACGATCGCCGACGCGGCGAAGGCGTGCACCATGCGTGTATTCCAGCGGATCATCTACTCGTCTCCTCAGTGGTTGCTCGCCGGCGTTCCCTGCTCTGCCAGCGAAGGTACACTCGATGTCCCGAGCCGTTCCGCCGCCGCGAGCGCTTCCGCGGACACGTCGCGCAGCGAGCGCCCCAGGCGCATCGCAAGACGGCGTACATCGTCGAACTCGGCCTTCGTGCGGCTGCCGCCGCCCGGAAGCGCGACGCGCTTGATGCGTACTGCCTCGCCCTGCACCAGCACCGTCCACTCCTCACGCGGCAGCGCGTGACGCTCCACCGTCGAGCGACGAACTCCGATCGAGCTGCTGTGCACGAACAGCGCCCGCTCGATGCGATCCGCGCTCGACTGCGCGCAGAGCACCTCGACGCGCGCACCCGGGCGTCCCTTTTTCATCTGCGTCGCGAGCAGCACGACGTCGAGCGCGCCTTCTTCGCGCAGCACATCGGAGAGTGCGCTGAGCGCCTCGCCATCCATGTCGTCGATGTCGGTCGCGAGCTGCGCGAGCGTCTCCACCACGACGCCATCCAGCAGCGCCGGCTCCGCGAGTGTGATGCGCAGCGCGTTCGCGCGATTGGCGAACTCCTTCGTCCCGGCACCGTAGCCGCTGCGCAGCGGCGTGTACGACGCCGGCGCCGGCCCGCTCGAGAGCGCGCGCACGAGCGCAGCTCCGGTGGGCGTCACGAGCTCACCCGCGCCCTCCGGTCCCGGGCGGATGACATGCCCCTCGAGCAGCTTCAACGTCGCAGGTGCCGGCACCGGCAGAATTCCGTGCGCCGCCTTGACCGTTCCGTCGCCCACGACGATCGGACCACAATACACACGGTCGACGCCGAGCAGCGCGAGCCCCCACACCGAGCCGACGATATCCAGAATCGCATCCACGGCGCCGACCTCGTGCAGATGCACCTTCTCCGGGCCGACGCCGTGGATTTCCCCCTCCGCCTCGGCGATCGACGTGAACGCCGCATCGGCGCGCTCGCGCACGGCATCCGGAACGCCGGCAGCGGCGACCATCTCACGGATCTTCTTGATGTGACGACCGTGTGGCTGCGGCGGGATATCGAAGTCGACCTTCGTGCACGCGATGCCGGCGCGCAGCACGCGCTGGATGCGAACTTCGACGCCGTCGAGCTTGAGCCGCGCGGGGAGCGCGCGCAGCCATTCGGGGTCGAGGCCGACGTCGAGCAGCGCGCCGAGCACCATGTCGCCGGCGATGCCGGAGAACGGATCGATGATCGCGATTGGTGTCATGGAAAGAAAGCTACTCGCCGCCGCTCGGCGTCGGCAGGCCTTGCTCCACGATCTCCGCCCCGGGCGTCGCTTCGCTCGGAGGCAGGAGCGCGGTGAGGAGCTTCTGCGCGCTCGCCATGCTGAAGCCGGGGAGCTGCGCGATCGCTTCCACGCCCGCATCGCGCACGCCCTGCACACTGCCGAAGGCATTGAGCAGCGCGCGACGCTTCTCGGGGCCGACGCCGCGGATCTTCAACAGCTCGGAGGTAACGGTGCGCATCGACCGCCGCTTCCGGTTGTACGTGATCGCGAAGCGATGCGCCTCATCGCGCATGCGCTGCAGCATCCGCAGCGCGGGCGATCGCTTCGACAGGCGGAGCGACTCGCTCCGGCCTGGGAAGAAGATCTCCTCGTCGCGCTTGGCGAGTGAGATCGTCGGCAGCCGCGAGAGATTCAAGGCCTCGAGCGCCTCGCGCGCGGAGCTCAGCTGTCCCTTCCCGCCGTCGACTACCACGAGATCGGGGAGCGGCTTCTGCTCGTCGAGGCGCCGCGTGAAGTAGCGCGTGACCACCTCGCGCATCGACGCGAAGTCGTCCGGCATGCCACCCTCGATCGATTCGATCTTGAACTTCCGATACTCCGCGCGCTTCGGCCGTCCGTTCTCGAACCAGACGCACGAGGCCACGGTGTCGGTGCCTTGCGACGTCGAGATGTCGAAGCAGATCATGGCGCGAGGGACGCTCTGCAGCGACAGCTCGCGCTGCAGCTCGTACACGGGATCAACCGCGCGCTCATCCGTCTCGAAGGTCGACGTCTTCTGCTCCTCGAGCAGATGACGCGCGTTCTGGTCGGCGAGCTCGATGAGCTGTCGACGCGGCCCTCGCTGCGGCATCCAGATCTGCGTGCGCGGAAGCGTCTGCTCGATGAGCTCGCGATCGGCGATGTCGAACGGGAGCAGCAGCTCGCGCGCGTGCTCGGCGAGCGGGATGTACGTGCGCGCGATGTAGGCGGCGAGCACCACGTCATCACCTTCGTCCTGGATATTCTCGACGAACTGATGCTCGCGTGCGAGCAGCTTGCCGGAGCGAATGTGCAGCATCGCGACGACGGCGTCCTCCCCGTCGCGCGCGTAGCCGAGGACGTCGCGATCGCCGCCTTCGACCTCGACGACGACGGTCGGCTCCTCGAGCTTCTGAAGGTGGCGCAGCGCATCGCGCAGCTCGGCGGCGCCCTCGAAATCCATGTTCTGCGCCGCCTCGTCCATGCGCGCGCGTACCCGCTTCACGACTTCCGCGGTGCGTCCGTCGAGATAGAGGAGCACCTCGTCGATCATCGCGCGATAGTCCTCCTGCGTCTGCAGCAGGATGCACGGCGCCTTGCACCGTCCGATGTGATAGTCGAGACAGGCGCGCTCCGGCATCTCCTTCGGCATGTCGTAGCGGCACGAGCGCACGGTGAAGATCCGCTTGACGACGTTGAGCGCGCGCCGCATCGCGCCGACATCCGTGTAGGGACCGAAGTACCGGCTCCCATCATCGACGAGGCGACGCGTGACGTAGACGCGCGGGAAGGGCTCGCCGACCGTGACCTTGATGTACGGATACGATTTGTCGTCGCGCAGCGCGATGTTGAAGCGCGGCTTGTACTCCTTGATGAGATTCGCCTCGAGCACGAGCGCATGCGCTTCCGTGGGAAGCACGATGGTCTCGACATCGACGATCTGCCGGACGAGCACGCGGGTCTTTGCGCTGGCGAGCGGATCGGCGTTGAAGTAGCTGCGCACCCGCGACCGGAGCCGCTTCGCCTTCCCCACGTACAAAACCACGCCCGCCGCGTCCTTGAAGAGGTACACGCCGGGCGATTCGGGGAGATGCGGAAGCTTGAGCGCGATCTGCTCTGCGGGCTCGTTTGGCACGACCCAAATATAGCGGCGGAGAGTCGTTGCGTGACTCTGGCTCGCGGCCACGAGCGCACGTAGCGTTCAGTCACCGACGTTTGAAATACGATTGAACGGATGAACGGCACAGATTGAACGGAGCAGTCCTACGTCGTAGTTATCCGTTGAATCCGTGCTTCTCTCCGTTCAATCGTTTCACCAGCTGTTGATCTCGTGCCGCGTGGCCACTAGCGCTTTGGCGACTGCGAAAGTCGGCGTGCGACGCGCTCCAGCATCGTGCGCACGTCGGGGATGCCGAGTGCGGCGGTCGACGCGAAATACACCACGCCGTACGGGATGATCGTGAGCAGCGCGAGCAGAATTGCCGGGCGCGGGCCAACGAGTACCTTCACTCCCCACGCCGCGGCCGCCGCCAGCGCGGCCGCGAGCCAGAGCCGCGCCACGAGCGATGCCGCGAGCCCCGTGCGGCCGATGCGCGCATTGAGCGTGCGGCGCAATAACACGAACTCCACCCAGCCGGCGATGCCCGCCGAGGCCGTGAGCCCCGCGACGCCCGCGTGTGGATCGATACCCAGCAGCTTTGGAAGCGGGATCGCGAAGAGATATCCGAGCCCGCTCGTCAGCACGACGCGCACGATCGCGTAGCGCAGCGGCGTGCGCGTGTCGCGCAGTGCGTAATACGTCGACGCGTACAGCCGTCCCAGCGTCGACGCGAGCAGCCCCACAGCCGAACCCGCAAGGATGCTCCAGACGTACACCGAATCGGCCTGCGTGAATCGCCCGGACTTGAAGAGCGCTCCGGCGAGAATGTCGCCGAGCGCGAGGAAGGCCATCGCCGACGGAATGACGAGGAAGGCGATGCGGCGGAGCCCCCCGTCCAGACGCGATCGCAGATACTCCGCGACGTCGGCCGTCTCACCGACCGCGCTCGACATCGCCGGCAGCTCCGCCGCCGAGACGCTCATTCCGAAGAGACTGACCGGCAGCATGTACAACGCCTGCGCGTTCGTGAGCGCCGCGAGCGCGCCGGTGCCGAGAAGGCTCGCGATGACGGCGTCGATGTAGCCGCTGATCTGCACGACACCACGGCCGATGAACACCGGAAGGAAGTTCGAGACCACCGTGCGCACATTCGCGGAGGCGGTGTCCCATGTCAGGTCGAAGTGGTGGAGCACCGAGAGCACCGTCGGAAGCTGCACGAGGAGCTGCGCCGCGCTGCCCACCACCGACGCCCACGCCGCCACGACCGCGAGATCGAACTCCGCTACGCGGCCGCCGCGCCAGATGAGCGCGACGATGACGGCGAAGTTCCAAACGATCGGCGCCGAATACGAGATGAGGAAGCGGCGATGGCTGTTGAGAACGCCGAGGCACCAGGCGGAGAGCACGAGCAGCCCGGCGCCCGGAAAGAGGATGCGCACGAGGGTGATCGTGAGCTCGCGCTTCGCGCCCGTGAACCCCGGCGCGATGACGGCGATGAGCACCGGCGTCGCGGCGATGCCGAGGAGTACCAGAATCGAGGTCGCGACGGCGAGGAGCGAGAGCACCGCGCTCGCCACTCGCGCCGCTTCCGCCTCTTCGCCGTTCGCGCGCAGCCGCGCGTACACCGGGATGAAGGACGCGGACAATACGCCTTCGCCGAAGAGATTCTGCAGGAAGTTCGGAATGCGGAAGGCGGCGTTGAAGGCGTCGGCGCCATCGCTGAGACCGAGATAGCGCGCCAGGAAGTGCTGGCGCACGAGTCCCGCGAGCCTGCTGAACAGGATCCCCGTCGCGACGAGCGTCGCTGCGCGCCCCGACCGCTCGCGCGGCGCGGGCGGCGGCGCGCTAGCGAGGGGCGTCGGGCCGCTCATCCGATGCGCGTGTCGCCTGTCCTGCGAGAATCGATGCGGCATGCTCGCCCGCGCGCGCCTGCATCTGCGCGAGCAGAGGCGCGCCGTGACGCACGAGCATCGGAATGAAGTTGAGCACGCGCTCCTGCGGCTTGCCGAGCGGATAGAGCGAGGTACGCGCGATCTGGATATCGCGCATCGTCGTCGCCTCGCGCCGCTTCGCCGCGGCGACCACCCGTCGCTCGAGGCGCTCGATGCGGTGCGACACGTTGTGCTTCGCGCCGTCGAGCACCGCGTCGGGGACGAGGGGTGCGCTGCCATCGGAGGCGAGCGCGGAGCGGAGTGCGTCGTTCAACGCGTCGGCGTCCGCGGCGTAGCGCCCGAGCGCGTCGCGCACGGCGGGCGAGATGCGCGCGCGGACGAGACGCGCTTCTGCCGCGTGCGGGTCACGCAGCTCCTCCGGCGTCAGCGAATAGCGCGCGAGCAGCCGTTCGACGTGCGGCTCGATGATCATCCCGGACCATCGCGGCACGACCACCGGCACCGCAACGCGGAGTGCCTGCGCGACGGCGGTCGCCTGCGCGAAGTACGCGACTTCGCCGGGGCCGCCCATGTACGCGACGGTAGGGAGAATCGCGCGCTCCGCGACCGGACGCAGGAGCACGTTGGCCTCGAGCTCCGCGTCGTCGTCCACCGCCTTCGCGTCGGCGATCGGGATGCGGACGCGCGCACGGTCGGAGTAGCGGAAGACGGTGGAGAGTCCGCGCACGTGCGCCACCGGCGGCTCGAATCCCCTGTCGCGGAGTTCCACTTCGCGCGCGGTGAGCGCGGCGTCGATCTCCGGCGCGCGATCGAGCGCGCGGCGCAGAAAGCCGTGCGACGCGCGGCGGACGGCGGGGTGGCCAGCGTCGAGCACCGCGATACCGAGTGGCTCGAGGATCGTGCGGAGGAGCTGGACGAATGCCAGCCCGATCGTGTTGCCGGCGACGTACGCCTCGCGCACGGCGTCGAGCGCCTGGTGCGCGACGGCCGATCCGCCCGCGAGCTCGAGTGAACGAATGAGCGGAGCAACGTCGCCGAGCGGCGTGTCGCGCATGGCGAGATCTGGATGCTCGGGAAGCGGTGGTTGCAAATGCACGAGACTGCCACTCAGTATGACATAACTGGCGCTGGACTCCTGAAAATCAGCATCGTACGTCGCGGCCCAGAACACCGGCGCCGTCGCGATCCCCGTCGCCCGCTCGAGCGCATCCGCCAGCGCCAGCGCACTCAACGCCTTGCTCCACGTGTAGACCGGCCCGCCAAACAATCCCGGCTGCTGCCCCGTCGTTATCACCACCCCCTTCCCGCCCGCGCTCCGAGCCAGCCGCTCCGCCGCCGCTCCACTGGCCGCGAACGCGGGCGCCAGCTGCTTCACCCAATCGCCGACGCTCGCATCCGCCAGTGTTGCCCGCGCGCGCGCGGTCCATTCCGCCACACTCGCCGGCGCAGGCTCGAGCCACGCGCGAGGAGTCTCTCCCGCCATCCCCGCGCGCGCGAGCGGCGGCCCGCCGAAGGGAAGCGTGACGACGCGCGGCTCGCTCACCTGCCTCCTCGCCCGAGCGACATCGACGCACGACGACAACTCATTTGTGATAGGGCTCGCCACGCACGATCGTACCGGCACGATAGAGCTGCTCGGCCAGCAGCAACCGCGCGAGCTCGTGCGGAAATGTGAATCGGGAGAAGGAGAGCCGTTGCGATGCCGCGGCGCGAACGGCAGCGGAGAGTCCGAGTGCACCGCCGATGATGAAAGCGACATCGCGTGCCGCACGTTGCCGCTCCGCGGTCATCCACAGCGCAAAGTCGGCCGACGTCCGCGCGTCGCCATCTCCCTCGCAGGCGACGACGAGCGCCCCCGCACCCGCCGCGGCGAGCAGTCGCTCCCCTTCCCGCTCGCGCACCTGCTCCGCCGACGCGCCGCGCGCGGACTCCTCCCGCACCTCGCGGACTTCCAGCGGCCAGTAGCGTGCGGCACGCGTCTCGTAGTCCTGAATCGCCGCGGCAAGATTCTGCGCACGCGGCTTTCCCACCGCGACGATCCGGAACTTCACCCGGCGACGTCACGCATCACGCGCCGCCGCGGCGCGTGCGCGACGGCGCTCCGGACGACTCAGGCGTAGATGCCACGCAGGCGGTGCACCGTCGCCACGCGCGAAATCGACAGCATGTACGCCGCCGTGCGCATGTTCACCTTGTGGCGCTTCGAGAGCTCGAGCACCGCCTCGAAGCTGCGCTCCATGATTTGGCCGAGTCGCTGGTTGACGACTTCCTCGGTCCAGAAATAGCCGCCGCGATCCTGCACCCACTCGAAGTACGAGACCGTCACACCGCCCGCGTTCGCGAGGATGTCGGGGATGACGAAGATCCCCTTCTCCTCGAGAATGGCATCCGCCGGCGCCGTCGTCGGCCCGTTCGCGCCCTCAGAGATGATACGCGCGCGGATGTTCGCCGCGTTCTTCCGGGTGATCACGTTCTCGAGCGCCGCCGGGACGAGCACGTCGACATCGAGCGTGAGGAGATCCTCGTTGGAGATGCGCTCGCCGCCATCGAAACCCTCCAGCGACTTGGTCTTCTTGACGTGCTGGATCGCCTTGTCGACGTCGATGCCCTTCGCGTCGTACACCGCGCCCCCGCGATCGCCGATGGCGACGATGCGGCACCCTTCCTTGCGCAGCAGATCGGCGGTGACGGAGCCCACGTTGCCGAAACCCTGCACCGCGACGGTCGCGCCCGCGATCGGCATGCCAAGATGCGCGAGTGCGGCGCGCGTCACCATCATCACACCGCGGCCCGTTGCCTCGCGCCGGCCGAGCGACCCGCCCATTTCGACGGGCTTCCCCGTAACGCAGGCAGTGACCGTGTGTCGCGCGTGCATCGAATACGTGTCCATCACCCACGCCATCACGCGCTCGTTCGTATTGACGTCCGGTGCCGGTACATCCGAATCCGGTCCGAGAATATTGATGATCCCGGCGGTGTAGCGGCGCGTCAGCCGCTCGAGCTCACCGACGCTCAGCTTCGACGGGTCGCAGATTACGCCGCCCTTCGAGCCGCCGAAGGGAATGTCGACGACCGCGCACTTCCATGTCATCCACGCCGCGAGCGCCTTCACCTCATCGATCGTGACGTTCAAGTCGAAGCGAATGCCGCCCTTGGCCGGTCCGCGCGACGTGTTGTGCAGCACGCGGTAGCCGGTGAACACCTCGATTTCGCCGTTGTCGAGCAGCACCGGAATCGACACGATGATCTGCTTTTCGGGACTGCGCAGGATCTTGTACAAACCGGGCTCGAGGTCGAGCAGCTCGGCGGCCCGATCGAAACGCGACATCATGTCCTCGAACGGATTGTCCTCATTGAGGAACGTATCCTTGTTCGGACCGATCACTTTCTGCGGGGCGAGCCGGGAGTCAGCAGTCATATTCGATTGGAGTACCGTAGACCCGAAGGGGTCAGAGTTGGCGGAGACGTGCGTCGATCACGAAATCGAGGATCGCATCGATTGCATCCTCGTGCTCTTCGACGATTACGGCTTGGGAAACATAGCCAATGGCCCGAGCTTCGCGAGGCCAGAGCGACAGAAGCTTGACCGCGTCCTTGAGCGTACAAAGGGCGATTTCATCCGCCCCGAGGTCACGCGCGAGCGCCCGCGCATCGGCCTCGGTGAACGGATGATGGTCCGCAAACGCTGTCATCCGTACGGTCGCGCCGGCCTGGCGGAGCTGCTCGCCGAAGGCGTCACCGTTGCCGACTCCAGCGATCGCGAGCACGCGGCGGCCCGCGATCGACGCGAGCGGTGCCGGCGGTGCGTCGCCGATGCGGATGTCGCTCAGCGCGAGATGGACGATGGCGGTCGGTACAGCGGGGGCGATGGTGTGCACGAGCGCCGCGACGGCGCGCGCATCGTCGAGAGTCGCCGCCTTTCGCGTGATGATCACCAGCGACGCGCGCCGAAGCGCAGTCACCGGCTCCCGGAGCGGACCCGTTGGCAGCAGTCGCAGAGGACTACCGGGCACGTCGGCGCTCACCAGCACGACGTCCGCAGCTCGCGCTACGCGCCGATGCTGAAAGCCATCGTCGAGCACCGCAATGTCGGCGTCCGCGGCTGCCGCGCGCTCGATCGCCTCGAGACGATTCGCGTTCACGATCACGGGAATCTCGGGGGTGAGTCGCGCGTGCACGAGCGGCTCATCGCCGCCGTAGCCACGCATCACGATCGCCGGCCGCGCACCGCGTGACTGGAGCGCCGTCGCCAGCCACGAGGAGACGGGGGTCTTCCCGGTGCCGCCAACGGTCAGGTTGCCCACCGACAGCGCTGGAATGCGAGGGGCGTGCACGCGCATGATGCGCCGGTCGTAAAGTGCGTTGCGCACGCGGACCACGAGCGAGAAGAGCATCGATGCGGGCGCGAGCGCCGAGCGCGCGGCGCGCGCGCCCGCGCTGTCGCTCCACCAGAGCCACTCCACCGGCGATCGCTCATCCATCGACGGCCTCGGGAAGCGCGCGCATCAGCGCCTGAAAGCGCGGACCCTGGCCCGCTGCCTCCCGCAAGGAGGAGGCGCGTACGAACAGCGGATCGCCGACGTAGATCGTGACGCGCGCGAACGGCTTCGGAATGAGGAATCGATCCCAGCTCCTCAGCCGCCACGCGCGATCGACGACCGCGCGCAGCAGCACGATCGGCGCGCCCGACCGCTGCGCCGCGATCAGCGCGCCGGGAGCGAAGCTCTCCGCGGGGCCGCGCGGCCCATCCGGCGTGACGGCCACGTGCGCGCCTCCCTCCACCTCTCGCGCGAGCGACAGCAGCGCGCGCTCCGCGCCCCGCCGCGACGATCCGCGAATCGTGCGATAGCCCATCGACTCGGCCGCGCGAGCCGCGATCTCGCCGTCGCCGTGCTCGCTGATCAGCGCGACGATGCCGAGCGCGCGGAAATTCCACATGTGGCAGAGGAGCTCCGAGTGCCAAAGGCAGAAGATGACCGGGCGCTCGTGCTGCCGAACGATATCGCTCTTCGACTGATGCACCTCGCGCACGCGCCAGGTGCGCGCGAGCACGCGCACGCCCGCGCCGGCGATCGCCGAGGCCCAGCGCGCGCGGCGCAACTTCCGTCGCGCGCGCGCGGGATCGTCGCTCACGCCAGCATCTCGAGCGCGATGCGCGCGACACGCTCCGCCGCGCCGGGCTCGCCGAGCGCGCCGCGGACGTCGGCGAGCCCGGCGAGCATCGCGATGCGCGCGGGCGAGCCGAGCACGAGCAGCGGCTCGAGCGCATCCGCCATCGCGAGCGGCTGCATCGCGTGCTGAATGAACTCCGGCGCGACGCAGCGATCGACGACGAGATTCACGAGCCCGATGTACGAGATGCCCCGGATGAGGCGGCGCGCGATCGCGTAGTTCAGCGCCCCCACTCGATACGCGACGATCAACGGCGTGTCCGCGATCGCCGCCTCGAGCGTCGATGTCCCGCTCTTCACGAGCGCGGCGTCGGCCGCGCGCCACACCGTGTACGAATCCCCTTCGACCAGCTGGAAGGGCACACGCGCCGGGTCGAGCACCATGTTCGGCGCGACGCCGACGATCACACGGAGCGATGGCCGTCGCCGTTGTAGCTCGCGCGCGGTGGCCGTGAACACATCGAGGTGCTGCGCGAGCTCGCCGCGCCGGCTTCCCGGGAAGAGCGCAAGCACGGGAGCATCGTCAGGAAGGCCGAGCGTCGCGCGCGCGCGTGCGCGAGACGGCAGATCGCGCGCGCCGTCGAGCAGCGGATTTCCCACGTACGTCGCAGCGATGCCGTGCTCCCGGAGATACGGCTCTTCGAACGGAAGGATCACCGCTGCGCGCGCAATCGTGCGCCGCATCTCCCTCAGCCGGCCCGCACGCCACGCCCACACCTTGGGCGTGATGAAGTACAGCACCGGAACACCGGCGGCCCTCGCCACGGCGGCGATGCGCAGATTGAAGCCCGGATAGTCGACGAGAATCACGAGGCCGACGCCGCCGGTCGCCATCCGCGCCTTGAGGCGGCCGAGCAGATGGAGATGAAAGGGGATCTGTCTGACGACGCCCGCGAAGCCCATCACCGCGTGCGCGGCGATGTCAGCGATGAGAGTGGCGCCGGCGGCTTTGGTGCGCGCTCCGCCGACGGCGGCAATCGGGACTTCGGGAGCGAGGCGCCTGAGCGCCTCTACGACCGCTGCGGCGTGCAGGTCGCCGGAAGCCTCACCGGCGACCACCAGCACCTCACGCACGACGAGCTCCGGCGAGGGGCGCGGTCATACCGCGAGCCCGCGCTCACTCTTCGAAACGAACGCCAGGAAGTGCTCCACTTCGGGGTACGGATGCAGCTCCTCGCGCGCGCGCTCCATCGCCCGCGACAGGATGAGCTCCGAGCGAAAGAAGAGGCGATACGCCCGCTTGAGCTCGCGCACGACCTCCGGATCGAAGCCGCCTCGCTGCAGCCCGACGGAGTTGAGCCCGTAGATCTTCACCGGATTCCCCGCCGCTTTAAGATACGGCGGAAGATCCTGCGTGATCTTCGAGGACCCGCCGACGAACGCATACGCGCCGACCTTGACGAACTGGTGCACCGCGACGAGCCCCGAGATGATCACGCGGTCCTCCACGTGCACGTGCCCGGCGACCTGCGTGGCGTTGGAGATGATGATGTGGTTGCCCAGATGACAGTCGTGCGCGAGATGCACGTATGACATGAGGAGGCAATCGGTGCCCACCACCGTCCGCTCCGACTCCGCTGTGCCGCGATTGATGGTCGCGAACTCGCGGATCACTGTGCGATCGCCGATCTCGACGAACGTGCGCTCGCCGTGGAATTTGAGATCCTGCGGATCGCCGCCGACGATCGCGCCGCTCCCCACCTTCACGCTCTCCCCGAGCGTTGCGAGCCTTTCGAGCGTCGCGCGCGCGCTGATGACGCATCCGTCGCCGATCACGCACTCCGGACCGATGATGGCGAAGGCGCCGATCTCGACGCCCTCGCCGATCTGCGCGTCCGGTGACACGAGCGCGGTCGGGTGGATGCGAACGGTCACTTGTCGCGCACCATCGCGCCCATGTCCGCCTCGCACACGATCTCGCCATCCACGCGCGCGACGCCGTGGAGCTTGCACATGCGCCCGCGCCGCTGGACCATCTCCACCTCGATGCGCAGCTGGTCACCCGGCTTTACGGGCTTCCGCCACTTCACGTTGTCGAGCGACGTGAAGTACATGACGAGCTGCGACGCGTCCTCCGAGTCGCCGAGCATCATGAGCCCGCCCACCTGCGCCATGCACTCCACGATGAGCACGCCGGGCATCACCGGGTGCCCCGGGAAGTGCCCCTGAAAAAACGGCTCGTTGATCGTGACGTTCTTCAATCCCACGATGCGCTTGCCCCGGTCGTGCTCGAGGATGCGATCCACGAGCAGAAAGGGATAGCGATGGGGCAGCTGCTTGATGATGTCCTCGGTTCCACTCATCCGCGTCTCCTCTGCGGCACGTTTCAACATTTCGCGGACGAGCGTCACCGTTCCCCGGTGGCTCGGCCGATCGGCGACGATCCGTCCGCGGATGCGCTTTCCCGCGAGAGCCAGATCGCCAATGAAGTCCATCGCCTTGTGTCGCACGAACTCGTCGGACCAGCGAAGCTCCGTGTCGACGGGCCCGTCATCGTCGAGCACCACGGTGTTCGACGTCGTCGCGCCCTGGATCAGTCCCTTCGCGCGCAGCGCGTCCGCCTCCCGAAGGAAGCCGAAGGTGCGCGCCCCCGCCAGATCCGAGGCGAAAGTCGCGGGGGTGACCGGAAGTTGGCACGACTGCCGGCCGATCAGCGGGTGCGGAAAATCGATCGTCACCTCGAGCGACAGTGTCGGCGACGGCGTGACCGTGTACGTCGATCCGGCGTCGCGCAGGGTGAGCGGCGCGCGAAGAGTGAGATACTCGACCTCGCCCGCCACCTCGACGATACCGGCCATCAGTAACGCATCGTGAAATGGTCGCGCGCTCCCGTCGAGGATCGGGGGCTCCGCGGCATCGAGGTCGATGCGGATGTCGTCGATCTCGAGCGCGGCGATGGCGGAGAGCACGTGCTCCACCGTGTGCACGGCCTCGTCACCGCCACCGAGCTGCGTGTGGCGCTCGGTGAGCACCGCGTTCTCCGCGCGCGCATGCACCGTTGGCTCGCCCGCAAGATCGGTGCGGCGGAAGCTGATTCCGGAACCCGGCAACGCCGGATGGAAGGTCAGCGTGCAGTCGCGCCCGAGGTGCAGCCCGATCCCCTGCAGCGAGATGGCGCCGCCGATGGAATGACGGCGAGCGGTCACGATTTCTTCTCGTTCAGTTGGCGCTCGATCTCGCGAAGGCGGTCGGCGAGCTTGTAGAACGCCGACGTGGCCTTGAGCCACTCGCGCTGCGGCCGCGCCGGCGAGCCGCTCCACATCTCGCCATCCGGAATGTCATCCATGACGCCCGATCCCGCTCCCAGCTTCACGTTGTTGCCGAGCTCGAGATGCCCGGTGACGCCGACCTGCCCGCCAATCATGCAGCCGTCGCCGAGCCGCGTCGAGCCCGCGATCCCCGACTGCGCGGCGATCAGACACATGCGCCCCAGCCGAACATTGTGCGCGATCATCACGAGATTGTCGAGCTTCGTTCCTGCGCCGATCACCGTATCCGCGATGCTGCCGCGATCGATGGTCGAGTTCGCACCGACCTCCACATCGTCCTCGAGAATGCACCGTCCGACGTGCGGGATCTTCTGCACGCCGGCGCGCGTCGGCACGTAGCCGAAGCCGTCGCTACCCGCGCGCACGCCAGCGTGCAGTCGCACGCGCGCGCCGAGGATCGTGCCGGGATAGAGCGTCACCCCGCTGACGAGATGCGAATCCTCGCCGATCATTACCCCGCTTCCGACATCGCAGAGCGGGCCGATCACGACGCGGTCGCCAAGCACCGCACCGTCGCCGATGACGCTGTGCGCGCCGATCGCGACGTCCTTTCCGAGCTTCACTCCTGCGCTGATCACCGCCGAGGGGTGAATCCCCGTCGCGCGAGGCGGCTCGGGATAGAGCGCGGGGAGCACGAGGAGCATCGCCTCCTGCGGCTTGGCGACGACGATCCTGCATGGCGGCCCCGGATGATCGGCAAGCTCCGCTGAGACGAGCACGACACCCGCCTTCGACGACGCGAACTCCTCGGCGTATCGCGGATTGGCGAAGAAGCTCAGATCATCCGGCGCCGCGCGGTCGAGCGCTGCAACGCGCACGACGCGCACACCCGCATCTCCACGCAGCTCACCTGCGACGAGATGCGCGACAGCCTCGGCGGTGAGAGCGGAATCGCTCACGCCACCGAGGCTGCCCGAGGCTCGAACCGTTTTGCTCAACGGTCGTTAGGCGTGGACTTGGGACGCGACACACCGGTTGGCTTGGTTGGGGCAGCGCCGGTCGAGCGAGGAGTGGTCGTCGAGGACGGCGCAGCCATCGGCGCGGCCTTCGTGGCGACCGGACCAGCGGCGACGAGCTTCTTGATCACCTGATCCGTGACGTCGAGCGTCGAATCCGCAGCGACGACGACCCCCGCCTGACTGCCGGCATCGAGAATGAACGTGTAGCCGTTCTCGCTGCGAATCTGCTCGATGATCCGGTTGATCTGCTCCATGATCGGACGAACAAGCTCTGCCTCGCGCTGCTGCGCCGTCTGCTCGAGCTCCTGCACGCGCTGCTGGTACGCCTGCCGCTTCGCGGTGAGATCCTTTTCCTTCGCGGTTTTCGCCGTGGCCGACATCGTCGCCTGGTTCTTCTGATAGTCGGCGATCTGCGACTGGAGCGTGTCGCCCATGTGCTGGACCTGGGCCTTGTACTGATCCATCTCTTTCTGGAACTGCGCTTCCGCCCCGGCGCGGCCGGGGGCCTGCGCGATGATCTTCTGCGAGTTCACGTACACGATCTTCGGCGCTGTGCCCTGCGCGGCGAGGAGACCGGCCATCGAAATAGTGAGCGCCACGACAGCGGTGGCGACGCGTACAGAGGAACGCATGGTAGCTCCGATTAGAAGAGTTGCCCGAGCTTGAAGTGTAACTGCCACTTGGGCTTCTTGTTGCCAAACTGATCGACACGATCGAGTCCGTAGGCGTAGTCGAGCCCCAGCGGACCGAGTGGTGTCACGATCGCCACACCAAAACCGACGCCGCGGAAGAGCCGCGTCGGGTCGAACTCGCTGGGCTTGTTCCATACATTGCCCGCGTCGTAGAACACATCCGTGTACAGCATCTGGTTGAAGCGAAGTCCCAGCTCGACCGTCGACGTGAAGAACGCGTTCCCGAACGAGGTGCGCGTCGCATTGCTGTTCGTCTGATTGACGTAGCCTTGCGGCGTGATCGAGAACTCCTCGTAGCCGCGGAGCGATTCGCCGTACTGCGTGCCACCGAGCGCGAAGCTCTGCGAGAAAAAGAACGGCCCGTCGTTTCCGAATACCGCGCCGGCGCGTGCGGTGAGTCCGAGCACGAGCTTCATCGGCTGCGATCCTGGAGCACTGCCGCCGATGGTGCCCAGCGTCGTGTAGTTGCGCAGCTCGGTGGTGTAGCGCTGGAAGCTTGCCGTGCCGCCGAGCAGCCCACCGTTCAACTGTGCGGTGATGGTGCGTTCGGAGCCGGCAGAAGCGAACGGCAGATCGATTCGATTGTCGTGCGTCAGCGTGAAGCCGAGCGTCGAACGAAAGTTATACGACTGGTTGATGGACGTGTCGCGCGAGGCGAGGCCGCCGCTGAACTTGACCGCTTCACCGCCGTAAGAGACGAAGAAGCGGGTAAACGGGGAGCCGCGCACCGGAAAGCCGAACTGCAGCGACGCGCCCGAGCTCGTGCTCTGCCCGAGATCGGCGATCGTGTAACGCGACTGGGTGTGGTAGGCGGTGACCGTCGCCGAGATCCGCGTCTGCTTCACCGACGGATCCGTGTAGCTGAGCTGGAAGTCGTTGATGAACTGTCCGAACTGCCACTGCAGCGAGGCGCTCTTGCAGGCGCCGAACAAATTCGGCTGCGTAAGCCCGATGAAGCCGCCGACTCCCGTCCCCTGCCCGACCGAGGCGCCGAAGTTGATGCTGCCGGTGCGCTTCTCCTTCATCCGGAAGATGATGTCGACGTCGCCCTTGTCGTTCGCGGGCTTCGTGTCCGGTGGCGGCAGCGGCGACTCGAAGAAGTTCAGATTCTGGATGTTCTGATAGCTGCGAATGAGGCGATCCTGATTGAACACATCGCCCGGAAGGATCACGAGCTGCTCACGAATGCAGGCTTCGTTCGTGTAGTCGTTGCCGAAAATCTCGATGCGGTTGATCGTCGCCGGCGTCTTCTCGTCGATCTCCCAGCGGAGATTCACGACGGGTATCGAGTCGCGCGTCGAGCGGTCCATCACCGGGCGGATCTGCGCGTAGATGTAGCCTTCGTTGCTGTACGCGTTGCGGATCGCGGTGGTCGCCGCTTCCCACGCACTCTGATCGAACGAGCCGACATCGCCATCCTTATGGCCGAGCATTCCGCGGAGGCGCTGCGTAATCGTCTGCTCGTGCGCCTGGAACGGGTAGTAGCGCATCAACTCGTCGGTCGTGAAGTGATGGTTGCCGACGATCTCCATCGTACCGACGCGATAGCGCACGCCCTCATCCATCGTCACCCGCAGCAGCGCCTTCCCGTTGCTGTGATCGACGACGAGCGAGTCCTTGACGACCTGCGCGTCGATGAGTCCGTGCTGCTCGTACAGCTTGGGGATGCGCTCGCTCAGGTCGCCCTGGAATTTCTCGTCGTCGAAGGCGCCCTTTCGCCAGAACCAGAAGGCCTCCGGCTTGATCTTCATGGCGGCGACGACCTGCTTGTCCTTGAGCTCCTTGTTCCCCTGGATGTCGACGCCGGAGATCGCGAGGTGGCGCCCCTCATCGATGTTGAAGGTCAGGTGTGCGTCGCCGCCGGCGGTGTCGGTAACGGGAGTGATCTTCGCGAGGTAGTAGCCCTTCGCCTGATACATCGAGTCGAACTTCTGGACGGTGTTGCGCACCGCCGAGGGATCGAGCGCACGGTTCGTCGGCATCTCGACCTTGCCGCGGAGCGTGCCCTCCGAGATCACGTTCGCGCCCTTGATCGTAAAGCCCTTGAGCAGTGGCCGCTCGACGACGGTGAGGGTCAGGATCGCGTGGCTGCCGGTGACTTCGCAGCCGGCCTGCACATCGCCGAAGGCGCCCGTCGCGAAGAGGTTGCGAAGGGTTCGCTGGAGCACGCGATAGTTCAGCGAGTCGCCGGCGGTGAGGCCGGCGTCAGCGCGGATCTTTTCGGTCGTCACGCGCTTGTTGCCACGTACCGCTACCGAATCGGGGAGCACGCAACCAGAGGGTGTGCTCTGTGCGTGCGCCGTCATGCTCGCGAGCGAGACCGCGAGTGGAAGGAAAAAAAGTCGGGACATTCCGGGTAATGTACACATGAAACGGCCGAATGACCCATAAGGCGAGCCATTCGGCCGGTAGTGCTACGTGCGATCGCCCGATCAGGTGGCCTTCGCCAGCACCCGAAAGTCGAGCTTCGCTCCATCGCTGGCGACATCGACTTCGATCTCGTCGCCCTTTGCGAAGTCGCCCGTCAGTATCTTCTCCGACAGCGGATCTTCGATGTACTTCTGAATCGCCCTCTTGAGCGGCCGCGCGCCGAAGCTCTCGTCGTAACCGTGCGTGCTCAGGAAGTCCGTCGCCGCCTCGGTGAGCTTGAGGAAGATCTCCTCATCGCCCAGCCGCTTCTGCACTTCCTTCATCAGAATCGACACGATCAGCGCGATGTGTTCCCTGCCCAGCGGGTGGAACACGATCACGTCATCGAGCCTGTTCAGGAACTCGGGATTGAAGACGCGCTGGATCTCCTCCTTCACCTTGTCCTGAATCCGGACGAAGTTCTCCTTCTCGCCCGGCGTGGTGAAGCCCAGTCCCTTCCCCTTCGTAATGTCGCGCGCGCCGACGTTCGACGTCATGATGACGACGGTGTTCTTGAAGTCGATGACGCGGCCGTAATTATCCGTCAGATGTCCTTCGTCGAGCACCTGCAGAAGGATGTTGAAGACATCGGGATGCGCCTTCTCGATCTCGTCGAGGAGCACCACGCTATACGGCTTGCGCCGCACGGCCTTGGTGAGCGTTCCCGAATCTTCGTAGCCGACATACCCCGGTGGGGCGCCGATGAGCCGCGACACCGAGAATTTTTCCATATACTCGCTCATGTCGACGCGGATGAGCGCCGACGGATCCGCGAAGAGGAACTTCGCGAGCGAGCGGGCGAGCTCGGTCTTTCCGACGCCCGTGGGCCCCGAGAAGATGAAGGAGCCGATCGGACGCGACGGATCCTTGAGCCCGGCGCGGCTGCGGCGAATCGACCGCGCGAGCGCCTTGATCGCCTCGTCCTGGCCGACCACGGACTCGTGCAGCTCATCCTCCATGCGCAACAGGCGCGAGCTCTCCGCCTCCTGCAGCCGCATGACCGGAATGCCCGTCCAGCGGCTGACGATGAAGGAGATCTCCTCTTCGCCGAGCACGGGGCGGAACGACTGCCGGTGCTTCTCCCACTCTTCCTGCTTTTTGCGGATGTCGCCCTGCAGCTCGCGTTCGCGATCGCGCAGCGACGCCGCCTTCTCGAAATTCTGATCGCGTACGGCGGCTTCCTTCTCGCCGTTCACGCCTTCGAGCTTCGCCTTGAGCTCCGCGACTTCCGGCGGCGGCGCCTGCGCCGCCAGCCGCGCACGTGCGCCGGCCTCGTCGATGACATCGATCGCCTTGTCCGGGAGGAAGCGGTCGGTGATGTAGCGCTCCGACAGCTTCGACGCGGCCACGAGCGTCGAATCGGGGATCGTCACATGGTGATGATCCTCGTACTTCTTGCGCAGCCCCTTGAGAATGTCGACGGTCTCGTCGACGGAGGGCGGATCGACCACGACGGTCTGGAAGCGGCGCTCCAGCGCGCCGTCCTTCTCGATGTATTTGCGGTACTCGTTGAGCGTGGACGCACCGACGCACTGCAGCTCACCGCGGGCGAGCGCCGGCTTGAGCATGTTGCTCGCGTCGATCGCGCCTTCGGCTGCACCTGCGCCGACGAGCGTGTGCAGCTCATCGATGAAGAGGATGACGTTCTTGTTCTGCGCGATTTCGTTCATGACCGCCTTGAGGCGCTCCTCGAACTGACCGCGGTACTTGGTGCCGGCGATGACGGCCGCCATGTCGAGCGCGAGCACGCGATTGTCGCGCAGCGAGTCCGGGCATTCGCTGTTGGCGATGAGCTGCGCGAGCCCCTCGACGATGGCGGTCTTGCCCACGCCCGGCTCACCGATGAGCACGGGATTGTTCTTCTTGCGTCGCGTCAGCACTTCCATGACGCGCTGGATCTCCTTCGCGCGGCCGATGGTCGGATCGAGCTGTCCTTCCGCGGCGAGCTGCGTGAGATCACGGCAGAAGTGATCGAGGGCGGGGGTCTTGGACTTCTTGTCCCCCTTCGTCGCCTGCGGCGGAGCAGCGTTGCCCTGCTGCGCAGCGGCGCCGCCCTGCGGCATCTCGGTGCCGAGCAGGCGCAGCGTTTCCGCGCGCGCGGCGTCGAGGTTCACACCGGTGTCGGTGAGTACCTGCGCGGCAATGCCCTTCTCCTCGCGAAGCAATCCGAGGAGGAGATGCTCAGTGCCGACATAGCTGTGGTTCAGCTCGCGCGCCTCGCTCATGGCGAGCTCCAACACCTTCTTCGCGCGCGAGGTATAGGGAAGGTCTGGGCCTGTCGTCTGCGCCGCTTTCCCCTTCTTGACCGTCTCCTCGATCTTCTGCTGAATCTCGTCGAGGTCGACGCTCAAATTCTGGAGAACGGCCGCAGCAACTCCCTCACCCTCACGGATGAGGCCGAGCAGAATGTGCTCTGTCCCCACGTACTCGTGGTGAAGACGGGCGGCTTCCTCGCGGGCCATCGCGAGAACTTTCCGCACGCGCTCAGTGAAGTTGTAGCCGTTCATAATCCCTCTGATGCTACGGAGCGTCGCCCCGGAGGCGCACCCCTACATGCCTACTTCCGCTGCAAGTGCCTGCCGCACGTAGCGTGCGCGCGCAAGATTGGCTTCGCTCTCCGAGAGCAGCCGGCCTTCCGCGTGGGACAGGTGCGCAGCTTGCGAAAAGATCAGGAGCTTGTTGAGGGTATATACACTCAGGCCGGTGATCAGTTTCAGACCAACGGCCAGCCGTACGCCGCTGAGAAAATTCATCGCCTCGTCGAACGTAAGGCTGCGCGCGTAGCGGAGTGTCCCGTATGCTCGCCAGAGCTTGTCTTCAATAATATAACCAGCATCGCGAAGCAATACTCGCCTCGCCTCCTCCTCGCGCGCGATCACCGTCGTCAGCACCTGCAACAGTTTGTCGACGATCTCCTCCTCCGTTCGACCCAGTGTCGTTTGGTTCGATATCTGGAAGAAGTTGCCGACCACCTCACTCCCTTCACCATACAGCCCGCGATAGGTGAAGCCGATCTGCTGCAGGCCGGCGAGCGTCTTGTTGATCTCCTTCGTCAACACGAGCCCCGGCAAATGGATCAACGCGCTCGCCCGCAAACCGGTGCCCGTGTTCGTCGGGCACGAGGTCAGATATCCGAATTCGTCGTGAAACGCGAAGGGGACGCGCTCGCCAAGCTCCTCGTCGATCCGCTGCATGTCCGCGAAGGCATCCGCGAGGTTGAAACCGGAGCGCAGCGTCTGGAGACGGAGGTGATCCTCTTCATTTACCATGACGCCTACTCCGTCGCCAAGAAACACGGCGGCGCCGCTCCGAACCGGGTGCTGGACGTCCAGCCCCGCCAACTCCTTGCTGATCAAATGCCGCTCATGAAGCAGCAGCCGATCGTCCGAGCCGAGCTCATCCACGCGCACCAGCAGATTCGCACGCAGGTGCGGCGAGCTTTCCACCGCCTCCCGCACCCGCGCCAGGATGCGCAGCCGCTCCCCGTCTCGCGCCCGCCCGGGGAAGGCAAAGCCCTCCAGGTTGCGGGCAAGCCGTATCCGGGTGGAGAGCACGATCCCGGCATGATCGCCAGACGCGTCGAGCCAGTTGACCCCGCCATCCGGCAGCAGCGAGAGGTCGAGCGTCATTCCATCACCTTCAGCTGGTCGCGCAGCTTCGCCGCTTCCTCGAAGTGCTCCTGCTCCACCGCGCGCCGGAGCCGCGTTCGAAGCTCCGTCGCCACCGACGCGCCCTCCTCCACCCCACCCTCGGCCGGCGGACGATAGCGCTTGCCCTGATGCTTCGACGTGCCATGCACGCCGCGCAGAAGGTCGCGGATCTTCGCCTCGAAGGCGCCATAGCAGTAGGCGCAGCCGAGGCGGCTGGTGTTGCGGAAGTCGCGCAGCGTGGAGTTGCAGAAGGTGCAGCGCCAGCTCTCGCTCCCGGCAAGCAGCTGCTTCTGCTGCACGGCCTGGATGAAGTCCGCCAACGGCTGCTTCGGCATGGTGACGTGCGTCTCGATGCCGCGCTCCGCGGCGCACTTCTCACACAGGTTGAGCTGACGCACCGGCGGATCGGTGACCTGCGTAACCTGCACCACCGCATCGCGCTCCTTGCAACTATCGCACAGCATCAGGGCAACACCTCCCGCACATCCGTTTCCTGCAACCGGCCATCCTCCAGCAGCAGCGCGCGGTCGGCGCGCGCAGCAAGCGCCTTGTTATGAGTAACGACGACCATGGCGATGTTCAGGTCTCGCACGAGCTGGGTAAACTGCTCGTGGAGCCGTTCGGCGTTCGCGTGATCGAGATTCCCGGATGGCTCGTCCGCGAGGACCACCACCGGATCGACCGCGAGCGCTCGGGCGACAGCGGTGCGCTGCTGCTCGCCTCCGGACATCTCCGAGGGACGATGCGTGCTCCGTGCGCTCAGCCCGACGCGCGCCAGCATCTCGGTCGCCCTCACTTTCGCCTTCTGCGTATCCCAACCAGAGATGCGCAGCGGCATCATCACATTCTCCAGCGCGGAGAACTCGCGCAAGAGGTGATGAAACTGAAAGACGAAGCCGACTTTCCTGTTCCTGAGCATCGACAGCTCGCCATCGCCGAGCTCGCTGAGTGCTTCGCCATCGAGGGTGACGACTCCCTCCGACGGACGATCGAGCGCGCCGAGGATGTGGAGGAGCGTGCTCTTCCCTGCGCCGCTCGCGCCGACGATGGCGATCATCTCGCCGCGACGGACGTCGAGACTCACCGCGTTCAGCACATCCACTCGCCCACCGTCGCCACCGATGTAAAACTTCGACAGGTTCCGCGCCTCGATAACGTTCATTCGTGTCGAATCGCCTCGACGGGAAAGAGGCGCGCCGCCTGAATCGCGGGATAGAGTGTCGCGAGCGCGGCGATGACGACGCTCGCGCCCGCGATCCAGATCACGTCGCCGAACTCGATCGTGACGGGGAGATGGTCGATGAAGTAAACGGTCGGATCGAGGGGGATGAGCTTCCCTCGATTGATGACGATTCCCGCCGTCACGCCGATCACGACGCCGATCGCCGTGCCGACGACGCCGATAACGAGCCCCTGCGCGAGAAATATTCGCCGTACCGATTTCGCCGGGAGCCCCATCGCCTTGAGGATCCCGATCTCGCGCGTCTTGTCCTTCACCACCATCGTGAGCGTGCTGACGATGTTGAACGCGGCGACGAGCACGATGAGAAGGAGGATGATGCGCATCGCGAGTTTCTCGAG
Organism: Gemmatimonadaceae bacterium; assembly: GCA_039918615.1. Lineage (GTDB taxonomy): Bacteria > Gemmatimonadota > Gemmatimonadetes > Gemmatimonadales > Gemmatimonadaceae > FEN-1250. Next base: position 8,049 of record JBDSHG010000182.1, on the reverse strand, counting down.
CTTGAGCGCCTGGAAGAGCTGCGAGTTCGCCTCCTGCCAGTCGGTGACGCGATATGGATAGCCGAGCGTGTCGGCGAGCTGCTTCGCGACGTCGCCCGCTTCCCATCGATTCGTCGTGCGCGCCTCGATCCCCGTCACCGCGTCGCCGAGCCCCGCGAACTCCTTCGCGCGATCGAGATCGATGTACACGTACGAGTTGTCGTATTCGTACATGCCCGTCTCGAACACGCCCGTCACCTCGAACTGAAAGATGCGCGGCACGATGCTGCCCACCGACGCGTTGAACTTCGCGCCTGCGGGCGAGATCATCGTAAGCTTGCTCCCCGGAAACACATTCAACCGCTCGGCGAGTCGCTTGCCGACCACTGCGCCGCGAAGCCGGCCGTCCTCGGTGGAGAAGCGAAAATCGCCCGTGGAGGCATGCGTGCGAATCGACGTGACATCGGCGACGCCGGGGCCGGCGGCGGGAATTCCCTCGACGAAGACGCCTTCGGAGTAGTCGTGCCCAGCGGTCGCGAGCCCCTGTGTGAGCACGAATGGCGCGGCGGCGACGACGCGCGGATTGCGCCGCACGCGCACGAGCGTCGGCTGCCAGTCGGTGATCTTGAGATCCTCGCCGAAAGTGAGCACGCGAAGATCCGGGCTGCCGACGAGAATCTTCTCGCGGAGATCCGTCTGCATCCCGGTCATCACGCCATTGGTGATGATGAGCGCACCGACGCCCACGAGCACACCGCCGATGGCGATGACGCTGATGAAGGAGAACAGCCGCGCGCTTCCGCGGCTGCGGAGATAGCGCCAGGCGATCGACAGCTCGAGGCGATTCATTCGGGGCGCATCGTCGGGAAAAGGATCACGTCGCGGATATGTGCTATACCCGACAGATACATGAATAGCCGGTCGATGCCGACACCGACGCCGCCCATCGGCGGCATCCCGTGCTCCATCGCGCGCAGATAGTCCTCGTCGATTCCCGGCGCTTCCTCGTCGCCGGCGGCGCGGAGCGTCGCCTGCGCCTCGAAGCGGCGGCGTTGGTCGAGGGGGTCATTGAGCTCGCTGAAGGCGTTCGCGAGCTCGCGTCCGCCGGCGAAGAGCTCAAAGCGCTCCGTGAGATGCGGCGCGCCGCGCTTCGGCTTCGCGAGCGGCGACAGCTCGAGCGGATAGTCGAGGACGAAGGTCGGCTCGTGCAGCGTGCGCTCGACGTGCGCCTGAAAGAGCTCGTCGAGCAGCTTGGGGCGCGACAGCGACTCGGGCTTCGTCACCCCTGCGCGTTCCGCCGCTGCGCGCAACTCCACATCCGACATCGCGAGGGCATCGCCACCGAGCGCCCTGTTGAGCGACGGCACCCACTCGAGGCGCGCGAACGGCGTCGCGAGCGCCGGCACGTTCGCGCCGAGGTTCGGAAGCGCACGCACGGCATCGGCCGCGGCGACGAGCAGCTGCTCGACGAGGAGCATCATGTCCGTGTAGTCCGCGTATGCCTGATACCACTCGAGCATCGTGAACTCGGGGTTGTGCGTGCGATCGACGCCTTCGTTGCGAAAGTCGTGGCCGATCTCGTAGACGGCATCGAAGCCGCCCACGATCAGCCGCTTGAGATAGAGCTCGTCGGCGATGCGCAGGAAGAGCGGCATGTCGAGCGCGTTGTGGTGCGTCGTGAACGGACGCGCGGCGGCGCCGCCGTAGAGCGGCTGCAGCACCGGGGTCTCGACCTCGAGGAAGCCGCGTGCATCGAGAAAGGCGCGGAGCGCCGAGATCATCTTCGAGCGCGCGACGAACGACGCGCGCACATCGGGGTGCACCGCGAGATCGACCGCGCGCTGGCGGTAGCGCTGCTCGGGATCGCTGAACCCCGAGTGCCGCACCACGACGCCGTCGACCGTCTCCTCCTTCCCGAACGGGAGCGGGCGCAGCGACTTCGCGAGCATCTCCGCCGTCGCGACACGCACGGTCGCCTCGCCGGTTTTCGTGCGAAAGAGCGCGCCCGTCACGCCGATCACATCGCCGATGTCGAAGAGCTTGAGCGTCTCGAACAGCTCCTCGCCGAGATCGTCCTTGCGGAAGTAGAGCTGGATGCGGCCGGAGTCGTCGGCGAGATGCGCGAAGCTCGTCTTCCCCTGCCCGCGCCACGCAACAAGGCGTCCCGCGATGCTCACCAGCTCGCCTGCATCGGCGCTGCCGAGGGCGGCGACCGCGGATGCGGCGGTGTGGCTGCGCGAGAAACGATAGGCGTACGGCGCGACGCCGCGCTCGACCAACGCGTCGTGCTTCTCGCGCCGCGCCTTGAGGACGAAGTTCTGCTCTTCGGTGGTCACGACGTGTGCACTCCCGGCGCCGCGCGCTTGAGATACGCCTCGATGAACGGATCGATCGCGCCGTCCATCACCTTGCCGACGTCGGTGATCTTGAGCTCCGTGCGGTGATCGTTGACCATCGTGTACGGCTGGAAGACGTAGCTCCGGATCTGATTGCCGAAGGAGACGTCCGTCTTCGCCGAATCGATCTCGGCCTTCTTCGCCTCGCGCGCCTCGACCTCGCGCTGGTAGAGCGCGTTCTTCAGCATCTTGAGCGCGGTCTCCTTGTTCTTGTGCTGCGAGCGCTGCTGCTGGCAGCTCGTGACGATGCCCGACGGGATGTGCGTGAGGCGCACCGCGGAGCTGGTCTTGTTGACGTGCTGGCCGCCCGCGCCCGAGGCACGGAAGACATCCATGCGAATGTCCTCGTCGCGCACCTCGATGTTGATCTGCTCGTCGACATCGGGATACACGAACACCGACGCGAAGCTCGTGTGCCGGCGCGACTGCGAGTCGAATGGCGAGATGCGCACGAGCCGATGCACGCCGGCTTCGGAGCGCAGGAAGCCATACGCGTACTCGCCCTTCACCTCGAGCATCGCGCCCTTGATGCCTGCTTCCTCGCCGTCGCTGACGTCGAGCACATCGACGGAGAAGCCGCGGCGCTCCGCCCAGCGCGTGTACATGCGCAGGAGCATCCCCGCCCAATCCTGCGCCTCGGTTCCTCCGGCGCCGGCGCTGATCTCGAGCATCGCGTTGCGATGATCGTCGGCGCCCTGCAGCATCGAGCGGAGCTCGTAGCTGCGCAGCTGCTCCTCGAATCCCGAGAGATCACGATCGAGCTCGCCCGAGAGCTCCGCGTCCGGCTCGGCCTGCAGCAGCTCGTCGAGCTCCGTCATCTCGCGGAGTTTCGCGTCGAGCCGGTCGAAAGGCTCGACCCAGTTCTTGATCGTGTTGACTTCCTGAATCACTTCCCGCGCGCGGTCGGCGTTGTCCCAGAACTTCGGCTCGCCCATCTGCGCCTCGCGTGTGGTCAGCGTGACGCGCCTGGTATCCAAGTCAAAGCAACCCCCGGAGCTCGGCGAGTCGCTCATCGTGCCGGCGCAGCTGCCGGGTGCGTTCACTCTCGGACATTGGATCCACTCCCCTGATGAAGACGCGCGTGCCGGGCAGGTGCGCGCGGCGTGGCCGCAAACGACGCGAGCCGCTCCGGGCGCCGGAACGGCTCGCATCTGAAACATAATCTCCCATCGGCGCTTCGGCACGACGCGGAGTCAATGCATGTGCGCAGGAGCTAGAAGATCTTGGCTCCGCCTGCGAGCACGTCGTTGAGCGCATCCTGGAAGTGCGTCGTATTCTCGGCGAACTCCTTCCCCATTTGCTCGACGTACTCCTCGTAGCTCTTCTTGATCTCCTCGCGGAAGCTCTCGCGCAACGTGCCATCGCGTTTCCCCTGCGCGTGGCGATCCGGGAAGTACGCGATGATGTCGGAGACGAGCGCGCGCGCGAGCCGCTTCGCCTTCTGATTCGGATCGTTGGCGAGGAACGGGTTGATCGGCGGTCGTGCAGCCGGCGCACCACCGACCTGCGGCGCGGAAGGACGTGCGACGGGCGCCGTGGCGCGCGGTGCGGGGGCCGGTGCGGGGGCCGGTGCGGGGGCCGGTGCGGAGGGCGCAGCTGCAGCGCTTGCCGCCGCGGGCGGCGGCGGTGCTGGCGACGTCGGTTGCGCCGGAGCGGCGGGGGGCGCGGAGCGCTGGACCGGCGGCGACGCGTACGATGATCCGCCGGGCGCCGACGGCATGCTCGGCTGCGGCGACGAGGTCGGCGCGAACGGCGACATGCGCGGCGCGAGGGGCGGCTGCGATACTGGTGGCGCGGAAGGCCGGGTTGCTGGAGCCGAGGGCGGAGCGGACTGCGCTGCCGCTGGTGCAGCTGCGGGCGCTGACGGTGGTGGGGCAGCAGGCGCTGACGCTGCGGGCGCGACGGAGGCGGATGCCGGCGGCGTGAGCGCCGACGGACGTGACGGCATGCTCGTGCCGGCCGAGGTGCGCGGCGCGGACGATGGTGCGGGCGCGACGGGTTCCGCCGCGGCGCCACCCTGCGCCGCGAAGCCAGCGTGCATCGGCTGCGGCGGCGTCGGCATCGAGACGGGCGGGCGCGGCGACAGCGGCGGCGCGACGGATGGACGCTGGCGCGCCGGCGTCTGCGCCGGATGCGGAGCGGGCGCGGATGCGGTGAAGTCCTCGTCGATTCGACCGCGCTCGCCAATAGCGATCACACCGCCGCACACCGAGCAGCGCGCGCGCACGCCCGCGAGCGGGATCTTGGCAGGATCGACGCGGAAGACGGAGCTGCACTCGGGACAGGTGACGTTCATGCGGCGACGCTCACGCGAGAGTTGTTCCGTTCATCGTTCGGAAACGCCCACCGGCGAGCCGAGGATTGGATCCTGCCGACGGTCGACGACATAGACGGATCCGTTGAGGGTCTTCGCATAGCTCTTCATCTCTGTGGCCAGCTCGCTGACCTGCGCGGGGTGACTGAAGGTCCGTCGCTCGTTCGTCACGACGCCGATGCTGACCGTCATGAGCGGGACGCGGTGCAGCTGTCCCCGCCTGTCCTTGCCGAAATAATAGCCTGCCTGCCGATCCTGTTCGGAATACTGATACGGCACGAGCAAATCGAAAATAGAGACGATCTCCTGGCAGATCTCCGGTGCCTGCAGCATCGGCACGAGGAAAATGAAATCATCTCCACCAATATGTCCGACGAAGCCGCCTTCTGGCGAGAGCCCGCGTACCACATCGTGCAGGATCTTCGCGAGAATGCGGATGACGCGGTCGCCCTCGAAGTAGCTGTATCGGTCGTTGTATTCCTTGAAATGATCGAGGTCGGCGTAGCAAGCGGCGAAGAGCTCGCCCGCGGCGAGTCTGGTGCCGATGGCGGCCTCGATCTCCGGCGCGCCGGGGAGGCGCGTGGACGGATGCACGTGGACGTCGCGGTCGGCGCGACGGAGCATCACGTCGAGGCGGATGGCCACCTCGTCATCCGGAGTGTTGGGGGCGAGCACCTCATCGGCGCCAGCGGCGAAGCCCTGCGCCAGCGCCGCCTCCCCGGCGCTGACGAACATTCCCGCTGGCACGACACCGGTGTACGAGTCGCCCTTGAGCCGCACGCACGCCGAGCAGGAGAGATCCGCATGGGTGCGCGCGTCGAAGATCACGACGTGCGGCCGTCCGCGGAGCGCCATCGCCATGAGCTCGTCCACCGTGCGGCAGAGAACGGGCGAGAGACCGCGCGCGTCGAACCAGTGCCGCGCGAGCTCGGGGAGCGGCGCGGCATCAGGGGCGAAATAGACGGCTGGACTCTGGGCCAAGCTACGCGGTCCTCACGCTGGCGGACGCCTGGATAGTCCTCGCGGTCGAGGAAGTCAAAGCGTTATGGCACACAGGGATGTCTTGTTTGGACGATCAAAAATAGAAGAACGCAACGGCCAAAATCCCGTAGACGAGGAGCAGAAATGCACCCTCCAGCCAGTTCGATTCGGCGTCCAGCACGATGGCTGACGTGATCCAGACGGCGAGCGTCACGCTGGCCACCTCGAAGGTTCCGAAGGCCAGGTCGAGCGGATGTCCGACGAGCATTCCGACGAACACCAGCACCGGGGCCACGAAGAGGGCAACCTGCACGGATGAGCCGATCGCGATGCTGGCGGCGATGTCCATGCGGTTCTTGCGCGCCATGAGAATGGCCGAGCTGTGCTCCGCGGCGTTGCCGATGATCGGGATGAGGACGAGGCCGACGAATACGCTCGAGAGCCCGAGGGTGTGCACCGTGGCCTCGGTCGCGCCCACGAGAAGCTCCGACATCCATCCGATGCCGCCGGCCACCGCGACCAGCACGACGATGGTGCGCTGCATCGTCCACGTCGGCGCCGCGTCTGCGGCCGGCGTCTCGTCGTACGTCTCCGACTCGAGCGCATCGAAGGCGCTCTTGTGCGTCCCCATCGAGTAGAGGAGGTAGAGTCCATAGCCGACGATGAGGAAGCCGGCGACGTATTCGGAGAGGCGTACGGTCGCGGCGCGCGTTGGATCCGGATGCGCGGCGAGGAAGAGCGTCGGGACGATGAGTCCGACCGCCGCGATGACGAGGAGCGAGATGCTCGTTCCCGCGAAGTTCGCGTTGAACTTCTGCGTGCGGTACTTGAGGCCGCCCGCGAGCTGTGCGGCGCCGAGCACGAGGAGGAGGTTGCCGATGATCGATCCCGTGATCGACGCCTTGACGAGATCGGTGAGCCCCGCGCGCAGGGCGAGCCCCGCGATGATCAGCTCTGCGAGATTGCCGAGCGAGGCATTGACGAGCCCTCCCATTGTCGGGCCCGTGTGCGCTGCGAGCTCTTCGGTGGCGTGGCCGAGGAGTCCGGAGAGCGGGATGATCGCGATCGCGCTCGCGGCGAAGATGACGAGTGGCGGTGCGTGCAGAAACGACGCGACGATGGCGACGGGTGCCGCGAGGAGAAGAACGAGCAGCCAGCTCATGGTCTGCTAGTACGACGTCGCGTCGTCGATCAGCATGATCGGTATGTCGTCGCGCACCTCGTAGCGCAGGCGGTCCACCGGACAGACGAGCACCGACTCGCTCTCTCGGTATTCGATTGGGCCCTTGCACTTCGGGCAGACGAGAATCTCCAGCAACTGCGGCGACAGACTCATGGCGTGTGATCCTCGGGAAGCGTGTATCCGAATCGTTTGAGCGAGGTGGCGTTGCGGCGCCAGTTGGGGAGCACCTTCACCCACAGATCGAGATAGACGGGGGCGTCGACGAGCTTTTCTATTTTCACGCGCGCCGCACGACCTATTTCGCGCACACGCGCGCCCTTGTCGCCGATGAGGATTCCCTTCTGGCTGTCGCGCTCGACGTAGATGACCGCACGAATGTATATCGGCTTCTTCTCTTCGCGAAATTCTTCGATCTCGCAGGCGACGCTGTACGGGACTTCATCCTGCAGCTGCTCGAGCGCGGTCTCGCGAACGAGCTCGCTCGCGAAGAAGCGCATGGACTGGGCCCCGATCTCATCGGCAGGATAGAGAAACGGGCTTTCGGGGAGGAGTGCGCCGAGCCGTTCGATGAGATTCGGAATGCCTTCGCCGGTTCGTGCGGAGATGAAGATGTCATCAGGGCGTGCGGCGCGGCGGCGATTGAGCGCGCGCGGGTTGAGGGCGTCGATCTTGTTGCAGACGGTGACGACGGGTGCGCGGGGGGGCGCATGGAGCTCGGCCGCGACTTCGAGTGAGGGCGGATCCATCTCCGACGCTTCGACGAGGTAGGCGATCACGTCCGCCTCGGCGAGAGCGGAGAGTGCGGCGCCGCGCATCGCGCGTTGGAGGGCGTACTGGGGCGCGAGGAGTCCCGGGGTGTCGGCGATGATGAGCTGGACGTCGTCGGTGGTGTGGATGCCGAGGATGCGGTCGCGGGTGGATTGGGGCTTGGGGCTGGTGATGCTGAGCTTCGTGCCGATGATGCGGTTCAAGAGGGTGGATTTGCCGGCGTTGGGCTTACCGACGACGGCTACTATTCCGGCTCGAGTCATGGGGGAAAGGTAGTGAGGTCGGGTGGAGAGGCGAGTTGTGAATAGACGAAGCCTCCGCATCCAGATCGGATGCGGAGGCTTCGAAGAGGTGCCGGCGACGGCCTACTCTCCCGCGCCCTCTCGGGCGGAGTACCATCGGCGCTGCAGGGCTTAACGACCGTGTTC